>JAFZQN010000133.1 GCA_017620375.1 Lachnospiraceae bacterium
ACCACGGTAAATTCCGTGCGTGAAAAACAGCTTAAAGTATCGGAAGTGTTATTATCCGACAGGGTGATCGTCTTACCCACTAAGTCTTTTGGATAAAACCTTCCGTCAGCCAGTATCTCACCGGATTTTTCCGGCATACGGCCGTAAGTAAGTGAAGGAGTATTTACTGAATCATCCAGTGAATGAAAGGATGCCACATACTCCGTTCCGTTATCCGTCACTATCGCATCCGCCCTGTATGCTCCGTACGCGTCCTCTATCCCGTCCGTCTTTTTAAGTTCATCTATATCGTCATCGGTAAAGCCTAGTGTGGAGATCAGTCTGTAATCAAACATAGCATGATCTTTTACGAAACCGTCCGTAGCCTCTACCATGGCATCATGCGTAACTCTGAGACCTGAAAAGAAGCCGACACCAAGCCCAATAATGGCAAATATCGCCAGATATCTGCCAAGACTGTTCTTTATCTCACGCAATGTAGTTTTCCACATGCTTTTGTTCATGTCAGCTCTTCCTCTTTAGTCTTTAATATACTATGTTCTCGATAGGTACTATATCCTTGTTTTCTCTTATCTCTGTGATAAGTCCGCTTTTGACCGTTATTATACGGTCGGCCATAGCGGTAAGAGCCTGGTTATGTGTTATTACGATCACGGTCATCCCGTTTTTCCTGCAGGCATCCTGAAGAAGCTGCAGGACCATTTTACCTGTATTGTAATCTAACGCTCCTGTAGGCTCATCACACAGAAGGAGCTTCGGATTTTTAGCGAGGGCTCTTGCTATAGCTACACGCTGCTGTTCGCCTCCCGAAAGCTGTGCCGGGAAGTTATGCGCTCTGTCCTTTAGTCCCACCTGTTCAAGCACCGTCATGGCATCCATGGGGTCCTTACATATCTGTGCCGCAAGCTCGACGTTTTCCAGAGCTGTCAAGTTTTGTACTAAGTTATAAAACTGAAAAACAAAGCCTATATCGTGACGCCTGAATGTGGTAAGTTTTCTTGAAGAAAACCCCGATACATCCTCTCCGTCCAGTATTACCTTTCCGGATGTGGCGGTATCCATACCGCCGAGGATATTAAGGATTGTGGTCTTTCCGGCACCGCTGGCTCCCACAATTACCGCAAACTCGCCTTTTTCTATTGTAAAATTAACGTCCTTTAACGCTTCTATATCAACTTCACCCATATGATAGGTCTTTTTGACATGTTCGAATTCTACAAAGCTCATCTTAACCCCTCCCAAACATTTCTATTATAATCCATACCCGGATTATTCTCAACATTTTTTCTTTTAAGGGTAAAAAAATAAGAGCTCTGCCCGAGCCCTTTAGTTACACTGTCAAATATATTTTTCCACCAGTACACACGTAAAATCCGGATGGAAATCCACAGTTCTTTTAACTTCTTTAGCTTCCTTTCTCGGCGGATCGTATTCATGAGCAGAAACCGCCGGATTAAGAACATAGCCGCATTTCTCATAAAACCCTTGGGCCCTGTCCTGACTGGATATGACAATATGCTTTATCCCCTGTTCGGCTATCCATTTTTCCGCTTCTTCGATCATGAGCCTGCCATAGCCGCCCTTTTGCTTTTCTCTTACCGTACATACCCTCTCTATCTTGGCTATACCTGGACGCGGATAAGCTATTCGAAGTCCTGCCACAGGCTTATGATCATCAACGACCAACACGCCGTTAAATTTTTCCCCGTCGCCGTCACCGTTAAATTCCAACTCCACCGGTATATTCTGTCCGACGCAGAAGGCATCCGTTCTTATATAATTATAAGCATGTTTCTGCCATATCGGAGAATCCGATGTTACTCTGTATATATCCATATTCACCTCATCTGTCACTTTTTACAACTTGTATTCCAATATCAGTTCTCCCACTTGATAATGGCCTTTTCCAGTTTATTAACTCCCAGGTCTATCAAGGTGGTAATGACACCTACCGTTACTATACCTGCCAGTACGCAGCGGTAATCGGCAAAACTCTTGTATTTTTCTATAAAATACCCTATACCAAGATTAATACCCAGCATTTCAGCACCGGATAAGCACATGAATGCTCCGCGTAAGCTCTTTGATATGCTCTTTATTATCCCCGGAAGGCAGTAAGGAAATATAACCTTCCACAGCATTCCCACAGTGCCTACTCCCATTGTTTTGGCTGCCTCGATCACCTGCTTGTCTATCTGTCCCACACGCACTACCGTGCCCTGGAATGTAGGCCAGAATACCGCAAAGAATATAACTGCTATAGCGGCCTGTCTGAAAGTTGTCAGCAGCATGATAAGATATGCCGAGAACATAAGCGGCGGGATAAGGGTTATAACATTTGAGATAGGTAGCAGCACTTCTCGAACTCTGGGTATCCATCCCGCAAGAAGTCCGAGTATAGTACCTAGTATTGCCGCAAGTGAAAAGCCTATAAATAAGAGCTGGATCGAGCCCCATACATCCGAAAGGATCTCCGGTGTTTTTTCAACAAATACATGAAACAGGCCTTCAGGTGAAGGCAGAAGCAGATCGTTATGTATCCAGCCAAGCTTATACGCCACTTCCCAAAGAAGGAAAAAGCCGAACAAAACCACTGCTATATCATTGGCACTTTTCTTTTTTGTAGAAAAAAGGCTTAAGTTATATAAAAGGAAGGATATAACTATCACAACAACAAACGCTGAACTGTCGTAGTATACCTTATGAGTTGTATGATAAGGGAAGGACGCAGCAAAAATGATATTGGTTATCATCAGAACAGTTGCTATGATATATTCCGGTATAAGCGCCCTATCCAGTTTAAAAAATCTTTTCATAACTGTACCCCCGCATCGATCTTTTCTTCAACCTCAGAGTAAAATGCCGAGATCAGTTGTCTGTGAAGCTTTTCATATTCCTCAGTTCCGGAAAGCTCCTCTCTTACCCTTGGATGAGGGAATCTTACCTTATGTATGCTCCTTATGCTTCCGGGTTCCATTACTACTATCCTGTCTGCAAGGAGTATTGCTTCATCTATATCATGTGTGATAAAAACAACTGTTTTTTTGTAATCTGTGCAAAGCTTTGAGACCAGCTCCTGTAATTCAAGTCTGAGCTTAGGATCTATGGCACCGAAAGGCTCATCAAGCAAAAGTACCTCCGATTCGAGTGCCAGTGCTCTTGCAACAGCCACACGCTGCTTCATACCTCCCGAAAGCTGAGCGGGATATTTGTTTTTTGCACTTATAAGTCCCACATTTTCAACATATTTTTCGGCAAGCTTGGAACGTTCCTTACGGGCTATTTTTTTTCCGCTCTGTTTGATTCCGAAAAGGACATTTCCTTTTACGGTAAGCCAGGGAAATAACGAATACTGCTGAAATACGACAGCACGGTCTATGCCGGGACCTTTAATGGGTGAACCGTCAAGTAACAATTCTCCGCTCTTTGGCTTATTTAAACCTGAAAGCAAACTTAAGAGTGTTGATTTTCCGCATCCCGAAGCGCCGAGGATACAGATGAACTCACCTTCTCTTATGTTAAGACTTACATTTTTCAAGGCTCCGAACCTTGATTTTTTGTCCACATAATCAAAGGATACTTCCTTTATTTC
>JAFZQN010000134.1 GCA_017620375.1 Lachnospiraceae bacterium
CCTTAAGATCGTAAACCGCGAATGGAAGGGCATTATCGGCGGCAGTGAGTACACCCTTAACCTTAAATTTGATGCCAACCCCGATGAAAAGATATTCGGTATGGGTCAGTACCAGCAGGAATGCATGGAGCTTAAGGGCTGCGTATTGGAGCTTGCCCAGCGTAACTCCCAGATATCGGTACCTTTTGCACTCTCCTCTTACGGTTACGGATTCTTATGGAACAATCCCGCTGTAGGCCGTGTATCGTTTGGTAAAAACTATACCGAGTGGATAGCCCGCGCTACAAAGGAAATGGATTACTGGATAACAGTAGCCGATACTCCCAAACAGATACTTGAAAACTACACCGGTGTTACCGGCAGAGCTGACATGTTCCCCGAGGACTTAATGGGACTTTGGCAGTGCAAGTTAAGATACAGGACACAGGCTGAAGTATTAGAGGTAGCAAGGAAATACAAGGCCGAAGGCATAAAGATAGACCAGATAGTTATAGACTTTTTCCACTGGACCGTACAGGGCGATTGGAAATTTGACAAAGAATACTGGCCCGATCCCAAGGCTATGGTGGACGAGCTCCATTCCATGGGTATAAAGGTCATCGTATCCGTATGGCCCTCAGTCGACAGAAAGAGCGAGAACTTCTATCCCATGATGGAAAAAGGCCTGCTGATAAAGACAGAGCGCGGTGCAGCTCAGACCTATGATTATCAGGGTGACTGTGTAGAGATAGATCCTTTTAATCCCGAGACCAGAAAATATGTATGGGAAGTATGCAAGAAGAATTATTACGATTACGGTATAGATGCATTCTGGCTGGACAACTCCGAACCTGACTACGGTGTATATGATTTTGAAAACTACCGTTACTGTGACGGTCCCGCACTCGCACTTTCCAACATGTACCCTCAGATGTACAGCCGTGTATTCTACGATGAGATGAGTAAGCTCGGAAAGCCCGTAGTTAACTTACTCCGCTGTGCATGGGCAGGCTCACAGAAGTACGGAAACGTAGTATGGTCGGGTGATGTACCTTCCACATTTGAAGCTTTCCGTGACCAGCTGCAGTGCGGCCTTAACATGGGTATAGCAGGAATCCCCTGGTGGACAACCGATATCGGCGGTTTCATGACAGATGATGTAAATGACCCTGACTTTAGACAGCTCCTTATCCGCTGGTATCAGTTTGCAGTATACTCGGCAGTACTCCGTATGCACGGAGACCGTGGTCCTTACAATATCCCGCCTCTTGATACCCGTGACTGGGGTGGCGGATACCTGCACACCGGTCAGCCTAACGAGCTTTGGAGCTACGGCGAAGATAATTATGCTATAATGAAAAAGTATTATGACATAAGAATAGAGATGCATGACTACATCAAGTCACTCTACGAGGAAGCTCATTCCAACGGCTCACCTCTCATCCGAGCCATGTTCTATGAATTCCCGGATGACAAAAAGTGTTGGGAGCTTCAGGACCAGTATATGTTCGGTGCAAAGTACCTGGTAGCACCCGTAATGAACCTTAACCAGTTCAGCCGTGACGTATACCTGCCCGAAGGCAAATGGAAGCTCACATCTACAGGTGAAATCTACGACGGCAAGCAGACTGTTAAGGTGGATGCTCCTATTGAATATATGCCGGTGTTTGAACACATTCTATATTAATTATATTTTATCTTTCAAACGGAGCTGTTGCACTATGCGGTGGCTCCGTTTTTAATATCGCTAACAGGCACAAAATTAGGGCTCGTGACGGGTATGCTCCCGATGCGAATTGCCTTTGGTGGCAATCTCGCTCGGGATGCTACCCGGACAGAGCCCTTTATTTGTTATACTACACTTTTATAGAATCTGACTTCAAACCTGGCCCCACCTTCTTTGCCGTTCTCAGCTTTTATGGTGCCCCCCAGTCCTGTTATAATGGTCCGGCACAGAGCCAGTCCGATACCGACGCTTTCGGAGCTTGAGTTCTTTCCTTTGTAGAAACGCTCAAAGATATGCGGCAGGTCTTCCTTTTCAAAACCTGTACCCGTATCGCTTATAGAGATGCGCGTATAAAGTGCGTTTTCTTCCGCATCAATTGTTATGCTGCCGCCCTCCGGGGTATGTTCCATACAGTTCTTTACTATATTTCCAAAAGCCTCAGCCAGCCACTCCGGATCACCCGTAAGACCTGCATCGCCCAGATCCTTCTTTAAGGTAACACCTCTTAATTCCAAAGGTATGAGCAACGGCTCGCAGGCTTTTTCCATTATGTCATTTACTTTAATTTCATCTTTTCTGAAGGTTACCGTACCTGCTTCTATCTTTGACATCTTAAGAAGCGTTTCTACCAGCCACTGCATTCTCTCAAGCTGCTTTTTGATACCCCTTACAAAACGTACTCTGTCCTCATAGCTTAATTCCTCTTCCGAGAGCATGGAACACGTAAGTCGCATGGAAGTAAGCGGTGTACGCAGCTGATGGAATATATCGGCTATGGCGTCTGTCAGTAATATTTTCTCATGAGTCAGCTGGGAAGCCTGCTCCTTCATCTTTATGGTCATTTTTCTTATATTGCTGTTAAGTATGGCAAGTTCGCCTTCTTTGCATTCGGAGATAAAAAAGTTTTCAGTCCCGTGCAGGATCTTGTCCAACTCTTCACTTAAATGTTCCATATCCCTGTATCTTTTTTTTCCGGTACAGAATATGGCATACAATACAAGTCCGCCGCCTATGACTGTCACCAGCGCCGATACCGGTGCTATAAAAAGCTGGATAAATGCAACTATAAAAAGTACCGATGCCGTCACCGCAAATTCCCAGGCAAAACTTCTGTTTCTGAATAATCTCATTTTAGTCCATCCTGTATCCAAGACCTCTCATGGTCTTTATTATGACGGGATTTTGAGCATCGTCCTCGATCTTTTCCCTCAGTCTCTTAATATATACGGTAAGCGTGTTATCGTTTACAAAATCACCGCCTATATCCCATATGTCTTCCAACAGCTTATTTCTCGATACGAGCAGGCCTTTATTATTTATAAATACATTAAGCAGCCTGTACTCCAATGCCGTAAGCTCTAATGCCTCGCCGTGTTTGGTCACCACACCCTTTTCTGTATCGACTACCACTCCGCATCCGAGTGCAATGTTTTTGGATGTACCTTCATACTGCCTGAGCACTCTTCTTATACGTGAAAGTAACTCTCTGGGTCTGAAAGGTTTAGCGATATAATCATCCGCTCCCATATCGAGGCCGCGTACAACGCTCAGCTCATCTCCTGATGCGGTAAGGAATATGACCGGTATATTTCTTTCTTTTGCCACATTGCATACCCCGAATCCGTCTCCGTCATTTAAAGACAGATCCACCAAAAGGATATGCGGAGTCTTTTTTTCAAGTATCTCTTCCGCTTCTTTCTGACCGCTTGCGGCATAAGTTTTAAAGTTTTCACTCTGCAGGAACTTCTGCAATGCCTCTATAATGGCAAGGTCATCTTCGACCAGTAAAATCTCTGTCATATAAGCTTTTTCCTTCTCTCTTCATCCACCTTTATCCACTCGGTTAAGGTAAGTGGTACATAATCCGAAAACATACAGAAACAGTTGATCATCTGGCATGGGATGGGCTTTTCTGCCTGCTCTCCCTTAGAAAACGCAAGTGTTTCTTTCGTGATCTCACAAAACCTGTTAACCAGCCTCTCATCATGTGTATTATGTACGTGTCCGTACAGCATGTATGTCTTTGGATTACCGTTTTTATCAAGTCTGTACTGACCATTATAACAGAATATCGGATAATGTGAAAGTATAACCTTTCTTTTATCATCCTTGACTTCTTCGTATGGTTTTATCCACCGGAACAGCTTAGTGTCAAACTTTTTATCCTCTAAGAACCTGTCATGATTCCCCGTGATCAGGAACTTCGCGCCGTTCAGTCTCTTTAATACTTCCATGGTCTCTTCTCCCTTACCTATGGAAAAGTCCCCGAGTATCATGACTTCATCATTCTTCCTTACTCTGCCGTTCCATTGCTTTATCATGTATTCGTTCATCTGCTCCGCATCTTCAAAACCACGCATATCCATTTCGTAATTCATATTTGCATGAAAAAAATGCAGATCCGCTATATAATATCTCATTTATGCTTACACCCGCCTGTCAGTCACACTCGCGAATTGCTTCGCAGTCATCTTATACATTATATTGTAATATCGTATGAATATCAATGATAAAAAAAGTGACAGGAGAACCGTCTCCTGTCACAGATCTGTTTATTTTCTTGTTATTACTGTATCCGCTCCTGCGATGATACCGCCGGATGCCTTAAGGTCCTTCTTGGAATCAACGGTAACCTTTGCATCTACGATGTAGAGCATCTTATCGGTCTTTATCGCATTTGATTTCTGCCCCTTAGCTGAAATATCAAGGGTTCCGCCTGTTATCTGAACTGTACCTGTAGCCTGGATACCTTCGGAATTGGTGTAAATATTGATATTACCGCCATCGATTACGATGTGTCCGAATGCCACATCATCATCTTTTGTGGTCCTGATACTGTCTTCCTCTGACTTGATGGTGATGTTACCATCCTTAATAGCTATATATTTCTTAGCACGGATAGCTCTTTCGGTAGTCTCAACATCGATGGTACCGGATACGATCTTTAATGAATCGGTGCTGTGGATACCTTCGCATACGCTTGATGTAACCTTAAGACTTCCGTTGCCGTTTATTACCAGATCATCCTTCGCAAAGATACATGCATCGGGATTCTTCTTCTCTGCATCTTCATATACGAAATTGGTTGTAGCAGAGATTACGTTTTCTGTACCGTCTACCAGAGTGATAAGGATCTTGTCACACTGTTTCTCATAGATGGCTGCAGATTCGGGACATGTGAGCTTCAAGCCGTTTAATATAAGTCTTACGTCCTTTTCCTTATCGGCTTCTACTACGATCTGACCGTTTGAACACTCACCGGAGATCACATATGTACCCTTCTTATCGATGAGCACTTTCTGTCTTCCGTTAATGGAGCTTACAGGTACATCCTTCTTACCGGATACTGCTATGCCATCGTTTGAAAATTCTATATATGTAACATCTGTAGGATCGTAGCTGGCGGTCAGATCCTTGGGCTTGTAATCAATTTCTATCATTTTGTACTCACCGTATACACGTGTGCCCTCTTCAGGATCGAGTATCTCGGGATCGTCTTTTGCATCATCCGCATCTGTGGGAACAGGTGTATCTGTTACAGCTGGATCGGTGCTTGTAACTGCGGGAGTATCCGTAACCGTATCGGTAGGCTTATCTGCCTCGCTTGTTACTGCAGGAGTGGTATTATCCTTGTTTCCGTCGTTATCGGAATTACCGCAGGCAGTTAAAAGTGTTAAACTTAAAAGTACTGCCGCTGCCTTAAAAGCTAAATTTCTTTTTTTCATTTTGAACCTTTTCTACGGGTTAAAGCAAATACCCGATTTGTTAATAATATATAACACCTCATCAGCTGTATATAATATCACAGCTCATCCCTGGGTGTCAACGGACGTCCGCATGTAACTGTAAGATTTCCGTTTCTGCATCTTATCTCATCTATAAAGCTCTTTTCACTTACGTCCTTTTTAAGGATAATGTCGTAGGTTACTTCGTAAAGACTTCCCATGTTGGTGGTCTTACATCTAACCAGATCCCACTTTGATGTGTACTTATCAAATATATCATCGAACACACCCTCATAGTCGATATCCTCGGGGATGATGATCTTGAGCATCCTGTCGGTGCCCTTCATTACACCGAAATCAATGGAATTGAAAAGGATGATGAATGCACCTGTAAATACAAGTACAAATGCTGCTATACCGATATATCCGAGTGACATCGCAAGTCCGATGGTAAGTGCATAGAAGATGCTCATGATCTCCCTTGCATTA
>JAFZQN010000135.1 GCA_017620375.1 Lachnospiraceae bacterium
CCTTTACTATTTTTTCGCCAAACTAATACTAAAGAATTTCTGTATGATTGGGAAGGGGTTTTCCCCTTCTTTTTTAATTTTTTATTTAATCATTATGCCAACGATAATTATACACTAAGTTTAACTTTCTTGACAAACTCCTGCATTCACATTATTATATAACCAACAAAAGTCTATCCGGTCAGTCTGTCGACTGACCTTTTTTGAAAGGACAAATATGAAAAGCTTAACAGTCAATTCATATGCGAAAATAAATCTGGGCCTGGATGTACTGGGCGTACTTCCAAACGGATACCATACCTTAAAAATGATAATGCAGTCGGTGACATTATCCGACAACCTGTATTTTGAAAAGACTTCGGGATCCGATATAAAGCTACGCACCAACCTGCCTTATCTACCCACCAACGAGAAAAATATAGTATATAAGGCCATAGCGCTGTTTAAGGAAAAATATGGTGTGACCGACGGCATCAACTGCACTATAGAAAAGCACATCCCTGTAGCCGCGGGACTTGCCGGAGGAAGTGGAAACGCCGCGGCTGCGCTCAAAGCCATGGATACAATGTTCGATACACAACTCTCAGCAGAGGAACTCGCACGTGACGGATTAAAGCTCGGAGCCGATGTACCTTACTGCCTCATGGGAGGTACCGCATTAGCTGAAGGTATAGGCGATATCCTGACTCCTCTCCCCTCTCCGCCGTCCGCCAAAGTGCTCATCGTAAAGCCCATGGTGAGCGTATCCACAAAAGAAGTATACACAAGCCTGGACTTAAACGAAAATACCATACATCCTAATATAGATGCATGTATAGATGCTATAAAAGCCGGTTCACTTAAAGACCTTTGCTCCAACCTCGGAAATGTACTTGAAGACGTGACCGTTAAACTCCACCCCTGTATATCAGATATCAAGGAAAAAATGCTGGAAACAGGTGCAGCAGGATCACTTATGAGTGGCAGCGGGCCCTCCGTATTCGGACTTTTTGAGGACGAAACAAAGGCAGAAACGGCATACGACCTGTTTAAAGCCATGCCGGAATACACCAAGAACACTTTTTTATGTAATTTTAACTTGAAGTAAACATTAAGTAGGAGTATACTGTTTCTTGTGCAATATACGAAAGGCAGTTTCTTTTAAGTCAAGGAACGAAAGTGAATATGGAAGAAGTAAATACAAATGAGGTTATCGCAGCGGAAACCGATGCTGCCAAGACCAATGCGGCAGATTCAAATACTGCTAAGACCAATAAAAAGGATAAGAAGTCAAAAGAGAAAAAGCCGATCAACTGGAAAAAGGAGATTATAAGCTGGGCAGCCATAATCGTGATAGCATTTGTGCTGGCACTTATCATCACCGAAGTCATCATCATGAAGGCAGAGATAGTATCAGGCTCCATGATGCCCGCACTTAAAAAAGGCGATCACGTAATAGGTAACAGACTTGCTTACCTGTTCTCCGATCCCGAGCGAGGCGATGTCATCTTTTTCGAGTATCCGTTAAGCTACAAAGAGCTGTATGCGATCGACCCCGAGCTCACCTATAAAAAGGACAGAGAACTCGGAGATACCGAGGCTAAATACCACAAAAACGGCGAAGTATACGTTAAGCGTATCATAGGCCTGCCTGGTGAAAAGGTAGAGATAATAGACGGTAAGGTATATATCAATGATGCGACCGAACCGCTCGATGAACCTTACTTAAAGAACACTCCAAAAGGCAGCTTCGGTCCTTATTATGTACCCGAAGATTGCTATTTCTGTTTAGGTGATAACCGCAATGCTTCAGCCGATGCCAGAGCATGGGATAACCCTATAGATCCCGAGACAGACCCTGACAGATTCAGATTCGTCCACAAGGATAAGATATATGCCAAGGCAGCATTAAAGACTCCGCCCGATATGCACTGGGTAGAGCATTACAGATACGAAAACGAACCGAGTAAGAAAGAGTAAACAACAGTATAAACAATTTAAGCTCCTCAGCCGAAAGGTCGAGGAGCCTATTTAATCTATCACCCGGTGAACGACAGATTGCCGTATTCATTTTTAAACTCGGTGCAAAGTCTGTCCAGCAGCTTTTCCGCGGTGCGCTGTTTAATGAGGCCTTCCTTGGCGTAGATGGATATCCAGAGCTGTCCGTCACAGATACTGCAAAGCACAAGTGCCGGGTTCATGGATAAGAAACCGCCCCTGATCCTGGCAGCCACCATGTAACTTGATTCAAGCTGTTTGAGGATCTCTCCGCGTGCCCCCAGGAACTTTTTAATATCTTCATATCCGGCGGTACCGGCCGAGATAAGGCACTGCTTTGATTCTGTCTTCAGTCTCCTTCTTGTGAGCCCCGGAAAACTCTCATTTGCAGTCGGAAGGATCTCTTCCAGCCCCTGCTCCAGGATCTCATCTATATCATTCATGGTTCTACCAGCCTTTCATCCGTGTCAAACACATCGGATATCAATCGGAACAGTTTCACTATAAACCGCCCTTTATCGGTGATACTGTATGTACCGTCGGGATTCTGCACTATGGTGCCTGTAGTCAGCTGTTCGTCAAATCTTTTCTCAAATGCACCGTATTCGTTTACGTATTTATCGACGAATATCTCGGCCACCTCATCCTGCGTGTAGGTCCTGTCCGAATATGTATCCATGTAGCTCAGCATGAATACCGACACCGACCTCTCCACCGTAACGGGGATGAGTGTGAAAAATACCATATTTATGCTGCAGGTAAGGATAAATACCAATACCACGTCCTTGACCGACAGCCACTTGATCTTCCGCCATTTCTTAAAAAGTACTAACAGACCCGCCGACAAAATACCGGCGATAATGATCATCACTATACCGCGGTACATAAGTACATGCATGCCCTTAAAAAGCGGCAGGCGGATAAGAAGGACTAAAAGCAGGAAAGAGATGATGTATAATACCGCATATGTTATGAGGGTAAATATTATCTCTTTCGTGGCCGATGCCTTAGGTCCACCGGTGGAATTTTGGGGATTGAGGGAATTATCCGAGTATTCCGTTTTATCTATATTTTTCTCGTCTATATCCATATATCAAGCCCCCAAAATGTTTATTTCAACCAGATAACCTCTCTGTAATTATAATCAGTCAACAAAACTGCTCTTTACTTTACTTAAGTCGAAGTATCCGGGGATATCGTACAAGTATAAGAGTACAATCTTGTTACCTATGGCCCTGACGCACATGTACATGGTAACATTTGTGCCATTGCCCAGCGGAAG
>JAFZQN010000136.1 GCA_017620375.1 Lachnospiraceae bacterium
TCAATCCATTCGCTTTGTTAATCACAATTTACGCTTATCGATAACACGCTTTGCTTTTCCTTCGCTTCTCTCAAGAGTCTTGGGCTCAACGAGCTTAACCTTGGGTGCGATAAGGAGTGCCTGCTGGAGTACGTGTGTGATCTTCTTGGTGAGGTTCTCAAGCTCTTTGATCTCATCGGAGAAGAACTTCTCATCAACCTCTACGAGTACCTCTAAGGTATCAAGGTTATTTACACGGTCAACTATCATAAGGTAGTTGGGGCTTACCTCACCCATCTCAAGAAGTGCTGCTTCTACCTGTGAAGGGAATACGTTTACGCCGCGGATGATGAGCATGTCATCGGAACGTCCGACAAATCTGGAAAGTCTCGCTGTGGTACGTCCACATTCACATGTTCCGTGAGAGATGCTGGTAAGGTCCTTTGTCCTGTAACGGATAAGAGGTAATGCTTCCTTGGTAAGTGTGGTAAATACAAGCTCACCGATCTCACCGTCTCCGATAGGAGTAAGTGTGTCGGCTGAGATGATCTCGGGAAGGAAGTGATCCTCGTTGATATGAAGACCTTTGTGGTATACACAGTCGCCGGCAACACCGGGTCCCATGATCTCGCTTAAGCCGTAGATATCATGAGCCTTGATATGAAGACGGGATTCAATCTGATTTCTCATTTCCTCGGTCCAGGGCTCTGCACCGCAGACAGCGGATTTAAGCTGGAGCTCATCTAAGATGCCCTGCTCTTCTATTGACTCTGTAAGATACATAAGGTAAGAAGGAGTACACATGATGGAAGTAACACCAAGGTCCTTCATCATAGTAAGCTGCTTCTTTGTATTTCCTGTAGAAAGCGGTACTACTGTAGCTCCTACATTTTCTACTCCGTAATGTGCACCGAGTCCGCCGGTAAAAAGTCCGTAACCGTAGGAAACCTGAACTGTATCGTTCTTTCCTACACCTGCCATAGCAAGTACTCTTGATACGCATTCCGACCAAACTTCGATATCACGTCTGGTGTAACCTACTACGGTAGCCTTTCCTGTGGTACCTGATGATGCATGTATTCTTACCACCTCAGATCTGGGAACTGCAAACAGACCGCAGGGATAGGTGTTTCTCAAGTCATCCTTTGTGGTAAAAGGAAGCTTGGTGATGTCCTCGATGCCTCTGATGTCACCGGGCTCTAAGCCTGCTGCCTGCATCTTTTTGCGATAATACTCCACATTATGGTACACATAATTAACCTGTTTTACGAGTCTCGTGCTCTGGAGATGATTCATCTCATCACGGCTCATACATTCCTTTGCTTCATTCCAAATCATGGGGTGTGTCCTCTCTTATTTTATTAACACGGTTGCTATGCAATCATGTCGTATTAAAAAACTCCGTCTCCGTATGTATGGAGGCGGAGTTATATATAATTTATACAGTATATTAATAGTAAAGTCAAATGATTTTGAACTTGTATTATTACGTTATATGATTACATTGCGTATCCTACTTCGAATGCCTGCTTATTGATATCGATGGTCTTGGGAGGTACTGTGTTCTCGATAACTTCGAGCCAGTCTTCTTTCTTGAAATCCATATGCTTTGCAGCCATACCGAGTACGATGATATTGAATGTTCTGGAATTCCCGAGCTTTAAAGCTTCTGCCATGGCATCTACTTTAAGTACTTTGTATTTCTTCTCTAAGCCTTCGATGATGCCCTCGGGATACTTTGCAGCACCGATAACTACGGGCATGGGATCGATCCTCTGGTCATTTACTACGAGTACGCCATCCTTCTTTAAGAAGTGAGCATATCTTAATGCCTCAAGTCTCTCAAATGCGATAAGAACATCTGCCTGTCCCTCTTCTACTATGGGCTCATTTACCTTTTCACCGTAACGTACGAAGGTTACAACACTTCCGCCACGCTGTGCCATACCGTGAACCTCTGAGAGCTTTACATCATATCCTGCTTTTATTGTGATACCACCTAAGATTCGGCTGGTAAGAAGTGTTCCCTGTCCGCCTACGCCTACTATCATGATATTCTTAGTTTCCATTTTGTCCTCCTCCTTACCTTAAGATAGCTCCGAATTTACACTGTCCTTCGCACAGACCGCAGCCGTTACACATGGTTGTGTTGATGGATACTGTGCCGTCGTCAGCCTTGGTGATGGCGGGACATGCGGGCTTCATACACATGTAGCAGCGCTTGCACTTATCTGTATCGATGTGGAATGCAGGCTTAGGCTTGTTGGACTTAAGAAGTGCACAAGGTGCCTGAACTATGATAACGGATACCGCATCCTTAGCCAGTTCTTCCTTTAATGCCTTTTCCAGCTCTTTTGTATCAAATGCGTTTACGATCCTGGTATTCTCAATGCCGATACCGTCGTGGCAGAGCTTGTAAAGGTCGATAGCAGGTACTATCTCACCCTTTAAGGTCTTGCCTGTAGCTGCATGGTCCTGATGACCTGTCATACCTGTGGTGGAGTTATCAAGGATAAGCACTGTGCCGGTACCCTGGTTATAGAACATGTTCATCAGAGAATTAACACCGGTATGCATAAATGTCGAATCACCGATAACTGCTACCCAGTCCTTGATGTATTCCTTACCCTTAGCCTTCTCCATACCGTGGAGAGTGCTGATGGAGGAACCCATACATACTGTGGTCTCAACTACGCTCAAAGGTGCTACCGCACCGAGTGTATAGCAGCCGATATCGCCTGCTGCATGTATCTTTAATCTGTTAAGTGTATAGAATGTGCTTCTGTGAGGGCATCCGGGACAAAGGATGGGAGGTCTTACGGGTACATCTGCCTTAGCTTCGAGCTCAAGCTCCTGTCCGAGGATGGCTTTCTTTAAAAGATTGGTGCTGTATTCGCCCTGTATGGTAAGTATTTCCTTTCCCGTACAAGCGATACCCCATGACTTAACCTGCTCTTCGATGATGGGATCAAGTTCTTCTACGATGTAGAGCTTATCTACCTTCTTAGCGAAGTCGATGATCATCTGCTTAGGAAGCGGGTTAACGCAGCCGAGCTTAAGTACGGATGCTGTAGGAAGTGCTTCCTTTACATACTGGTAAGGGATACCTGATGTAATGACACCGATCTTGGTATCGTTCATCTCTATTCTGTTGATAGGGAACTCTGCGCCGTCTATAGCCATCTGCTTTTCCCTTGCTTCAACTACGGGATGACGCTTAATGGCATTTCCGGGCATCATAACGTTTTTAGCTACGTTCTTAGTATAAGGAATATCTATAGGCTCGCAGCGGTCATCAAGTTCTACCAAGCCCTGTGAATGAGCTATACGGGTAGTGGTCCTGAACATAACGGGTGTATCATACTTCTCACTTATGTCATATGCGTACTTGATGAACTCTTTAGCTTCTGCACTGTCTGAGGGCTCGATAACCGGGATATGTGCCGCACGTGCTACCGCACGTGAATCCTGCTCGTTCTGTGAGCTGTACATACCGGGATCGTCTGCAGCTACAAGTACCAGGCCGCCTGATACACCGATATAACTTACGGTATACAGCGGATCGGATGCTACATTTACACCTACGTGCTTCATAGAACAAAGTGATCTCACACCTGCCATGGATGCACCGATGGCTACTTCAAGGGCTACCTTCTCATTGGGTGACCACTCACAGTAAATCTCATCATACTTTACGATATTTTCACTAATCTCAGTACTGGGGGTTCCGGGGTAAGCAGCAGACACCTTAACGCCTGCCTCATATGCGCCGCGCGCTATCGCCTCATTGCCCAGCATCAGCTTCTTTTCAGCCATTTATGAGTCCTCCTTCAAATCCAAAATTACCTAATGTACTATTATAGCATCCTAAATCCATTAGTCAAGGAAATTATAATACATAGTTATAGATTGCGAAGAAGTGAAGTATGCTTCCGGCTATGCAGAAAAAGTGAAATACCGAATGCATATATCTGACCTTGTCGCCTATACCGTAGAGGATGGCTCCCAAAGTATACAGGCCGCCTCCGATTATCAAAAGCGCCACGCCCTTGCCGCCTATGGCATCCACCAACGAGCCGAACATGAAGCATACAGCCCAGCCCATTATCACATTTATTACCGCTGACAGATTTTCATATTTATCAACATCTATGGCATTAAACACTATGCCGAGTATAGCGAGTCCCCAGATGATACCAAACATAACCCAGCCTTTGGCGTCATGGAAATGTACGAGCATGCAGGGAGTGTATGTTCCGGCGATCATAAGGAACACTGTGCAGTGGTCAATAACGCGGAATACCTGCTTTGCTTTTCCTTTAGGAAGTGCATGATATATGGTGGACATGGTATATAGCATGATAATGCAAAATCCAAATACCGATGCAGTCACTATAGCCCAGGGATTACCGCTTTTCCCTGCTTTAACTATACAAAGTACTGCCGCAGCCACTGCCAAACCCGCTCCGATACCATGTGATATCGAGTTGATCAGTTCTTCCGCCAGATTATAATCCATCAATGCTACTTCTCGTTTTGCTGCCATTTTTTACTACCTCCTCCACATGATGTAGTTTTAATTACTATATAACATAATGTATCTCATGCGTCAAGCGGTTATAAATAATTTAACATATATTTAATACTTGTTGATTAACCAATCCGTTTTTGAGCGCAACAAGAGGGTCCGGTATCAACCGGACCCTCGATTGTAAACGTCAGAAATGGAGATGAAGA
>JAFZQN010000137.1 GCA_017620375.1 Lachnospiraceae bacterium
AAATACTGGTAATCTTCCCTGCTTTGGACTATAATAGTGTTTGGTATTCATTGCAGAATTATTATACCAAAACAAAAAGAACGCTGCCAGACTTTTATGCCTGAAAGCGTTCTTTTTTTACGGGACTTTTTTCACAGCCCCGTGATCTTAGCGATCAAAGGATTGTAAATAATCCTGTAAAGTATTGACTTTGATCTTTATGATTTCTTCTTTCTCTTCCTTATTGGTAAGGAATTCGTTTTTGATCCTGTAGAGTTCTCCCGTCTCCGGGCAGTATGCGGAGTATCCGAAGAAATCAGCCTGTTTCTTCCAGGTGTCGGAATTTAGTAAAATGACCGCTCCTCTGGAAGTAACAAAGAATGTTCTGTGCCTTGCCGGGTCCTCAATGATATCCACAGACAGTTCTACGGACGCTGCACTGCTTTCATGTCCAAAGCCTCCTTCAAACATAAGAGATCCGGTCGCTATATCATAGATATACAGCCCTCTGCTCTTTGTCCATACCATAAGAACCGTATCGGCGTTCAATAACCCTATCTCGGATACTTCCTTTGCACCTGTGGGAGCAGCTATTTCCGCCGTAGTATCTCCTGTGGCAGCATTCACTATCCTTACATTTCCATCGGATTCAAGCGTAGCAAACACCTTTTTGCTCTTACCGGCTGCTACCATCACATCATCCTGAACTTCAGCCTGTTTTGCATCTATCACCTTGGTGCTGTTATCTGCAGTGTCTATCACAAGATAGCCCGATATCAGTTCTTCGTCATCACTCAGGCTGACTATGATCAAACCGTTTTCTCCGGCATATATCCATGATTTCTTTAAATAGCCGTTTTTGACAGTCGGTTTTTTCCCGGCAGGAATCTCAGCTTCCTGTATCTCGCCATCTCCGATATTCCACCTGATGACGTATTTATACTCCAGTGCGCTGGAATCATCCGCGTAGCATATGGCGGCATGAAGTACCTCGCCCGAAGATAATACCGTAAGATCTGAATTTGCCACGGTTTCACTGGCAAAAACATTTTTGTGCGTACCGGTCGTAAGATCGTATATTCCTACATATGATGTACCCGCGCCGTATGAGAAATGCTTGCCGTCCAACCACAGAGTAGCGCGTGCTATCAATGACTGAGCACCTAACGAATCGCCTTCACCTGTTTTAATATTATAGGTGGATACTACGTTTCCTTCTTTCGCATCCGTCAGGATAAGCTCCACTTCATCCATGCTTTTGCCATTCCACATGGCAATCTGCCCGTTTCCTACGTTCTCGAGCTTATATGTGTTCTTTTTATCCGAACCCGCACTATCGTCACTAAACCAGTCTACAGCACTGTAACCGCTGTCCTTATCAGGTCTTAAGATATATACTGTGTTTTTATTGGCGGCTGATACCAATGCAAGTACCGAAGAGTTCTTAACTTCGACACCGTATCCGCCTTTTTCGTTGACTGCATAGTCTTTTGATATGGCCATACAATCGATCATGTTCTTATCCGAGAATGCCGCCCTTGAAATGCCGTAGTCCCCGTAATATATAGCTTGGGAACCGTCCTCGGTAATATATGCGTACTGACCTGTCTCGTAGTTGATGTAATTCAGATTGAGTACTCTGGCACCCGAATCCAGATTCAGCCTTTTGAATTTTTTCTCTGTTAGACTGTATTCCGCTATCACTGCTTCACAGCTGAAGATAAGCTTATCCTCATAGCGCAGGAAATTGGTCTGGTATGCCTTGTATTGTTCTCTGGCGGGAAGCACATAATCTATATGATATCCGCCCAGGTCTTTGCCGTCAGGATCGAACTCATCCGTTCTGATCCAGCTGCTTATATTGTCGTACTGAACAACGGTAAGTACCCCGTCATCCGCGTAATCCATTCCTATGACAAACGGGAATACTCTCAGTTTTATAGCCGATTCGTCAGATACCACACGGAGTATTTTGATCTCTTCCGTTTCCAGATCGATCTCAAAAATACATGAAGTATCCGCGGTCAATAAACCGCTGCTGTAATATACCATACCGGCGAGTTTTTTCCCGTCATCGGAGAATACTCCGCATCTGTCTCCCGAGGCGATGAGCTGTCTTCCTTCAAAGGCATCACCTAAAGGAATCTCCTTCTTTACGCTTCCGTCCTCGGTATTAAGGATAATGAATTTGTCGACTCCGTATTTATCGGTGATGGGATCACTGCCCCCTATTACCGCCAGAGTCTTTTTGTCCTTGGATAATACATGAAAATCGGTATATACGACAGAGCCGAGGTCCTGACTCCATACTTCTTTTCCGTCTTCAAGCGAAAGTGCCGTTACCTCTACTTCTCCTAAGCACAGCAGCAGTCCGTATTCTTTAATTTCTACCATACGCTGCTTTTCAGTCGTATAATAGCTGGCAGTGCACTTGGAAAATCCCGTCCAGATAAGCTTCTGGTCAGCCATATCGTAACAACGCACCGCTCCTCTGGCATCGAGCGTATACAGACGTGTCTCATCCTCAGACAATAACAGGCCTTCTATCGTCTCCGCCTGTTCTATGATATTCACAGTCCTGAATCCGCTGCCGTAACGCAGAGAACCGAGCGATCTGGTAAGAAGATATTCCGCGTCATCCGCATATGCTTCTTTTCCTTCATCGCTGACGATGGATTTTTCGGCACATTCCAAAGCTTTAGGCAGGTCGCCTTTTTCATATAAAAGCTCACCTTCACCAAGAAGTGCTTCCGCTTCCTTGATCTTGAGCTCTTTGTTTTTCTGCTTGATATCTTCGTACTGAGCTGTTATCTCGTTGTTCTGCTCGGATATCTCTTTATTTTGTTCGGATATTTCCTTGTTCTGATCTTCTATCGTCTTGTTCTGTGCCAGTATCTCCTGATATTGGTTCGTGATCTGCTCATTCTGTTCCTCTATCTTTACGTTTTTCATGTAGATAGATATACAATATCCGAGTGCCACTACCGCTGCCACAGATACAAGTGCTATGATGCAGTGCAGGTTATGTCTTTTTTCTCTCTGCCACAGTGAGTCAAAAGGTACTCCCATGATGGAAGCGTAAAGGCGCACTGCCTCCTTATGCATCCTGCTTTTCCTGAACTTATTGTCAACACCGGTAAGATTGGCTGCAAGCGGCTCGACCTTTCCTGTCTCGTTGCCTTCTTCATCATAGGTGGTCGTGATGAGCTTCGGGAATGAAGTATCGGGTGTGCCGTTGGCCAGTACAGCTATGACATGTGAACGGTCGTGATGCTCCAGGAAATACTTGATCTCCCTCTCAACCCATATCGATTCGGGAGTATCGGGCGTGCACACAACTATAAGGAAATCCGTATTGTCCAGTGCCGTACAGATACTGTCGGTCAGGTTACTTGATACGGGAAGTTCTTCCTCATCCCTGAATACTCTGCCGAGTTTTTTGCTGCCCCAGCTTTCTCTTAATTCTCCGGGAACGGTGTAACGCTCGATCATGGTATGCAGTTTTTTTGCCACGTACTTATCAAGTTCTTTATGTCTGTAGCTTATAAAAGCACAGTATTTTCTTGTTTCTACCTCACTTTGCACATCTCTTCCCTCATTTTCTTTTTATAGTTATCGCTTATGAGCCTGAATACCAGACTTATAGCCAGGCTGACCAGTGATATGGTGATGCCCAGATTGAAATGCGGCCTGAACATGGTGGCATAGGTGTGTACTTCAAATTCGATCAGTTCGTACAGCTTAAATGACCAGTAGATCCAGTATGCGCAGCCTGCGGCGCAGATGACCCACATGAGGATTCTGCAGGCAAACAGGATGTGGATTTTCTTTTCGTAGCTTTTTATGAGTTCTTCCAAAGGTTTTGCTCCTTTCTGTTTAACTTAGTTACGGTCGGGCTGCTAAAGTCCTTCCTGTGTTACAAGTTACGGTCGGGCTGCCACGTGTATGCAGGACGGACACACCAAAGAGTCCGTCCTTGCATTACACGGGCGCGCCCTCCCTTGTGTAAGTACAAATTGAATGATTAAAGAAAGAATGCATCATGAATAATTAGTCGCACACTTCTTCATATATATGTATGAATAAATAATAGCACGGATTTGTTAAAAATCTATGTAAGAATAATCTATGTGGGTACGAACTATAAAAACCTACTAAAAGATAAACCCTGCTATAAGATAAAGTACAAGTGTTATGCCTGCGATGGCGATGCTGTAGCGGACTCTGAGTCTGCAGATCTCATCGGGATTGCAGCCGATGGAAGTACCGACATTCAGGGCGTCAGCAGTGAACATACAGATTTTTTCACCGGCGATGCCTGCTCCGGAGATAGCTCCGATACAGAGTGCGGGTGACAGGCCCATGGCGTATACCATGCTCATGGCTATAGGAAATACTATAGCATACATGGACCAGGATGAGCCAAGTGCTATGGTCAGCATGACCGATGCGGCAAATATAAGTGCCGGGATCAGCGGCTCCAATCCTTTTGTACTGTTAAGGACATCTGCCAGGTATGAACTGAGTGACAGCTGCTCCAAAAGTGATGAAAAGCACATGGTAAGCAAGTACATCATGATGGGCAGTACCGAATCGGCTATACCTGCTATCAGGTTTTCCACAAACTGTTCAGGAGACATGAGTCCCTGTGCACAGTAAAGTACGAATGTGACCAAAAGTGCTGCGACCATGCCGCAGGCGCTGTCTACTATGAAGCTGCCGTTCAGCAGACTTCTGATAGCAAGTGATGTTACTGCAAGTACTATGATGGGGATAAGTACATTCATTGCTTTTCCCCATATCTCGGGTTCGGAGACGTTCAGGTATTTTTCCGAACCTTCCGGCCAGAGCTTTCCGTTTTCCTTGAATCTGGCTTCTGCCTTCTTTATCTGTTTCGATTTGGGTAATTTCCCAAGTCCAAACAGTACCATACAGATGACTACCAGTATCGAAAAGAAGTTAAATGGTATCGACTTGCAGAATTCTTCAAATACGTTTCCTTTTACAGAAGGTTTTAATGACGCTATTACGAATATGCCCCACAAAGAAATCGGGATAAATGAACTTAATACCGTAGGGAGCATACTGAAGAACAGTCCTGTTTTCTCTCTTATTATGTTGTTCTTTTTAGCCGCAGCATATGTGGCTGTAGATGCACACATCATGTTTAGTCCGTCATCTATCGATGTGGCGGCCATGATACCTAATGATGTGAAGAACACTTTTTTAGGTGTGGCGCAATGCCTGTCGGAGAACTTTTTAAATGCCGTGACCGCTCCGGATGCGGTAATCAAGTGTACCAATCCGCCGATCATAGCCATAACAAACACGGTAAATGCATTATCCCATAACGACATGGTATCTATCATGGCATCTGCATAGCTTGCCGAAAGCCCGTTTCTGTACACGAGCAGCGCCGCCAGTATGCTTGCTGCCACCAGGGATTCGATGGTCCTTTTTGTGATAAGAACATATCCAAGCATCAGAACAAGAGGCAGGATAAATATAGGAAGCGTCTCGTCCTTAGGTACCAGGAATCCGCAAAGTATATATATAAGAAGCAATATCCCGTATTGCAGGAAAAACCTCTTTTTTGTCATCGGCACCTGGTTGGAGGGATGCTGCAGTATACCTTTCCTCATACCGGAAAGTGCCAGTATCTGCGAATGCTTGCCCGATACCTGGCCGTATACTTTTTTCATAAGCTTCCCGTATATATCGGGGTGCTCTCTGATAATATCGTTGAAGTCCTTGGTTCCTATTTTATATACTATCGTGCGGCCTACAGAACGGATGGTGGATAAGCGCTGTTGTCCGGAGAGTACTCCGTATTCACCGAAATACTGCCCCTCATGCATGAGGTTGATCTGCTCGCCCTCACGGTTAAGGCACACCGCCATACCTGACTCAAGGAAATACATGCCGTCGGGCTCGTCATCTATCTTTATGATGTCGGTCCCGTTTTCCACGACCATTCTTTCCATAACCTTACGGATATGGTCCATTTCCTTTTTCCCTTTAGGTCCTTCTTCTATCCCAAAGAAATCACTTATGTACTTTTCATCAATCTGTTTACCCGACATAATGGTTTCCTCGTATGGTTTATATAAGCTCAAGTACACATAACATTCCAACTTTAAATTGTAGCAAATATACATCTGAAAGTCAATCATTTCGTGTATCTGTACGCGCGTATTTTACGGGGTTTATTTTAATTAATCGCTTGAAAAGACTGCTTACCCGTGGTACAATTATTTATATTATAATTCAACTAAAAGGAGGTCCGCTATGAGTAACAGATTACGTAAATTTTTATCTTATTTTCTGATGCTTAGTATGGTGCTTTCACTTACAGCCGCTTTGGCTTTGGTTGATGGTGCCGTTCCTGCAAAAGCAGCAGAAAAGACTTATACCTTTACAGACCGAAACGGCAAAGAGGTTACTGTACCCGTCAGTGCATTTGCTTCATCGGTAGTATCCTTCCAGCACGGTGATCCTTGGATGGATGACGAATTGCATATGTATCCCTCGATAGCACTCGGTATCCCGGATTATGTCGAGGTCGGAAGCAACAGTACCGGCGACCTCTGTATGGGAGCAAACGGAGTGCTGGTACTCCAGTTTGACAGATATATTACCGACGGAGAAGGCGATGATGTCTACGTATTTGAAGTAGGCGGTTATGTTGAAGAAACAAAGGTCGAGGTCAGCAACGATCTGAAAACCTGGTATGAACTCGGATACGTAAGAGGAAATGCCGCAGGTCTTGATATGAACGGTATAGTACCTGAAGGTTCCAAGTTTAAATATGTCCGCCTGACCGACAGTGGAAACAATCCCAACGGCGGATGGCCCGGAGCTGATATCGATACCGTATGCGGCCTTAATACCGCAGTGATCCCTGATGAGGATCGTGAGGAAGAGGAATATTCCTTTACCGACAGACAGGATAATGAATACAAAGTTTCTTCCAAGTCGTTTGCATCTTTCGTTGTTGATTTCACACCCGGTGATCCTTGGATGAATGACGACTGGCATATGGATCCCTCTCTGGCAGTAGGCGTGCCTGATTACGAAGAAGTAGGCAGAAACAGCAAGGGCGACCTCTGTATGGGCAAAGGCGGTGTGATTACCCTCGGTTTTGACATCTATATCAATGACGGTGACGGAAACGATATCTATGTATTCGAAGTAGGCGGTTATGTTGAGGAAACAAAAGTCGAGGTAAGCGCCGACCTTAAGAAGTGGTATGAAATAGGTTATGTAAAAGGTTATGAAGCCGGACTTGACCTCAAAGGAAAGGTACCTGAGGGAAGCAGCTTCAAATATGTAAGACTTACCGATACCGGAAACAACCCGAACGGTGACTGGCCCGGAGCCGATATTGATGCAGTATGCGGCTTACATACCACAACAAAAGCCACAACTACAGTAAAAGCTCCCGGCAAGGCAAAGATCAGCAAACTTTCAAGTAAAAGCGGAAAGCTTACAGTAAAATACAAAAAGGTTTCCAAGAACCGCAAGGGCTACGAGATAGAAATAGCTACAGACAAATATTTCTTAAATCCTACCTCAAAGACCTCCACCAAGACTAAAGTTACCTTTAAAAAGCTGACTAAGGGCAAGACCTATTATGTACGTGTACGTGCTTATAACAAAGTAGACGGCCAAAAGGTATACGGCGAATGGAGTGCAGTAAAGTCAATAACAGTTAAATAGTTTTAAAGACAGATCAGGCCTGTCCGGTTAACCGGACGGGCCTTTGTTGTAATCGAGCTAATATTAAAAAATTAATCAATGATCATTTTATTTTTCCCAGTTCCACGTATATTTTGTATATCTGCCGCCACCTATTTTAATGATATTCCCTTTTTCCACAAGGTCAGCCAATGCCCTCTGTACCGTAACCTGACTTATATCCGGGCACTTTTCCATAATCTCTGTTTTGGTTATCTCTCCATAAGTATTTTGGATAAGACTCTCTATGCGTTCAGGTTTAGTCATCCCGCTGACCATCATCGTTTCTATCCGCATTGAGAAATCTCTGTAAGCTGCCACCACTATACCCAGCATGTATTTCACAAACGGTATATAATCATTTTCTTCTTCATGCCAACCGGATGAACTATCCTGCAGTGCCTCATAATAAGAATCTTTTGTCTTTTCTATAAGATGCTCTATACTAATATATTTTCCTACGATATATCCTGATCTGTATAATAGAAGGAGTGTCAGAAGTCTGCTCATCCTTCCGTTTCCATCATTAAACGGATGGATGCATAGGAAGTCAAGTATAAACATTGGCATCAGTAAAAGGTCATCTATTGTCCCCTGCCCTATAGCACTATCATACGCCTCACACAGTCTCTGCACAGCATCAGGTGTTTCCCACGCCGCTACAGGTCTGAACCTCACATGCTTATTACCTTGTGCATCTTCTTCCTGGATAATATTATCAGATGACTTATATTTTCCGCCTACATCATATCCTTCAAACTTATACATATCTCTATGTAATTGTAATATTATATTAGGTCTCACGGGTATATAATCGTGGCTTTCATGTATAGTATTAAGCACATCTCTGTATCCCGCTATTTCCTGTTCATTTCTTGTCTTAGGAGTGGTCTTATCTTTAACAAGAGCTTTTAATCTCTCATCCGAGGTATATATACCTTCTATTTTATTCGATGCTTCCGTACTCTGTATTTTAGCTATGTCTACAAGCCGTGTCAGAAGATCAGCTTTTGCCTCTATAAATAAATTCTGTTCTCCCTTAAACTCATGTATCTGTGTAAGCAATGCCACTATATCCGGTGTAAGAAGCCTTTCCCATATATGGATATAATCAAATGCCCTCATAGTGCTCCTCATCATTCATATTTATTACTAAAAACATATAATAATACACATAAATAATACCATCTAATTATATCATTGTCAACGTTAATTTTATCATTTCCGCCAAAATGATAAAATTAAACTTAAAAATGATAAAATTAAAAGCTGCCCGACCTTTATGGATCAAGCAGCTTTCATTTATATGCAGATTTTTATCAGCCGGTTTTGTGTCACCGCATATCAATTAGCATGAGCCAGATTAGAAAACAGTATGTCCTCATCCTTATAAACACCCTCCGGCCTTATGATATTATAATAGTCCACTATATAATCTTCAAGGCCTTCGTCTATGCAGATCCATCCTGCGGCACTCCCGTCTTCCGATACAATATGCAGCCAAAGATAACCATCCGTCATATCAGGTATTACTAAGCCCGGCTCTATTCGTACGCGTTCTGAGTCAATATTCATTTCTTTATGAGCCATTACAGGGTATTCCATCTTGAGTTTATGCTCATCGTCAGCACAATTATATTTTTTCATTGTTTCCCACGGATAAAACATATCTGTTATCTCCGATATGGAGCCATCCTCTTCAAGCTTCCATACACAGTCATCCCAGAATTGTCCGTCAAGTATGTGCAGCCTTTTTGTCGCATAGATATATCCGTCTCCGGGTATTTGTGTACGTATGTATGAAGCAACCTCTTCATTTACGGAAAGCCGGTATCTGAATCCCCATGTAAACTCATATTTGATAAGTTTTCCTTTATTATAGACATACATCCGATAATTATCGACTACATTATCAGTCTGATCGATCAGTATCTCAAATTTTTTGTCCGTACTGTCAATATCCGTTACCGCAAAGCAGTTTATTACTTCGGGAGTCCCCACATAATATGTGTTTTTTAATTCTCCGTTTACATAGATCAATGCGTTTGATGTATATCCGGAGTACGAACCATTATAACCTCGCGATGTATTTGCGTTTTCAATCCAGGATTTTGCAGGCTCAGCCCAAGCCCCCAGACCACAGTACGCCACATAAAGCTTTTCATCAACCCCGTCTCCGTCAAGGTCTATCAGATATCCTGTATTTGAAGGATATACGCCCGGTTCCGTAATGCGTGCTGTATATTCACATTCACGGACATAGGTTTCATATTGCTTTTCCTGAAAGAATATCCTGCGGATATCTCCGTAATCCGGTACGAAATCTTTATCTGTATACCTAAAGTACAGCGTTTCCGCCAACTCTGTATCTAATTCAGGTATAGAAGCCAGCATGACAAGATTGTCCTGCATATTTATGACACATCCAGGTTGAATGCCGGAAGAAATGGTCAATGACGACCTGTCCTTTTCAGCCAAATATGCAGTTGCTTCATCCTTTTCCACCTGTTTAAGGCTAGGGAAATATGTAAGGAACAGTTTAAACCATTTAACCGCATCCCTTTGGATCAGGTAGTCGTTTTCGTATCTGTCACAGCATATTATGACCGAATTGGAATTATTTTCCATATAAAAGAATTTTTTCAAATCGCTTTCAAGAATCTTGCTTGCATCAAAAAGATCAAGTATTGAAAGTTCTTTGGAAAGATCCATATCACCAAGATCTAATTTTTCCTGTTTTACACCGATGTCAGTCCCTGTGGGAACATCTGTTATATCTGTCGCCGGATCGTCGGTTTTCCCTGTTACCGCCTCTGTTATGTCAGTAGCTTTCCCCGTATCCGGATTATCACCGGGCTTATCCACAGATGACTTTGTCATAAATACAACACCGATCACTATACAGAGTACCAACGCTGTCAAGACGATCCAGAATGCAGGCTTTTTATAATTCAGCACAGCCTTTACACGTTCTTTTACAGATATCTCACCAAAAGCCAGCGGGCAGCTGAGTGCCGGATGCGCATTTATGCCACATACAAGAAGTGTTTCCGAATAAGACTTGATACCCGCAGGTGTCATGTCGGATACGACAGTTTCATCACATGCAAACTCGATATCCTTACACAAGAGGATGTATGCAAGCCACATAAGAGGATTAAACCAATATATGGAAAGGAGTAAAAATCCGAGAGGTTTCCATACATGATCCAGGCGGTTAATGTGCGCACGCTCATGAGCCATAACATTTTCGCATTGATCGTCGGATAGGCCTGTCGGCATAAATACCATCGGCTTAAAAACGCCAAGTATAAACGGTGTGTTTATACGGTCGCATAAATTATAGTTACTCTCCGGTACGGATTCTGCGGTCAGCTTTCTCATACGGATATAGCTGATCATGGTGTATATGAGCATTACAAATATACCTGTCAGCCAGATGACTGATAAAACATCCACAAGACCGTGACCTGTATTGCCGGTATTGTCAGTGTTGTCGGCTTTTTCTATTTTTACTGTTTCCGATATGTTTTCAGACGTATTTTCCGATGCGTTTTCCGATGTTTTAACCTGCGTTACTTCATTTTTTGCCGTGTTATCCGGATAAACACTTGTATTTTCTACGTCAGAAACAGATTCATTTCCCAAATCAGTAACCGGATCCAATCTGTTTTCAACCTGCTGTACAGTATTGTCAGCCTTAACTACATTCAGATCATTATCCATTGCCCCGGGCTCATTTTTCAAAACAGGATCGGCAGATTTTTCAATATCCGCCTGTACTCCTTGTACTGTGATAAAATCCGATGTCGGCATAATACCGAAGTCAGTCTCGGGAGTAAAAGGAATGATCAGCCTCAAAGCTACCACTATCCACAATATACAGGCCGCCCTGTGGGATTTACGTGCCAAAATCACTCTGAATAACATAACTACCAATATGATCAGGCTGGCGGATATGCTTAGATTCAGTGCTTTAATAAACAATTCACTCATGATGTCACCCCCTAATGCGCATCATACTCCGATATCATCTTTCTGATCTCGGATATCTCCTCTTTGCTCAGTTTTTTATTCTTTGTAAACGCTGCAAGGAAAGCCGGCAGTGACCCTCCAAATGACTCGTCAATAAACAGTTCACTTTGTGAACTTGTAAAATCATCCCTTGATACTAAGGAAGTAACTGTGGAATCAACGGTCTGAAATATCCCACGGTCACATAGACGCTTGAGAACTGTATAAGTTGTAGTCCGCTTCCAGTTCAGCTCCTTTAAACACAATTCTACAAGTTTCGCGGTGCTTATCGGCTCATTATCCCAGATAATATCCGCAAATCTTGATTCTATAACACCTAATTTATAATATGCCATAAAACGCTCCTTTCATCTGTCTATTCTCTGTCGACAGTTTTAGTCTACAACATATAGTCGCAAATGTCAATAACTTTTTTAAATATTTTTTAAGAAACAAAAAAAGGCCCTCCCAAAGGGCGCGCCTGTGTAACGTAAAAAGGCCCTCCTTATCGGGCTGCCACGTGTACGCGGAACGAACACACCAAAGAGTTCGTTCCTGCGTTACACGGGCGCGCCCGCGCGGAGGGCTTGGTTAGTCAAAAAAGAATTACTCCCACTCAATTGTGGATACGGGCTTCTCACTGATATCCCAGAGTACACGGTTTACGCCGGGTACGGTCTCAATGATACGGTTACGGATGGTGCAGAGTACCGAGAACGGGATCTCGGGTACTGTAGCAGTGACTGCGTCAACTGTATTGACTGCACGGATAACTACTGCCCAACCCATGTAACGCTCGCCTTTGCCATTTACATAACGGATACCTGTGGATACGAAATCAGGTATAGCACAGAAATACTGCCACGGTACGGGGGTAAGCTTACCGATCTCTTCACGTACGATAGCGTCTGCTGCACGAAGTGCCTCAAGTCTGTCACGTGTGATAGCGCCTACGCATCTTACACCAAGTCCGGGACCGGGGAAAGGCTGACGGAATACCATCTGATCGGGAAGACCGAGCTGCTTGCCTACTACACGTACCTCGTCCTTATATAAAAACTTAACGGGCTCAACAAGTTCAAAGTCAAGCTCCTCGGGAAGTCCGCCTACATTGTGATGAGCCTTAACACCGTCTGACTCTAAGATGTCAGGATAGATGGTACCCTGTGCCAAGAACTTGATACCTTCCTGCTTCTTTGCTTCTTCAGCAAATACATCGATGAATTCCTTGCCGATGATCTTTCTCTTGGTCTCGGGATCAGATACTCCTGCGAGTTTGTCAAGGAATCTGTCTGTTGCATCTACATATACAAGGTTTGCATTGAGCTGCTTTCCGAAAACTTCTATAACCTGCTCGGGCTCTCCTTTCCTCAGTAAACCATGGTTTACATGTACGCATACAAGCTGTCTGCCTATAGCTTTGATAAGAAGTGCTGCAACTACTGATGAATCAACACCGCCTGAAAGTGCTAAGAGTACTTTCTTGTCTCCCACCTGTGCCTTGATAGCCTCTACCTGCTCAGCTATAAAAGCTTCTGCCAGTTCGGGTGTGGTGATACGCTGCATTGTTTCCGGACGTTTCTCGCTCATTTTTTAATCCTCGCTTTCGTTTTTATGTTATTTTATTTTAATACTTCTTCAAGTGCCTCGACCAGTTTGTCGGGATCTATGGGTTTTTCAACTATGTAATTCAGGTTAAGATCGTTAAGTTCCTTCATGGTGTCATCATCGCACAGGGAACTGAGCATGACGAGCCTTGCTTCGGGATTGATCTTTCTTATCTCGGCAGCGGTCTCTATACCGTCTATACCGGGCATGATGATATCGATCGTCACTACGTCCGGTCTGAACTCTCTGTATTTTTCTATACCGGTCTCGCCGTTACGGGCATGAGCTACCACATCATAGCCTGCTTTTGTAACTATGTCTTTTATCTCCATGGCTATAAACGGAGAATCATCTATTATCATCAAAGTTTTCATATACTTACCTCACCGCAGGCAAAACTCTCGGGCGACGCGCCTGCTTATGTCACCTTTGATCTGTAATTATTTATTCATCTAAGAACCGCATCTTGGCCGATGTCTGCTTTCCCGGAGCATCTGCTCCGTGTTCGGGTTTTATCACACTGTTAAGTCTGTTGGTAAGCTGTGTCTTGCACTGTGGACAGAATCTGCCGGTAAGTATATTTTTACCGCATCCTTCACATTCTATGCCGACCAGTGTTCCTTCCGCGAAGGTAAGGCGTTCTTCTCTGACCCATTGCTTGATCATCTTCATGGATACTCCGGTTTCATCAGCTACCTTTTGTATATTTGCGCCCGGATTATCCTTTATGTATTTTCTGCATGCTTCGAATTTCTCTTCAAGCTCTTTCATGCAGATAGGGCAGACCGGAGTGATCCTGCCTATATAGTTGTATATTCTGCCGCAGTTTTTGCAGGTTCTGACTTCCATAAGATACACCTTCCTTCCTTTTTATGATAGATATGCCGCAAATACCGTCATAAATCCCACTTCAACGGCTCCTGCCGCCAGTAACGCTTCGGTGCACGCATTGAGCGTACCGCCTGTCGTATATACATCGTCCACGAGGCATATTCTTCTGTACGGAAGTTTCTCATAGGTACATTCTATGCCGTAAAACCGGTTCTCTTTTCTTTCCTTTCCGGAAAGAGCCTTCTGTTGTACTGCCTTTCCCGTACGTACCAGGATGTCGCTGTCCACCGGGATACCAAGTTTTTCGCTAAGTTTATATGCTATATATTCCGACTGGTTAAAACCTCTTTCGTTATATCGGGATTTAGTTATAGGGACCGGTACCAGGACTTCGGGTTTCTGCCTTTTTATATATGAGGCCAGCCCGCGTGCCATTTCTTCCGCAAAGAAATCACCATGGCTCTTCCAGCCGTTTTTCTTGTAATCTATCATGGCATTTGTGGCAGTCTCGTTATATTCAAATAACGGGAAACCGTACTGATAGCTGTGCTTTTTCTCTTCACATTCCGGACAGAGCGCTTTTTCCTCTTCCGAAATATGCCTTCCGCACTTGAAACACCTTGGTTCTTCTATAAGTTTAAACCTTCCCCGGCACTCCGGATGGATCAGGGAACCATCGTCTTCCATGGGTTCTCTGCACGCCGGACAGCGGGGCGGATATAAAATTTTAAGTAGATTATCCAATATTATACTCCAACATATTTTTTAATGCAAGATGGGACGGACTCTTTTCGTAAAATTTTCGTAAAATATTAAGGCGCTTATTCTATCATCTCTTCCAGATGGATCTTAAGCCCCGAGTAGCGGTTCTGCTCTTTTTCGTTCTTTATCATGGACGATACCGCCTGACGGCTTCCAACTATCGTCACGCATTTCTTTGCTCTGGTGACTGCTGTGTACAGAAGGTTGCGGTTAAAGAGCTGCCACGGACCTGAAAGGAGCGGCATGACTACTGCAGGATATTCGCTTCCCTGTGACTTATGGACTGTGATGCAATAAGCAAGCTCCAACTCATCGAGTCCCGAGAACGGATAGTATACGGTCTTATCATCATCAAATACTATCTCCATTTCGTCGGCGTAAGTATTTATACTCTTGATGATACCGCAGTCGCCGTTAAATATGCCCGAACCCGAGCTCTTTATAAAGCCTCTGGATGTACGCGATTCCCATTCTATCTGGTAATTATTCTTTATCTGCATTACCTTATCGCCTTCACGGAAGGTAATGTCACCGTATACCTTTTCCTTTTTGGAAGGTGATGGAGGATTAAGATATTCCTGCAATACGGTGTTCATTTTTTCCACACCGAGCTCTCCCTTTCGCATGGGAGTAAGCACCTGTATATCCCCCGATGAAGCCTTGACATATGAAGGAAGCTTGTCTCTTACAAGGGCTATGATAAGTCCCCTGATATCGTTTATGTTTTCTCTCTGCAGGAAGAAAAAATCTTTGCTCTTATTGTCCAGGGCTATCTCTTCGCCGTTGTTGATCTTATGGGCATTTACTACGATGTCGCTTACCGCAGCCTGCCTGAAGATCTTGGTCAGCCTTACTGTGGTGAAACGTTCGGATGCGATGATATCCTTTAATACGTTACCTGCACCGACAGGAGGCAGCTGATTGGCATCGCCCACCATGACAAGCCTGGTGCCCTGAGATATGGCTCGAAGCAGTGCGTGCATGAGCGATATATCCACCATGGACATCTCATCTATTATTATGACATCTGCCTCTAAGGGATTGGTCTCATTTTTCTCAAAGCTTCCGTGTCTGTTATCTTTTGTACCGGAATCATCACTTTCCACGCCGCCCTTCATCTGCAGCATACGGTGTATGGTTGATGCTTCTCTTCCGGTAGTTTCGGTGATACGCTTTGCAGCTCTGCCTGTAGGTGCTGCCAAAAGTATATCCAGACCTTCATCCTCGAAATACCTTATAAGCGCATTGATAGTGGTAGTCTTACCTGTACCGGGACCACCGGTAAGTATCAGTATACCGTTTTCTGCCGCTGCAAATATGGCATCTCTCTGTATTGGATCAAGCTCGACCGAGAGGCTCTCCTCTATCTCTTTTATGGCACGTTCGGTTTTATCTCTTTTTATCTTATGCTTTACATCAAGGTCCAGAAGCATCCTGGCTACCGCCAGCTCCATATAATAGAAGGGAGCCAGATAGTAACATTTGACCTTTTCCGGTATGACATCTTCGTCGCGTATGTCACCTTCTGCATTATTTAATAATGGCATGTCAGAAGGTATGACTTTTCTGTCCATGATAAGTGAATCTAATGGCATCTCTACAGCATCGGGCTCTATTTCAAGCAGTTTGCATGTCTGCTCATAGAACTCGTTTTCCGGAAGGAATGTGTGGCCAAGTCCCACTGCCTCGGATAAAACATAAAGTATACCTGCTCTGGTCCTGAACTTTGAATCTATATTTATACCGCCCCGGAGTGCTATCTCGTCGGCGGTCTTAAAGCCTATGCCTTTTACTTCTTCAGCCAGTCGGTACGGATTGTTTCTTAAGACCTCGTATATGCCCGCACCGTACTGCTTATATATTTTTACCGCAAACGTGGATGAGATACCGTACTTCTGCAGGAACATCATGGCGTTCCTGAGTTCGCGTTTATCATAGAAGTTTTCGCTGATGACTCTGGCCATACGCTCGCTGATACCTTTTATGTCGGCCAAGCGCTCGGGTTCTTCCTCTATCACACGGAAGGTCTCGTCACCAAACTCAGCTACTATCCTTTTTGCAAGAGCCTTACCTATACCCTTTATCGCGCCGGAACCAAGGTATCTTTCCATGGCATCGGCATCCTCGGGCTCGATGCTCTCGGCTTCCAGTACTTTATATTGCTTACCGTAGACACTGTGCTGTGTCTCCTGGCAGGTAAGTCGGAAATATTCGCCTTCCGAAATATACGAAAAGCTTCCCACGAAAGTCAGCACATCAGTGCTGTCCTTAGCGGCAAGCTCAAATACGGTATAACCGTTCTCTTCGTTTCTGTATACTATGTTATTGACGCATCCTTCAATCTGTGTTGTCATTACGCGTAGCCCCAAAATCACGTTTCATTGCATTGTAAAGCTGCTGTGCCAGGCCGAGATCGCTGTGCTCGGTGATCTGGTTGGCATATTCCTGATACAGCTTATCGCCGAACATATTCATATAAGGAGAGGCCTCCTCTTCGGAATCGGTCAGCGTTTTCTTTGTTTTCTCCAATACTTTTTCAAGCAGATATGATTCAAAACTTTTGCAGACGTCCATCAACTCTTCGTCTGTGGCGTCCTGAAGCCTTGAGGATGAGAGCTTACTCTGAAGGACAGCTCCCGCATCTGCTTTTGATTTAGCGTTGTCTGTGGTAAGGGATGATATAAGGGAGTCGTAACCGGTTGAATTACCTATTGATATGCTCATTTGATACCTCTTTTTGGTGCACGTGTATGTTAAAAGTGCGTTCTATGTAGTACGATAATAATGCGGATTGCTCCGCTAAAGCTCTCGCAATCCTCAAAACGCACCTCGAATCTCGCACTTTGCTTCGCAAACTGCTTCTTCGGTGTGATGTTTTAGATGGATTCTCTGTAGTTACGATAATAATGCGGATTGCTTCGCTTCGCTCTCTCAATCCTAAACACACCTCGAATCTCGCACTTTGCTTCGCAAACTGCTTCTTCTCGGTGTGTTTTATCGGTCAGCCATTGTAAAAATTTCTTTACAAGCAAGCTTGCACGAAATTTTTTAATGGCCTCCCTCATTATTATCTCAGGTTGTTGGCCTGCTGCATCATGTCGTCGGCGGCGGAGATGACTTTGGAACTCATCTCGTAGGCACGCTGAGTGGTGATAAGGTTTACGATTTCGTCTATGGTCTGTACGTTGGAGCCTTCAAGATATTGAGCGTGTACCTTGCTCATTACGAGGCTTGTATCATCGCCTTCATACCTCGGTGAACCTGAGTTGGGAGATTCTATAAAGTAACTGTCGGAAAGCTTATCAAGGCCGGCGGGATTATTGAACTGTGCGAGTCCAATAGTGATGCCCAGGCTGTACTGGTTGCCTTCCTCATCTATATAATTGAATCCACCGTAATCATCTACGGAAAGCTTGTCTACATTGTATTCCTCGCCAAAGTGTATGGGCTGTCCGTCTCTGTCAAGCACCGTATAGCCTTCGGATGTAGCAAGTGTAACACCGTCTCCTTCTATGGAAAGCTGGAAGGATCCGTTTCTTGTATAAGCTTCGGTCCCGTTAGGAAGCATGATCCTGAACAGACCTTTTCCTTCGATACAGAAATCAGTGTCTTTTCCTGTCTCCTGCATGATGCCCTGAGTAAATACGGATGTAAGGCTGCTTACTCTTACACCGGTACCCACCTGTGCTATGACAGGCTTGGGATCGCCGTTGTTATCGGTCTGCTTTCTCTGAAGCTTCTGATATAAAAGTGACGAGAACTCGGTATTCTGCTTTTTAAATCCTATAGTATTAACATTTGAAAGATTGTTGGCAATGTTATCCAGACTTACCTGCTGGGCGTTCATGCCCGACGCGCCTGTCCATAAAGCTCTTATCATATGCCGGACCTCCTTTTAAAGATTATGCGGTCACCTAGTTAACAACATTTATTGTACCCTACCTACAGAGTTGGCTGCCTGCTCCATTACGGAATCAGCTGCTTTTATAACTTTCTGGTTGGCCTCATATGCTCTGGTCGTAGCTATAAGGTCTACCATCTCATTTACTACCAATATATTTGACTGCTCGGTATAACCCTGCCTTATGTTTGCCTCAGCTTCTTTCTCTGTGGCACCTGCTACCGGGCGGTAATATGTGTCCTGATATTTTTTGAGGTAATCGTAATCTTCAAAATCGGTAAGTACTACTCTGTCTATGATCTCGCCGTCCGCAAATACATAACCGCGGGTATCGATCACCACATTCTGTGCGTCGAGCGGTATCTGAAGATCGCCCGATTCCGACTGGAGATGGTTGCCATTTGCGTCTACCACATATCCGTCAAAAGTCATATGGAACATACCGGCTCTGGTATAGCTCTCATTGACATTTCCCTCGCGGTCAGTCACGTTAACCTTGAAAAATCCTTTTCCGTCTATTGCAAGGTCATATGTATTTTCCGTCTGACGGAGCGATCCTTGCGTAAAATCTGTATGGATCTCGCCTATTTTTGCGCCTAAGCTCACATCGCCTATGCTTCTCTGACGCCAGCCTTCCGAGCTGTCCCTTATTTTGATGGCTAACATTTCGTCAAAGCTCTGGCTTGTGGCGAATTCCTTTTTATAGCCGACAGTGGTGGCGTTGGCCATATTGTTGGATATAACATCAAGACGTTTTTGCTGGTTATACATTCCGGTCCATCCGGTATACAGGCTTCTGAGCATGGGCTTTTCCTCCCGATCTTACTTCATTTTACGTTCGCTGATAAATTCTACGTATTTTCCTGTTCCGATGGCTACAGCTGTAAGCGGATCGTCCGCTGTCATGGTAGTGATACCTGTCTTCTCTTCTATGAGGTCCTCAAGACCGTTAAGAAGTGAGCCGCCACCCGTAAGTATGATACCGCGGTCTGCTATGTCCGCAGCAAGCTCGGGCGGAGTCTTTTCAAGTACACCGTGAATAGCATCAACTATCTGGCCTGTAGCACCGGCCAAGGCTTCCTCGGTCTCCTCAGATGTAACCGATATGGTCTTAGGAAGGCCTGTAACAAGGTTTCTTCCTCTGACATCCATCGATACTGATTCGGGTCTGCGGTATACCGAGCCGATCTTTATCTTTATATCTTCTGCGGTTCTTTCACCTATCAGAAGATTATGCTTCTGTCTCATGTATCTTACTATGGCTTCATCAAAATCATCGCCCGCTGTCTTTATGGAAGCACTTACAACAGTGCCGCCCAAAGAGATAACTGCTATATCGGTGGTACCACCGCCTATATCAACTATCATGTTGCCCTGGGGCTTTGAAATATCTATGCCTGCACCGATAGCTGCTGCTATGGGCTCTTCTATAATGGCTACTTCACGGGCACCTGCCTGATAAGTAGCATCCTCTACTGCTTTTCTTTCTACTTCGGTAACTCCGCTGGGCACGCATACGCTTATGATCTTAAAGCGCTTTTTGCCGACTGCCTTCTGGATGAAGTATTTTAGCATTTTTTCAGTAACCGTATAGTTGGAGATAACGCCCTGTCTTAAAGGACGTACGGCTACTATATTTCCGGGAGTACGGCCGAGCATCAAGCGGGCTTCCTCGCCTATGGCTTTGATCTTATTGGTCTCCCTGTCAAATGCCACTACCGAGGGCTCCTTTAATACTACGCCCTTTCCCTTTATATATACAAGCACACTGGCAGTACCTAAATCTATTCCTATATCCGTGCTGAACATGTTGTCTCCTCTTTCTATGGCCCTCGATTTGTCATCACTTTTCTTATATTAAGCGACAAAAAGCCTTCATAGCATTATACACGAAAAATGACAAATATTCAACACATTTTTTTCGTTCATCCTTGAACCTGCCCCGAAATACGGCATCCTGCCAGGGGCTTAAGATAGTCTAGAAACAGTGCGTATGGCACTTCATATCGCACCGACAGTAGATTTGCATAGATGTAATGATACATTCCTACGTATTATATCGGACAAAACTCCCGATTCCTTAACCCCTAAATGTGACAAAGAGGACGGTCTTTTTGTCACGTTTCAAAGAACGGGCATCCCCCGATATATATTGCCACATCGCAGATTTATCGGATTTTGCATATTTCATATAGTTATAGTTTTAATTAA
>JAFZQN010000138.1 GCA_017620375.1 Lachnospiraceae bacterium
AGCCGGGATACTGGAAGAGACACACGATATGCAGGATCCGGATTCAAAGACGCAGTTCGATCATAAGATAGCCGAGACCATAGCGGCCATGGACGATCCGCTGGCACGCCACAATCACATAGAGGCGGCAGCGAAAAAGTACAACATCGACCCGGTGGAACTTAAAAGACTGGTCAACAGCATCGGGGCGGCTTTAAAGGTTAAAGAAAACAACGAGCGTGAAAAGGAAAGGGCTAAAGCAAGACGTGAGATAAAGCCTGAGGCGGCCCAGAAGAAGGCCGAATACAGCCTGCTCAACATGCTCGTATGCAATAAAAATGCGTACCTTGGAGTAAAGGATATCCTTAAAAAAGAGGATTTTTCCGGGGAAGTTGAAAGACGCATATTCGAGTATTTATCAAATGATTATGAAAGAGTCGGAGCGACAGTGGGCGCCAGAATAGTAGAAAAATTTGAATCTGCAGATGAGCAGAAAACGGTGGCGGACATACTGATGACCTCTGATGATTTTGAAGAGACAAGCGAAGACGAAAGGAGGATGGCATTTGCGGATTACGTTACGGGCGTAAAGAAAGCAGCATATGACCGTGAGGTCGAGGAAGCGATGAAAACGGGAGACGGAGCAAAACTAAATGAACTGCTCATGAATGAAGACAGCCTCGAAAACCTTAGGAAAAAGCTGCAAAATACACCCTTGTAACAGCAGTGCCACGAAAGATGGATCAGCAGTTACAGCAGAAATTCCAGGAAAAGCTCAGAGAATTACTGAGCATGGCAAAGAAAAAGAAAAATGTCCTGGAGTATCAGGAAGTCAATGATTTTTTCAGCGATATGGAGCTGAATGAGGATCAGATCAATCACATTTATGACTTCCTGGACAACAACGGTGTGGATGTCTTAAGAGAGACAGTATCGGATGACGATATTCTGGACAGTATCGACCTTATCAGCGATGATGAAGAAGATATCGATATCGAGAATATTGACCTGTCCGTACCCGAAGGCGTCAGCATCGAGGACCCGGTAAGAATGTATCTTAAGGAAATAGGTAAGGTACAGCTCTTAAGTGCGGATGAGGAAATCCATCTGGCCCAGGTCATTGAGGAGGGAGATTCCTATAAGCAGCGCTGTCATGAGATAGAGAAGAAGCTGCGCAAACCCGAAAGTCCTGAGGCAAAGGAAGAACTTACAAAGAAGCTTGCTTCTTTAAAGAAGGAAGGCCAGAAGAAGATCGATGCCGGTGAGGCAGCAAAGAAGAGACTGGCTGAGGCAAACTTAAGACTTGTTGTATCCATAGCCAAGCGTTATGTAGGCCGCGGTATGCAGTTCCTTGATCTTATCCAGGAAGGTAACCTCGGGCTTATCAAGGCTGTGGAAAAATTCGATTACAACAAGGGTTACAAATTCAGTACCTATGCTACATGGTGGATCAGACAGGCTATCACCAGAGCTATCGCCGATCAGGCACGTACCATCAGAATCCCTGTACATATGGTAGAGACCATCAACAGGCTGATGCGTACCCAGAGAACTCTGCTTCAGGAGTTAGGTCGTGAACCTACCCAGGAGGAAGTAGCCCGTGAGATGAAGATGCCGGTTGAGCGTGTGGCAGAGATCCAGAAGATCTCACAGGAGCCAGTATCGTTAGAGACTCCTATCGGTGAGGAGGAAGACAGCCACCTTGGTGACTTCATCCAGGACGATAATGTACCTATGCCTGCGGATGCAGCAGCTTATACATTACTTAAGGAGCAGCTGCTTGACGTACTCGGTACACTTACAGACCGTGAGCAGAGAGTACTCAGACTTAGATTCGGTCTTGATGACGGACGTGCAAGAACTCTTGAAGAGGTTGGTAAGGTGTTCGATGTAACACGTGAGCGTATCAGACAGATCGAGGCTAAGGCCTTAAGAAAGCTGAGACATCCCAGCCGCAGCAGAAAGCTTAGGGATTTCTTAGAGCAGTAATCGTCGTCACACGAAGGGTGATGACTGCCGGTCCGTGCGACGTATAGCGCGGTAAAATCAAAGAAAATATGGAACACAGAGATAATATAAAACTGTCGGAACGTCTTGCCATGTCGGCTGGGATGGTGACGACAGGCTCGAGCGTGGCAGATGTGGGCTGTGATCATGCCCACACCTGTATATGGCTCGTAAAGCATGACGGAGTACCGAAAGCGATCGCTATGGATGTGAGACCCGGACCGCTTTCACATGCCGAAGCCAATATAAGGCTGTACGGACTCGATGAGCAGATAAAGACCAGGCTTTCGGACGGACTCGATGCACTTTCACCCGGAGAAACGGATACGATCATCATAGCCGGTATGGGCGGTACGCTTACCGTGCAGATACTTGAGCGTGGTCTTGAAAAAGCAAAGGCCGCAAAAGAGATGATACTTCAGCCACAGTCGGACCTGGGAATGGTAAGAAAGTTCTTAAGGGAACACGGATTTTGCATCATAGAGGAAAAGATGTGTAAGGAGTTCGGAAAGTTTTACACATCAATGAAGGTAGTATACGGGGAGCAGCAACGCAAACAGGCAGACGGCTTCATTCAATCCGTATATGATGAGTTCGGAGAGTATCTGCTTTTAGGTAAAAATGAGATCTTATACGAAGTTCTTCTTATATTAAAAGAGAAAAATCAAAGGATCTTAGACCGGATATCGGAGAAAGGATCGGAAGAAAGCATAGAACGCAGGGCTTTTTTTGAAAAAGAGAAGGAACAGATATCAAAAGCCTTGGAGTTTTATAAGTAAAATAATTACAATAACGTATACAAGGAGAGAAGGATGGCTGATTGTAAGGTTAATGTATTTGGGGTAACGGTAGAGTATGAGCAGGGGGCAACTTATGCCGAGATAGCAAAGGATTACAAGGAAAAGGTTGATGGCGACATCATACTTGTGACTGTAAACGGAAAGCTTTGTGAGCTTCACAAAAAAATAGCGGACGGAAGCAAGGTTGAGTTTGTGACCACCAAGGATTCCGTCGGAAATGACACGTATGTAAGAGGTGCTATTTTCCTTATGCTTAAAGCTTTTTACAATGTACTTGGTAAAGATAAGATCAAAAAGATCTCGGTAGAGCATACTCTCGGAAAAGCAGTATACTGTGATTATGAAGGAAAGGAAGCTCTTTCTAACGAACTGCTTAATAAAGTAAAGCAGGAAATGCGTGAGCTTGCCGATGCAGACCTTCCTATATTAAAGAAGTCCGCTCCCACATCTGAAGCGATAAAGATGTTCAGGGATCTCGGCATGCACGATAAGGAGAAGCTTTTCAAATACAGAAGCGCTTCTTCGACAAATTATTACGAGCTTGACGGCTTTAAGGATTATTTTTACGGATATATGCCGGCTTCCACCGGTATCCTTAAGGTATTTGACTTAATGCTCTATGCAGACGGTTTCCTTTTACTTCTTCCCGATGTATCGGATCCGACTACAGTGGCTGATTATGAAGACAGACCTCTTCTTTTTAAGACTCAGCATGAAGCAAATGAGTGGGGCAAGGTTATGGGCCTCGAGACAGTAGGCGATCTGAACGAGCAGATATGTAACGGCAATATCGAAGACATGATCCTGGTGCAGGAAGCTCTGCAGGAGAAGAGGATAGGCGATATCGCCGAGCAGATAAAGTCAAGGGGCGGCGTTAAGTTCGTCATGATAGCAGGTCCTTCTTCTTCGGGAAAGACAAGCTTTTCACACAGACTCTCAATACAGCTTCGTACATTGGGCCTTAGGCCCCATCCGGTAGCACTTGATAATTATTTCAAGAACCGTGAGGATACTCCCAAGGACGAGAACGGAAACTATAACTTCGAGTGCCTGGAAGCGATAGATGTCGAAGGCTTTAACAAGGATATGCTGGCACTTCTTAAGGGCGAGACCGTACAGATGCCGACATTTAACTTTAAGATAGGAAGACGTGAGTACAAGGGCAACACCTTGAAGCTTGAGGATGGAGATATACTGGTGCTTGAAGGTATACACGGATTAAACGATGCTCTGTCATACTCACTTCCAAAGGAAAGTAAGTTCAAGATCTATATCAGCGCACTTACACAGCTGAACATCGATGAGCATAACAGAATACCTACTACTACCACACGTCTTATCCGTCGTATAGTGCGTGACGCAAGAACAAGAGGCACTTCGGCTCAGGGTACTATAGCTATGTGGTACTCGGTACGCCGCGG
>JAFZQN010000139.1 GCA_017620375.1 Lachnospiraceae bacterium
CTGCATGCATTGATGCAACTAAAGGAGCACCCTCCTTAGGATGACGCATTGCAATGATATCCACATAACATCCTACCGTCCTGCAGGTATCCGCTACGCTCTCGCCCTTGGCTGCCGAGCTGGCCTGTGCCTCCGAGAAACCCATTACTCTGCCGCCTAAATCTATCATGGCTGCTTCAAATGAAAGTCTGGTACGGGTTGAAGGTTCAAAGAACAGTGTTGCGAGCTTTTTATATTTGCATTTCTCACGGTAATCTGCCGGATGCTTGATGATATCCTGTGCCTTTTCGATCAGATCGTCTATCTCGGCGGTGGTAAGATCAGTTATACTTAATAAGTTTTTCATTTTGTCTCCTGTAATATCCTCAAGACTTTGCATGCGAGCATGCAAGTCTTTGGGATTTTCTCACTTGCTATTATACAAACTCTTCAACGCATCTCTTGTAGGCTGCCACGGGATCGGGTGCCTGGGTAATAGGTCTGCCAACTACTATGTAGTCTGAGCCGATTTCTTTTGCCTGTGCAGGTGTCATAATACGTCTCTGATCGTCCTTAGCACTGTCTGCGAATCTTACACCGGGTGTTACCGTTATAAAGTTCTTTCCGCATCTTTCCTTTACTATGGCTGCCTCCAAGGGTGAACATACTACACCGTCAAGGCCTGCATCCTTAGCATTTTCTGCGTAGTGCATTACTGTCTCGGGAAGAGTTGCGTTGATGAGAAGTTCTTCTCTCATTCTCTGCTCGTCTGTAGATGTAAGCTGTGTTACGGCGATAAGCAGGGGTCTGGTACCGTCGGGTCTGGTGAGGCCTTCGAGTGCTGCTTCCATCATGGCCTTGGTACCTGCCGCATGAAGGTTTGTCATGTCAACATCAAGCTTTGAAAGGACTGCCATGGTCTTTTTAACTGTGTTGGGTATGTCATGAAGCTTAAGATCAAGGAAGATCTTGTGTCCCCTGGCCTTTATCTGTCTTACCATATCGGGCCCGGCTGCATAGTAGAGCTCCATTCCGATCTTTACAAACGGCTTTACGTCTGTAAATTTGTCAAGAAACGCCAAGGTTTCTTCTGCACTTGCGAAATCGCAGGCAATGATAACATCTCTTTTCTTTTCCATGTTGATGTCCTCCCGTATTCTTTTTTATATATTATTATTTTATCAACCGTGTGCCTTACCGATGATGTTTGATATCTTATCAATCTTAAGTTCTTCGCAGAGCTTAGGAAGTCTCTCTATGATCTTGGGACATGCATAAGGATCCACAAGGTTCTGTGCACCTATCTGTACTGCGGAAGCGCCCGCCATCATCATCTCTATTACGTCTTCAGCAGTAGATACACCGCCCATACCTATGATAGGGATATTTACTGCATCATATACCTGATATACCATACGTACAGCCACAGGGAAGATGGCAGGCCCTGAAAAACCGCCCATCTTATTGGCTATCACGGGACGTCCGCGTCTTATATCTATCCTCATGCCAAGCAGTGTATTGATAAGGCTTATGCCGTCTGCTCCCGCCGCTTCGCAGGCTTTTGCTATATCCGTAATGCTGGTAACATTGGGGCTCAGCTTCATGTATACCGGCTTATCCGTAACTGACTTTACCGCAGCTGTAACCTCTGCTGCCGCATCAGGACTGGTACCGAACGCCATACCGCCCGCATGTACGTTCGGACAGCTGATATTGACCTCGATGATCTCCACCTGGTCTTCTTTATTTATCTTTTCGCAGCAGTATTTGTATTCATCTACAGAAAAACCGCTGATATTTGCAATTATGGGTTTATGAAAGATTTCTCTTAGTGCGGGGAGCTCTTCCGATATTACCTTATCTATACCCGGATTTGCCAAACCTACCGAATTGATCATTCCTTCGCGGCATTCTGCTATTCTGGGTGTGGGATTTCCGAATCTGGGTTCTTTGGTAGTACCTTTGAATGAGAACGAACCCAGTATATTTATGTCATACAGATGACTGAACTCTGCGCCGAAGCCGAATGTTCCGCTGGCCGGTATTATGGGATTGTCAAGCCTTATCCCGCTTAGCTCTGTACTGATATCTGCCATTTTTATCTCCTCTGTCTTTTCTTACAATATTACATCTTCGCTCGAGAATACCGGACCGTCCTTACATACCTTTTTGAATCCGCTGTTGGTACTTATCGAGCAGCCTACACATGCTCCGAAGCCGCAGCCCATTCTCTCTTCAAAACTGAGCTGACCGGTTATCTTTTGGTCATAGTATCTGTAAAGTGCCTTTAACATCGGCATAGGGCCGCATGCACAGTAGTCTGTTACGTCATCAAGGCCGGTAAGACAATCCGTTACAAAACCTTTGGTACCGTAACTTCCATCCACCGTAGATACTCTTACCTCCACACTGCTGCCCGGTATCTCCCTTTCCAATGCCTTAAATTCATTATCATAAAAGACATCGGTCTTTGAGTTGAAACCAAGTACTACGCTTACACGCTTCCCCTGCTTTAACAGCTCTTTTGCCAGTCCGTACATGGGAGGTGTGCCGACTCCACCGCCTACCAAGAGCACATGATCCCCGCAGGCTGCGGTGTCAAATCCGTTTCCGAGTCCCATAAGGCACATTAGTTTTTCTCCTGATTTCATGGTACTAAGCAGGTCCGTGCCATTTCCTACCACTTTATATATGATGGTAAGTCCTTCACTGTCATAGTCGGATACCGAGATCGGGCGTCTTAAATAAAAGCCTGTCAGCTTTATATTTATAAACTGGCCCGGGGCGGTTAAAAGTGATGTGTCGCCCTTAAGCCTCATCTTAAATACCTTGTCTGCTATCTGTTCGTTAGAAACTATCGTAAGCTCCTGATCGAGTTCTTTTTTTATTATATTATCCACGTTTTACTCCTTAAATATCTTACCTGTCTTTAAAACACCGTTTTACCGTCTACATAAGTGGCTATGCATCTTCCAAACACTTTTCTTCCGTCAAAAGGTGTGAATCTGCCTTTTGATGCAAAGGTGTCGGGATCGATCACGTACTCTTCATCAAGGTCGAATACCGTAAGATCAGCGGGCATACCGACTTCTATACCATGCTCCACATCAAACCTTTCCGAAGGCTTTATGCTCATTAAGTCAATAAGCTTTTCTAAACTTATGACACCTGTCTTTACAAGTCCTGTGTAAAGTACCGGGAATGCACACTCGAGTCCTACCACTCCCATGGGCCCGTCAAAGCCCTTTGACTTTTCCTCAAACGAATGCGGAGCATGGTCTGTAGCGATCATGTCGACCGTCCCGTCCTTTATGCCCTCTATAAGTGCTTTTCTGTCTTCCTCACTTCTTATGGGAGGATTCATCTTGAACCTTCCGAGACCGTATTTTGTTTTATTATCGCTTTTATCTGCTGCCTTATCCTTCAGAACTTCTGCCAGCACATCCTCATCGTTTAAGAGTAGGTAGTGAGGTCCTGTCTCACAGGTGATATCCACACCTTCTTTTTTTGCATTGCGGATAAGCTCCACGCTTTCCTTTGTGGATACATGACATACGTGATATCTGCAGCCTGTTTCCTTACTTAAGGCTATGTCTCTTTCTACCATCTTCCATTCACTTTCGGAAGATATACCCCGGTATCCGAGTTCTTTTGCGAGTACTCCGTCATGAACGTTTTTGCCGCCCAATATGCCTTTTATCTCACAATGCGCCGATATGATGCCGCCTAATGCTGCCACTCTGGTCATGGCTTCTTCCATATGGTCAGCCCCCTCGACTCCGGTACCGTCATCCGAGAACCCGGCAAGCCTTATGGCACCTGAATGTGTTTTCTTTTCAAAGTCATCGGTCCTTCCGTCATCGAGCAGTTCGAAATACTCCGTCATTTCCTCAAAGTCCACAAGTTCCTCGCCCTTTTCACCCTTGGTTATGGACGCATAGGGATATACCTTTACACAGGCCTTTTCATGAATGGCTTTCAGCTCTTCGTTCATGTTTTCTATGCTGTCAGGCACCGGATTTAAGTTAGGCATGGTAAATACGTGTGTATACCCTCCATGTGCTGCCGCTTTCGACCCGGTAGCTATATCCTCTTTATATAAAAAACCCGGCTCGCGAAAATGCACATGCACATCAACGAAACCGGGGAAAATGTATTTTCCGGAATAATCAATAACACCGACAGAAGGGTCTGCCGCTAATACGTCGATAGAGTCGGATAAAGAAAAAACCACACCATCTTCTATAAGAACATTCGTCTCTAAGAAGCTACCGTGGGTAAATACTTTGGCGTTTGAAAGTAAAGTTTTCATGTCCAACCTCCTTCCGAACTATGTTATCATAAACCCTTACCGGTTGTCAATTGAATTATTTTAAAATCTTAAGAAAAAATGCTTGACAAATACTTTGTCAGACTATATAATGGCTTTTGTTGACGCACGTGGGATCTTAGCTCAGCTGGGAGAGCATCTGCCTTACAAGCAGAGGGTCACAGGTTCGAGCCCTGTAGGTCCCATTCAGTAATATAACTGTGGCGAGATAGCTCAGTTGGCCAGAGCACGCGGTTCATACCCGCGGTGTCGAGGGTTCGAATCCCCCTCTCGCTACTAAAAAACCGGACATCAGATGTCCGGTTTTCTTTTTGTTTATTCATTTACGAAACAGGTGCATTTTCAGTTGTTTCTGCTGTTATCCCACCAAGAAGCGCCTCATAATCTTCTTTGATCTTAAGGAAGGTCTCCTGATCGCCGTTATCGGAATCAGGATGAAATACCTTACAAAGATCCCTGTAACGCTTTTTGATCTCATCCTCGGTAGTACAACCATTAAAATATCCGACTTCAGGATTACGCTCCTGCTTTTTCTTCTGCATATCCTCCGCAGCTTTTGCTTCTTCCTCCGCTGCAGCATCTTTGCTTTCGCCTGCCAGTATCTTATCCCTTATCATATAGATCTCGGTCTTTATATCGGTAACTCTCTTTAAAATAGGTCCGCTGGCCGCTCCGTTATAACTGTATTTTATCCTGGTAGCCTCATCATAAAGCGATCTTAACACTTTCATGTCCTGATCGGCAACCTTTAGTACTTTATAATTTGTACTTATATATGACATACAGGAATCGATCTTTTCAAGCTGGGCATGGATACGTGATGATATCTCAGCTCTTACGCGTTCCTTTTCTGCCTCGGTCTTGGTCCTGTGCTTTTCCTTTAAGCCCATCCTGTAATCAACTGTAGAATCTACGATGAGATAAACTACAAGGACTATGATGGCTACAATAAGAGAAGTAAGGAACATCTGCCTTGTATAATTAAGGCCCGATATCATGAGTTCACCCGAATAGTTATACTCGGGATCCTTAATGAAATCAAACACACGGTAAACAAAATCCATAAAGGGTTCTGCCTCGATCGTTTTCCCTTTATTGGAATCGATGAGCATAAGACAGCCCGATGTAATGATAAAAGGTGCCGGCATCAGGAGTATACCCGCAAGGAACCTTGACATAAAGCTTTCCGTCGAGGTATTTTTCCCGCCGTAGATGGCCGAAATATGTATTCCGAGAACTATAAGGGCCGATACGGTATAGAATATCGAAGCAGCCCATCCGGGGAACCCACCGCAGAAATTCATGATCATAAATGCCACGATAAGGTGCTCGGCAGTACCAAACGATACAAGGAATGCATTTCTGAGCTTGATATACTTTGAAACCTCAAATACCAAAAGCAGTATAGCCACATTCATTATAAAGAAATTAAGCCATCTGTTTTCGAATATCTCAGGGTAATATATTTCGTATTCTCCATATCCTTCAGCCACAAGAAACCATATGCAGTTAAGGAACACACCTTTAAGGTATGAAGATATTTTAATATAATCCGTGAAGAGCATCATAGTTCCGTACAGCAAAAGCAGAACTATCATGATTATCACGGCTGTAACTACGTGTATCATTTCATAAAGCCTTTCATTTATCCGTATACATTTTATTTAGATCAAGGATCGTCTTTTTAACGCTCTTAAGCACCGATTCCGGTCCGACCACTTTTGCTTTTTCCCCAAGTGAAAATATCCATCCGATAAGCTGCGGGTTGATATTTGCAGAAAACCTGATAAGGCTTTTTCCGTCTTTTCCGGGGATGACCGTTATCTCATTTTTACCGAATCTGTCGATAAAAACACCCAGTATCTCATTTTCTATCTCTATGGTAACGGTACGTTCCTCGCCTTCATACATGCTTATGTTTTTTCTGGTATAATCGGCAAGGTTAAAACTCTTAAAGAACTCTGCACCGTATCTTTTTTCTTCGGTCACCGATATCTTGGACATTTTGTCGACTCTGTAGTGTTTTACGATACCGGCTTCATTGTCGAAACCTATCATATAATAGTTTTCATTGGTCCATGCCAGAGCCCATGGACTGATATTGTAAAAGGCTCCGCCTTTTTTTAACTCAAGTTCTTTTTTCAGGTTCCAGCTGCCGTACTGAAATTTGATCATACGGTTGTCACCTATGGCATTATAGATGGTATCTACGCTTGTATAGATGCTCTCGTTCATGGACCTGATACGTCCGTAAACATATACCTGTCTCTGAAGCTTTCCTGCCTCGTTTTTACTGCATAATCCTTCGAGTTTTCCGATAAGTTCACCGGATTTCTTTTCAGTTATGAATCTGCAGGACTGGATCGCATCTACGAGCAGTTTAAGCTCCGCCAGTTCAAACTCACGTTTTTCGACGCGATACGTGTATTCTTTGCCTCTCTTTTTCTTTTTTACGGTAAGTCCCGAGTCTTCCAAAGTTTTCAGATCACGGTATATGGCTTTTCTCTCGGCTTTTATATCATTCTTTTCAAGCTCGTCCAAGATCTCCTGCATGGTTAGTCCATGATCCTTGTCGGTTTTTTCAAGCAGGAGTGTCTTGAGGTATAGGAGTTTAAGTTTATGGTTTGAACCCATTGAGGAACCTCGTGCGTTTTATCCGGCCTACATGTTTCGATCATAGTTACTATTCACGTCTGCCCAAAACTCACTCATAAACCTCCCGGCTTCGCCGTGAGTCGCCGCTATAGCGGCTCTTGTTTATTCGTGCGTTTTGTCCAGCCTACAAGGCATACGCGGTCAGTATACCTGTCTGCAAGTAAACTTGCGACAGGCATTCATGACCGCGCTGCCGTGAATAGTAACTATTTCACATATCTTCATACGCTACTACCATGTCGACGTCGTTTTCTTTTGCAAATCTTAAAGCTTTGTCGGCAAGGTTAATGGTTACATGATAATCTCCGCCCTTATATATGGCTACACCGACCGATACTTTGAAGGTGCAGGGGAAATCGGTTGCTTTGGCAACGTATCCTCTGATACGCTCTCCTATCTCCTTGGTGCGGGCCAGACCCTGGTTGGGTACAAGTATAAGGAACTGCTCACCACCCATACGGATACATACATCATCAAGTCTGGTACAAATGGTGATACCTTTATACAGCTCTTTTATGATCCTGTCACCGGTATCATGTCCGAAATTCTCATTTATCTTTTTGAAATCATTAATATCGAGCAATATAAACCCGGCATTCTTGAATACAAGCTCTTCAGTATCTTCCATACAGAGCATTTTAAGTTTGGTCCTGTTGAATGCTCCGGTGAGCTGATCATGAAGTGAGATATCTTCCAGCTTTTTCTGTGTATTATACTGCTCCGCATATGCATTCTCGAATATGTACTCAAAAGCACATACAGACACAAGTGCTGCTCCGTCCAACGAGATAAATGTATCTATCCCGGTGAGACCCGCATAAAAATATGCAAGAACAAATTCACCGATCATCAGCACATGGAAGAAAACATGCATCCTCCTGGGCGCACTGATACCTACTACAAGGAGCATCAGCGTCATGAGCAGAAAGCTTTCTCTTAAATTGGTTATATTTCTTATGTTGTGCCCTACCCATATTACAGATAACATGCACGCATGTACCATTATATAAGAAAATGGCGTCATCAACTTATATGATGATACATATCTGAATGCTATCAGATATAAGATAAGTGGGATCAAAACAGCAAATCGGGGTAAAAATGTCTCCTTTGAAAAACCTAATACTGCGCTGCAATCCGAAACAAAGAATGTCATTTCAACAATACATGAAACAGTCACAACCCATAATGTCAGGTTTTTAAAATGATCATATTTACTCTGATAAAAGTCCCCTTTTTTTTCTTTTGGTATCACTACCGGTTTTAGAATCATTTCTGTCGCCTCCCCCGCGATAAAAATAATCACAAACAATACGCATCTATTTTACCCGATTTGTATCGTTTTAGCAACATTTTTTTTAGCAACAAGAAATCCCGGCAGTATGCTGCCGGGATGATCCGTAACCTATTATAAAATCTGAATACCTGCTTCCAAAGCCTGCTTCTTCATCTCATCGGGCCATACTGAAGAATGAACCTCACCGATATGTGCTTTTCTTAAGAAGTACATGCACATTCTGGATTGACCGATACCACCGCCTACTGTATAAGGAAGCTCTTTATTAAGTATTGCCTTCTGGAAAGGAAGCTCTGCACGTTCCTCGCATCCGGCCTTTTTAAGCTGCTCTGCCAAAGAAGTCTCATCAACTCTGATACCCATGGAAGATATCTCAAATGCAGAATCCAGTACAGGATAGTAAACAAGTATATCGCCGTTAAGCTGCCAGTCATCGTAGTCGGGAGCACGTCCGTCATGTCTTTCTCCCGAAGCGAGCTTGTCACCGATCTGCATAAGGAATACTGCTTTTTTCAGACGGCAGATATTGTTCTCACGCTCCTTCGGTGTAGCATCGGGCCACATATTTTCAAGCTCCTGAGTGGTCACGAAGGAAATCTCATCAGGAAGTATTTCCTTAATATATGAATACTTATCTGCTATATAATGCTCTGTATCCTTAAGCGCCTGGAAGATGCTTCTTACCACACCTTTAAGTGTATCCACGTTTCTCTCGTCCTTAAGGATTATCTTCTCCCAGTCCCACTGATCAACATAGATCGAATGAAGATTATCAAGCTCTTCATCACGTCTGATGGCGGTCATATCGGTGTAAAGTCCCTCACCGTAACCGAATCCGTAATCCTTTAACGCCATTCTCTTCCACTTTGCAAGGGAATGTACTACTTCCACATTTGCTCCGCCAAGATCCTTTATATCAAAATTAACAGGGCGCTCAACTCCGTTAAGGTTATCATTAAGTCCCGATTCGGGTCTTACAAAAAGAGGTGCCGAAACTCTGGTAAGATTAAGCTGTTTTGCAAGCTGACGCTCAAAATGATCTTTAATGTACTTAATAGCATGCTGAGTCTCTTTAATGCTCAGTCCCGATGAATAACTCTCCGGAATATAAAGTCGTGACATATATCCGCCTCCCGAATATCTTTTTAATAAAAAAATTCAATAAACAGTATGACACTTTTGTTAAAAAATTTCAAGTTTTTTTTACTCTTTAAAACAATCAAGATTTTCCTGTGTGGTCAGGAAACCGTTCCTATACCTCTTGTCATCCGAGATCCGCTTTCCGAACCAACGGGGTTTTTTAAATGAGTTGGCATCCTCAACACTTTCAAACTCCACCTCGGCAAAAACAAGGCCTTCAAGCTTTCCATGAAATACATCAAGCTCTATCTTGTACTTTTTGTCACCTGTTTTATACGGTATTATATATCTGGTCTTTACGATCAGATTATGATCGACCTTAGTCTTTAAATGTTCGTATGCCTCCTCCGTAAGAGGTGCCTCGATCTCTTCGTTACAAATGGGTGTTTTTTCAGAACCCTTCTCCTTCTTTAACTTATATGTGAATATATAATCATCGTTGCTCTTTCTTATCCTGAGCACCGGTGTATGGTTCAGATATCCCTGTTCTATTTCTTTCTTTTTATACTTTGAAAGATTTTTGGGCATTTCCTTAATCAGATATTTATGTTCTATTTCCATATAAACCCACCCCCGGAAAAAAATAAAGACATCAGCCGACACCCAAATGTGTTCGTCCGACGCCCTTAACATTTTATTATTATACTTATTTTTTATAATAAATCAACAACTTTTTTATAATATTTTAATTTTTGGTTAATATGTATATTATTTTTGTGTAATAAAAGTCCTGTTTTGTGTACTATGCACAAGAAAGCCCGCTATAAACACAGTATTTTCCTTGATTTTAAACTTTTACTTGATGTCAAACATATATTTTATAACCTTCTCGATGTTTTCCTTTTTATCTGTGATGCTTGTAATTGCCACACAGTACTTGTTTGAAGTATCAAAACCATTTATCCTTTTAAGGAATTCCTCGATATTTAACGCATATACTTCCTCTTCTCCTTCTATAAAGCTTCCGTCATCCTGAGGAAAAGTAGGTACTACCGTGATCTTTGCACTATCCGGGATCTTATCAAGAAGTTCCTTCGAAAGGATTTTGCTGACAGGAGCAAGTGCCTCACTGTTAACCTGATACTTAAGCTCGTCCTTGGAGCATATGAGCAGATCGACCTCTCCAGCTGCCATATGCATCATAAAGGCCATACCCGAGTTATAGTCCGCTACCAGCGAACTGCAGATATCAAGTACCACATTCTGATGTCTGGGATCTGTTATAAGCATATCCTCGAGATCCGCCATGACCTGATCATAACCTGTAGGTGTAAACGGTGATACTACGATCGTTGCATACATTACAGGCGTCTGTCTCGGCTTTAAAAAAGTATATAACAGACCTCCGACCAATGCGGCTATGATAAGTCCTAAAACTACCTTTCCGAAATAGTAATCCATAAAGTATCTGAACTTGCTCTTTCCTTTGAGCTCCTTCAGATTCTCGGAAGCACTTTTGTCGCTTCTGGCCTGGTAAAGTGCTACATCCTTGTCCTCATCCGGAACAGAAGTGTCTTTTTCGGTTATTTCCAATAAGCTTTTTCCGCAATTAACACATTTCTCCGCTCCTTCGGCTCTGGGTGTCCCGCAATAAGGACATTTGGATAAATAATTAACTTTTTCACCTAACGATATTTTCATATGTTCTGTCTCTTTTCCATTACTTTTGTATATTCAAAAAAAGATTGACAATTTCATCTTTACTCTGTATAGTAATAGGGTGTGAAAACAAGCTGGGATAGCTCAGTCGGTAGAGCGACTGATTCGTAATCAGTAGGTCGAGGGTTCAAGTCCCTTTCTCAGCTTTATTTTTATGCCCTTTTTTCAGCTATGAATAGTATTAGCATTAACTCATTAACTCATAAATTCATGCATTTTCAAAAACAGCAAGCCGTAATCAATGGGCTTTGAAAAGATCATGTTTACGCCGTTCTCCCTGGTATTAACTATGGACTCGGCTACACCTTTGTTGGACACCGCAAAAACAGGTATTGTTTCTGCATCATCTTTGCAGGAAAGTCTTATGCAATGTGCTATGGAATACCCGTCGAGGTCCGAAACTCCCGTATCCACAAGTACCATATCGTATGTTCCCGCAGGATTTATAATAAACTCCTTTACAGCGTCTTTGCCGCTGCATACGGCATTTACCAGAGCTCCGCGTTTTTCCATCATTTCCGACATTATCTCGCCCGAAAGTACGGAATCCGGTACCAGCAGCACCTTTTTTCCCGTAAAATCGAAATCCTCGGGATCAGCCGTAGTCATAACGGCTCCTGTACCAAGCATCCTTATGGTCTTTTCGGCACTTTCGGCCACAAGCTTTTCCTCAGATCTGGTCTGCTCTTCTTCCTTCTTTACGGATTCGGATATCATGTTCTTTCCGGTCTTTGCCACAAGCTCCCTGTAGCTTTCATCATCCTGCAGAGCTATTTCCTTATTCTTTTCCCTGCTTTCCTTAAGCATCTCCTCCATGAGAGTGTTGATCTCATTGGTCTTCTGATTGATAAGCTTAAGACGTTCGATAGTTTTTCCGGTATCCGATACCGTGCTCTGGGCTATATCCGTAAGACCTATTATATCATTTAACGGATCCTTCATCTGAGAGGCGAACTCCTCAAAAAGACCCTTTAACTGGCTTGATATCTCTTTTTCATGCATGAGGGATACCGAAAGCAGCTTACGGTAGCTCATATCCTCATCTGAAGCGTTATCTAAGATACGGAAGCAGACAAAATACCTCTTTTCCTCGTCATTTCCTTCCGAAGGCATGATGCCCTTAACCTTGACCCAGAAATACTTCTCGTCTCCGTTATGCATCCTGAAATTAAGCTTTCTGACAAATACGCCGTTTCTGATACCTTCCTGTATCAGCTTCTGATCGAAAAACTGGATAAACGCAGTCCTGTCATCAGGATGTACAAGCTTCTGTGCTGTCAGCATTACTTCCAATTCTATAAAGCCTTTTCTGACATTCTTTCCCTCGGGATCCATCAGACTTTCAAACGTCCCACGGTCAAGACTTACATCAAGTATTTCATCATAGTAGTCACGCCATATCTGCATGAGCAAATCTTCTCTGCTGTTCATATAAACCCCGGTCTTTTTAGTATTTTCCCAAAAACATTACTGCTGCCACAAATACAGCCGCCTTAAAATTATAAACCTTTTTAAGGCGGCTGTAAACACAAATCTTCGTTCAATAAATTAATTATTCATTAACTTCTTTTGTAAGGATCTGCATTATCTCATTGCTTCTCTCGACAAATGCTGTCATAGCCTCAGGTGATAAAGGCTTATGGCTGAGAAGCGCTAAGTCATAAAGCTGATGAACTATAAGCTCGGTATTCTTACCCTTCTTATTGTCATATACGTACTTAACCAGTTCATTCTCGCTGTTAAGAGTAAGCGTTCCGGTGGCTCCGAAACCATCCATATCCATACCGCCCATGCCGTACATCTTCATCATATCGTTCATACGGCGGCTCTCCTCGCTTAAGGTAAATACGGATGATACCTTCTCATTCTTAAGCTTTTCAACCTTTACTTCAAGCTTGTCGTTTCCGATCACTTCCCTAAAGAGCTTCTCTAAAGCCTTCTGCTCTTTATCGAGTGTCTTTTGTTCCTTCTTGTTAACATCGGCCTTCAGAGAATCCGTAACATCGGCATCTACTCTTAAGAATGCGATCTTCTCGTTATCTGCTTCAAGCTGTGAGATGAAAGGATTATCGATATTGTGAGTAAGGAGGACTGCATTCATGCCTTCTGCCTTAAACATGTTGATATACTGGCTCTGCTGCTTCTCATCTGTTACATAGTATACCTTCTGCTTCTCGGGCTCCTTCTTTTCGTCTTCCTTCTCATCGTCGGAGCTGTCCTTTTCATCTATTACTTCTCCGTCGGTATCCACTATATCGCCTTCAACCTTTTCGGGCTTGTCAGCCTTATCCTCTGCCTGGTCGTAGAAGCCTTCTTCCTTACCCTCGCCTTCTGCCTTTTCAGCTTCGTCCTTCTTGCCGTACTCAGCGTCAAGATACTCCTGTAAGGTCAGGTACTTGCCGTTTAAGTCCTTAAACAGCATGGAATCCTTTACTTTCTCCTTAAACTTATTGTCCTTCAGGCAG
>JAFZQN010000009.1 GCA_017620375.1 Lachnospiraceae bacterium
ACCACAGAGGAAGTGGACAGTATCATCGACCGCACATTTTTTGCCAATAAAAAGCAGGGATATAAGAACCCGTTTAGAAAACATAAGTCGGGAGATGCGTTAAAGGATGCCCTAAAGGCAGCCTCAGGATCAGGTAAAGCTCAACCTGCAAAGCCCAAGGAGCAGTTACCGAAGTACTTACTTGTGGACGGATATAATATCATATTCGCCTGGGAAGAATTAAAGAGCTTAGCAGCGGTTAATTTAGACGCAGCAAGGGACAGGCTGAACGAGATACTGTGCAATTACAGGGCGCTTACCGACAGCGAGCTTATAGTAGTCTATGATGCGTACAGAGTACAGGGACATCCCACGGAATATCTTAAGTTTAACAACATTAACATTGTGTTTACCAAGGAAGCGGAGACTGCTGACAGATTTATTGAACGTTTTGCGCACGAAAATGCATCCAGATACAGTGTAACCGTTGCTACGAGTGACGGCTTAGAGCAGATCATAATAAGAGGCCAGGGAGCCCTGCTCCTTACAGCCATGGACTTTTACAGCGATGTTAAACTAAAGACCGAGTCCCTCCGTGAAAAATATATTTCGGCCAATAATAACAAAAAAACGACTGCTTCTTTAGCAATAATTGGGCATTTTGATACTATAAAATGAATAGAGATTTAAAAACTGTTGTGATATTATGGTAATGTTTGCGAAAAGTAACATAATAAATTAATGCAATACGGAGAAATCAATGAAAAATAGCCATACCGGTAAAAATCTAATAAAAATGACGGCTGTCTTATGTGCGTCCTCGATGGTACTCGGAGGATGCGGGCTGTTTTCCGGCGAAGAGGAGAAGCCCAGTGTCTCCATAGTACGTGAAAGCATGGCCGACGACTATAACGTAGTCAACTGCGAAAGACGTGATGTGGTGCTCACCAGCACCGTATCCTGTTCATATACGCAGCTGATGGAGGAAAATCTTGCTTTCCCTGTCGGAGATAAGACTGTAGCCTATGTATATGTGAATGAAGGCGACGAGGTAAAAGAGGGCGACTTACTTGCCAAGCTTGATGTAGAGCAGCTTGAAAAAGATAACATCTCCATGCAGGAAGAGATAGAAAAGAACGAATTCCTTATCAAGCAGACAGATGAGATGATCGATTTCTACGAGAAAAAGATCAATTCGGCTTCCTTAAGTCTTTCTTCCAAGGAGAGTTATCTGTCAAAGCTCCAGAAGCTTCGTGAAAAGAGAAGAAATTATACCGACCAGAACGAGTTTGATCAGATAAAGATATCGGCAAATGAGCAGCAGATAGCTGCAGGTTCACTCTATGCGGGCATGGACGGAAACATCTCGTTTATAAAGAATAATCTGCAGGGCAGCAACGCCAATGCACAGGAGAAGGTCATTACGATCCTCAACGCCAGCGTATGCGGATTCCAGACCAATGACAGAAACGCGGTGGATTATATACATGTCGGCGACAGAGTATCCGTCGATATCAGTACCACAGATACTTCCTACGATGCTACCGTAACCGTGGTGGACAAGGATGCATACAAGATAGTATATGAGCTTGACCAGCCCGACTACTCGATACAGATGGGTACCAGAGGCAAGGTGACCGTGGTAAGAGGCGAGGCCAAGAACGTGCTGTCACTTCCCGTAAGCTGTGTATTCAGGACGGATGACTTCGCATATGTTTATATATTGAACGATGACGGAGTAAGGGAAATGAGAAAGGTCACCATCGGACTTATCGGTGACGACTATGTTGAGATCACAGGAGGAATCAGCGAGACGGATACTGTTATCTTACGTCAGAGCTGATGCGGAGGTATAAATGTTTAAGAAATTTTTGATACCGGTCTTACTTACAGTGTGTATGTGCATGTTTACCGCATGCGGCAGCAGCGAAGAGGTGCAGGAAGACGTACCGCTTCTCGAACCGGCCAATGCAAAAGTGGAGACCACCTATGTTTCCAGGATGGATATAAGCCAGGTAGAGCTTCATGACGGAGCCGTGATACCGTCCTTCGATGAGTTTTCTTTTGATGTGAACGGATATCTGTACGGCGTATTCGTAGAGCCCGGCGACAAGGTATATAAGGGCGATGTTTTGGCAGGCCTTGTAGGTCACGACCATCAGACCATCCTTGACTTAGAGGACGAGATAAAAAAGATCGAAGAAGATAATGTTAAGCTTTTTGAAAGCTATGACTTGGACCTTGAAGTGACCAGACTTAACGGCGGCGATATAGCCGAGAAAACTCTTGAGATCAAGCAGAAAAAGGAACTTGCGGAGTTTGAGCTTCAGCAGAAAAAGGACAGGCTTGCAAAGTTAAAGGAGACCGATATAGGCTATGTATGTATAGTGGCTCCTTATGACAGCGTGGTAGTAGCAGTATCCTCCGCAGGTGCCAACAGTTATTTATCAAAGGGTACCGCTGTGGTAGCACTTGATAACGGAAAAGATCCCATGATCACCTGTAACTATTTCATATCCGAGTCGGCATATTCAAAGGAGTACTCATGTTATGCGATGGTAAGGGGACAGAGACTGGAGTTAAATTACATACCTTACACCAAGAATGAGCTTAAGGTTATAGTTAATAACGGCTTAACACCCGCTACCAAGTTTGAGATAAAAGATCTTAAGGACGAGGAACTGTACGTAGGCGATTATGCGAGCGTCATCGAAGTAAAGAACTTCAAAGCAGATGTACTGGCTATCCCGCAGAATGCGGTATATCAGGACGCTACCGGCGAGTTTGTATATGAGATAAAGGACGGCGAGAGGATCAGAAGGTCCGTTATCTTAGGTATCAGCGATAATGCCAATGTGGAAGTAGTAGAAGGATTAGAGGAAGGAGCATGTATTTATGTCAAGAGCTAAAGGTACGTTTGTAAAGCGGGCAGCATGTCTCCTTGTTGCGGCAGCACTTGCCATCCCGTTCGGCGTCCGGGGTAATGCGGCTGATTCCGATACACTGTATTTCGGAGCGCTGGAAGAAAAGGTAGCGCAGAATGTAAAGACTGCTACAGTTACCAAAAGCGAGTTTTATGTGACAGGTGCCGTACAGGCAAGCTTGGAGTTTTCAAGCAATCAGTATGTGGTATGTGATGTGACCGAAGGCGTCGTACATTTCCAGGAGATGCTGGTAAGCCAGGGCGATACCGTTAAAAAAGGCGATCCCATAGCGTCCATATATGTGACCGTGGATGAGATAGAAAAGGAAGAGGTACGGAGAAACCTTGATGCAGCCAAGAATAATCTTGAGGATTACAAGGCTGATACCAAGCTCTTACTCGAGCAGTATAAGAAGTCTTTAAATCAGGGCAGCGACCGTGACAGAAGACTGGCCCAGATATCCTACAACAGACTGCGTGAGTCATATAAGGCCGAGCTTGAAAAGAGAGAATCAAGGATAGATGAGTATGTCATAAGGCTTGCAGAGATAGAGAGCCTGGAGAACACCAAGACAGTCAATGCTCCCACAGACGGTGTCATAGGCTTTACCAACAGGATAAGAAAGGGTGAAGTACTTAACCGCTGGAGCTTCCTGTGCTCTATCAGCGATCCGGGCAATGTACGTGTAGTAGTTGAAGGCGGTTCCGATCTTTTAAGATACAACATGCCCGTAAAGATAGTACAGTCGACAGGTAACAGAAACGTAGAGCTTACCGGCCGGGTAGTTACCATGAAGAGCACTGCATCTTCGGTAAACCTCATGGCCAGAAACGATATCATCGAGATATACGGTGATACATCGCAGCTTATGCCGGGCGCTGACGTAAGCGTTAAATTCGATAAGATTTATGTAGAGGATGCCCTTATAGTACCCAAGAACGCTCTTAAGAGCGACAAGAAGGGTCAGTACTTAAATGTTTATATCAACGGCTTTTCCAGCAAAAGATATGTAGTAGTGGGCGGAGCCGACAGTATGAACTACTGGATCGTCTTCGGCGTAGATGAAGGCGACACAATCATTCTCGAATAAAGGGGACCAATATGTTTCATTTGATGCTGCAGAAAGTTCTGCATAAAAAATGGATGGCGATAAGCTTGCTGATAGGTAATATCCTTCTGGTAGCCATAGCCGTAAGCCATCCTATGTATCAGGAGGCATCCAGGAACAGGATGCTGACCGATGAGTTCACCAATTACATGAAGGATAACAACTCTTATCCCATGTTGATCGATATAAACGGACTCATGAGAAAGACAGCCGGATTTGAAGAGAGCGAAAGGGCAAGGAATTTTGCCAATTCCGTAGCTTCCCAGTTCGGTGTTTCGGAAGTCGAAAAGATCAGTTACAATAGCTTAGTAGCCAGTACCGTTACACCTACCACACTTTATACTTCCGATACTCCGGAATTTAAGATGGTACTCGGTGCGATGTCGGATTTTGATAAGCATACCAGGATAGTATCCGGACAGATGTATTCCGATACCATCGGCTCGGACGGTTACATTGATGCGGTTATCAGCCAGAGTGCCATGGTGGACCACAATCTCCTGATCGGCATGGAGATCGATATGAAGTCCGTTAAATATGCCGGCAAGGACAAGGTAAAGATAAGGATCGTCGGTGTATATACCAACTCTGATGACAGTGACAACTACTGGGTAAACACACCCGGATATTATAGTGACCACCTTATGATCTCCCCCAAGATATTTAATGAGGGATTCATGGGTAACTACGTATTATCCAACAATATTAACGAACATTATTATGTACTTCTTGATTACTCACAGCTTGATCCCGAAAGGATCGATGAGATAATCGCGATCACCGATAAGGCTCTTACCGAGAACAATACCGTATACAGCAAGATGGCTGAGCCTTCATACATCAGCCTCCTTAAGGACTATGCGGTTAAGGAGAAGCAGATATCCGTTACACTCCTTATACTTCAGGTACCCGTTATCGTGCTTCTGTGTGCATTCCTTTTCATGATATCACGTCAGATGCTCGAGATGGAAGAGAGCGAGATCGCGATCTTAAAGTCAAGAGGTGCGGGAAGGATCCAGATTATAAGACTGTATTTCTTCCAGTCACTTTTCTTAAGTCTTATAAGCTTTGTGATCGGACTTCCTTTAGGAAAGCTCATATGTAAGATGCTCGGTACCTCGAGCGCATTCCTTGAGTTCTCCGCAGGCAGAAAGTTAGTTGTAAGCTATTCGGGCGATGCACTTTTATACGGACTTTTGGCAGTGCTTATATCCACATTCATGACACTGCTCCCCGTACTTAAGAAGTCGACATCCTCCATCGTAAACGTAAAGAGAAAGCGTTCAAGACAGGCAAAGCCCTTATGGCAGAAGCTTTTCTTAGACGTGATCATGCTCGGAGTATCTATCTACGGATTCTACTCCTTCAGTTCCAGGGAAAATGAACTGCTTATCCAGGTGCTTTCGGGAGAGTCACTTGATCCCCTTATCTTCCTTAGCTCCTCACTGTTCATCCTTGGTGCGGGCCTGTTCTCTTTAAGAATACATTCACTTTTGATACTGGTACTCTTTAAGCTCGGAAAGAACGCATGGCAGCCTGCAAGCTACACCTCATTCTTACAGCTTATCCGTACCGGCGGCAAGCAGGCATTTATCATGGTATTCCTTGTTCTCACCGTGGCATTCGGTATGTTTAATACCACTATCGCAAGGACCATCTTAGCAAACGCTGAAAAGAACAACGATTACAACATCGGTGCCGATGTCGTAATACAGGAATACTGGAGAAACAATCAGGTATTTTCATCTCACGATCCTTCACAGGAGGTTGAGCTTTCATATACCGAGCCCGATGCCGGAAAATATAACGATATCCCCGGTGTAAAGGCTATGGCTAAGGTCTATAAGACCAGTGATGCCACAGTGACCGTCAACAAGAGCGAAAATCCCGTCACCGTGATGGGTATCAATACCAAGACCTTCGGAGAGACCACTTCGATGGATCCGAAGCTCTTACAGTATAACTACCATGAGTACTTAAACGTACTTTCACAGAACTCCGAAGCGGTACTTGTATCCATGAACTTTAAGGAGAAGCTCGGAGTTAAGATAGGCGATCAGATCACATATACCATCACCGATCCCATTAAGACGGGTACCGGCACAGGTATTGTATACGGCTTCTTTGATTACTGGCCCGGATATAATAAGAACAACATCGTTATAGCTTCAGACGGAACATCCAAGAACGAAGAGCATTACATGGTAGTGGCTCACCTTTCTACAGTACAGGAAAAGGCCGGCGTATTCCCTTACGAGATATGGCTCAATATGGACGGCAAGACCGATTCCGTATATGATTTCATAAACGAAAAGGGTATCAAGCTTACCAAGTTCACAGATGCTGTGGAGAGAAAGGAAGCTATAAGCCGCGAGGCTCTGTTCCAGGGTACCAACGGAATACTTACCATGAGCTTCATCACCATACTGCTCATATGCGGTATCGGTTACATAATCTACTGGACACTGTCCATACGTTCAAGAGAGCTTCTGTTCGGTATCTTCAGAGCTATGGGTATGGGAAAGAACGAAGTCATCCATATGCTCGTAAACGAACAGGTACTTACAGGTGTGGTAGCGATATTGTTCGGACTTGTGATAGGCTGGATATCCTCGAGGATGTTCGTTCCTATCATACAGATAGCATATTCGGCTACAGACAGATCATTGCCGCTTGAGCTTATCACCAGGGATTCGGACATAGTCAGACTCCTCGTGATAATCGGTATCGTATTTGTTGCATGTCTCGCAGTACTCATCAAGCAGGTATACAACATGAAGATATCTCAGGCATTAAAGCTTGGCGAAGATTAATGAAAGCGTGGTTGTTTAGATGCAGAAATATATCCTTAAAACAGAAAATGTGGACAGAAACTTCCCGATAGCCGGAAGAGAACCCGTGAAGGTATTGAAGAAGGTCTCGGTAGAGATACCCGAGCAGACTCTTACGATACTCCGTGGTCCTTCCGGATCCGGAAAGACCACTCTGATGAATATAATAGGTGCGCTGGATACACCTACCGACGGCAAGGTATTCTTCGACGGACAGGATATCACCAAGATGTCCGACAGCGGAAAAGAAAAACTGAGACGTAAGAATATCGGTTTTGTATTCCAGTCCGTATCCCTGATCCCCATGATGACGGTATATGAGAACGTAGAGTTCAGTTTACGTCTGTCGGGATTTACCGGGGATAAAAAGAAGAGAGTACACCAGTGTCTTAAGATGGTAGGTCTTCAGAACCGTGCCGATCATATGCCGCAGGAGCTTTCAGGTGGTGAGCAGCAGAGAGTAGCGATAGCCAGAGCCATAGCACACAGACCCCGCGTCGTGTTTGCTGATGAGCCTACAGCCGAGCTCGACAGCCAGACAGCCATCACCGTAGTAAATATCTTCAAAAAGCTCGTGGCAGAGGAAGGCGTTACCATAGTCATGACCACACATGATACGGGACTTATGGATGCCGGCGACATGGTATATACCATAGAGGACGGAACTGTTTCGAGTAAGGTCATAAATAAAGAAGAGTTAAAGTGAGATCGATAAAATGGGAAAAACCGTAAAGAAAGAAAAAGAGATAAACAGAGAGGCCGAGAACTTAGAGGCTAAAGAGGGAAGTGCGGAGACCATGTCTGCCATGACCTCCGATATGGCTAACGAAGCTACCGACAACGATCTTATTACCGGCGATAATTCCCCTATGGTACTTGCGGAAAACCTGGTAAAGATATATAAGACCTCTGAGCTCGAGGTTCTGGCTCTTCAGGGCCTTGACTTAAGAGTGGAAAGAGGCGAGCTTACAGCCATAATCGGTAACTCCGGTTCCGGTAAGTCGACATTCCTTAACATGCTCGGCGGTCTGGATGAGCCGAGTGCCGGCAAGCTTTTCGTAGACGGCAAGAACCTGTTTAAGCTTACACAGAAGGAAAAGGTCATATATAAGAGGGATACGGTAGGTTTTGTATGGCAGAACAACGGAAGAAACCTTCTTCCTTTCATGAACGCCATGGAAAACATCATGATGCCCATGCACTTAACCAGTGAGAAGAATAAGAAGGAACGTGCACTGGAGCTCCTCGACCTGGTAGGCATGTCACACAGAAAGTTCAGCCGTATGAACCAGCTCTCCGGTGGTGAGCAGCAGCGTATCGCTATCGCGATAGCTCTGGCAAATAAGCCTAAGCTCCTACTCGCCGATGAGCCCACAGGTTCCGTAGACAGAAAGACAGCCGATTACATCTTTGACCTCTTTAAGCGTCTTAATAAAGAATACAACCAGACCATCATCATAGTTACACATGACGTCGAGCTGTCCAAGAAGGTAGCGAGAGTAGTAGCTATCAGGGATGGTAAGATAAGCAGCGAGAGAATACTTAAGGAGCATTACAGCAACATCGGTAACGGTGAGATCAACTGGATGGAAGAGGAGACCCAGGACGAATATACCATCGTCGACAGGGCCGGCAGGATCCAGATACCCCGCAATATGCTTGATTCTCTCGAGCTTAAAGACAACAAGATCAAGGTTACTATAGACGACAGTATCATAAAACTTGAAAATCCTCAAAAAAATATTTGACATTTTTGATATCTATGGTATAATAGCGTATGTGCGATTTTGGACGAAAAGTTTAGAATGTTTTAAGGAGGTGTGTAAAATGGGAGCTATTTGCCCGAAAAACAGAACTTCAAAGGCTAGAAGAGACAGCCGTCGTGCTAACTGGAAGATGACTGCTCCGAACCTTGTAAAGTGCAGCAAGTGCGGTGCACTTATGATGCCTCACAGAGTATGTAAGGCTTGCGGATCTTACAATAAGAAGGAGATCCTTGTTAAGGAAGAAGCATAAATTCTTGAAAGCATATGCCGGGTTTCAGCCCGGCACTTTTGCTATATGGCATTATTGCATCGCAGTGATGCCGGTCGGTCCGTGTGACCATCTGCACCTATAGTGGAATGGATACCACGCAAGCTTCCGAAGCTTGTACTATGGGTTCGAATCCCATTAGGTGCGCTAAAAAGCCTTATTTTACAAGGCTTTTACGAAATGAAATTGATTACAGTAATCAAAGTGTAACCAAATAGGAGAGAGGAATGGCTTACTTATGCCGTATGAAGGGTTCCTCTTGATGATAAGCGGTGAGATCACAGAAATGTGGTCTTTTTTTTGCATTTAGGATGATGATCTCAAAAAATTATAATGCAAATATTTTGATCCCCCCCTATATTAGTAAAAAAATCCGCATATTTTTGAGAATTTTTTTCTTAAATTCGCATCCAACTTTTGCTCAACTTTATAAAAAGTTCATAAACTTGCTCATAAATCATTTAAACGGCTTTTAACGGCTTTTTTATGATAATGTGTATAAAAACCCATTAAATCATAAAAACGGCTTTAAACGCCAAATAAACGCGGTTATAATATAACCGTTTGCATTAAAAAAAGCCCTGCCGGGCTTTTTTATCTACAATAGTTTTTGTTTTCTTTTCTCTTTTCCAGTATGTAAGCACTCATTCTTTTGTTATGATCCGCTGCAGCTTTTTCCGTTTCTTGTATTGCTTTTACTGCGGCCGGATGTACTTTTACATTTATAAAAACGGCTTGCTTTAATATATCAAAATTCTTTCTTGTTATTGTCATATATGAGGCCTCCTTAATTTGTGCTTGCTATAGCCTCAAGACAATTTAAAAACGTTTTAAAATGCTTGTTTGCTGCCGGGTTTATTTCTGCATGATCACGGAGAAAATACAATGTATTTTCTATTTCTTGAAGCTCTTCTTCTTTTGTCTCTTCATAATCGTTTATATCGATATCGGCTGCAAGATAATATAAAGCGCTGGCAATCTCTTTTATATCCATGTTTTAAGCCTCCTTTTATGCATATTTTCTTACTTCCAGCTCATATATATAAATACCGTCGGTCTCATAGTCTGCGCCGATATTATCAATTAATAATTCCAGGGCGTCTGCGGCCCCTTCATCGCTATAATAATAATCATAACTACTTGAAATATACTTGACTATACAATCACATAAATATTTAATATTGCCTTCAATCCATTTTTCCAGATGTGAAAAGCGGGCGTCGCTTATATCTTCATAACCGCTGCAGCAGTCCCGGTAAAATTCAATTTTATTTTCCAGGCGGGATAAAATAAGCGCTTCTTCATCTGATAAAATGCAAATATCTTTTTGCGCGTCTCTTAAGGCCTCCAAAAAGTCGTTATAATGGTTATAATCAACCTCAAGATAATTATAATTGCAATATCCGATAGAATAACGGATCCCGCGAACATTACGAAAATAAGATAATACTTCATCGGCCCAAAAGTCCGCTTCTTCCTCCGCGCGGTTTTCAGCTTGTTTTTTTAACCATGCATTTTTAATAAATAATGCTTTTTGTTGATCAAGTGTTAATTCAATCAATTTTTCCATAGTTTAAACCTCCTTTTTGATAATATATGTATCGCTTTTTTTTGTACTATGTGATGAAGTCTCAAAACCGGCTTTTTTAAGGATCGAAAAATAACATTCTACACCAACTCCGCCTTCATAATATGGAAGTACATCATAACCGGCCCCATAACCGATAATATATCTGTTATCGCGGCCCGTGCATGCTGTTTTACTTTGATCTGAGCCGCCTTTTTTTAACTCCGATTCTTTTAAATCATATAATATTTTTAATGCAGCCGGATTTTTGTTTAAAGCCTCAGCTACTGCGGCGGATTGTTTATCATAACCACAACCGCTGGCGCTTCCATGTGATGTAAAAAAGCGATTGTCTTGTATTTCAACTTGTGGATTCCAGCCCCACATGCGGGAGCGGGTCCATGATACAAAAATGTTAATATAATTAAGGTCCGGCGCTGCAGCTACTTTTTCAAGCTTGTTAAAACGATCATTATACTTTTTAGCAAGCTGTTTTAAGTAACGCTTGCTAGCAAATTCTATTGCTTTTTCTCTTGTGATCTGGCCAGCGTTGTATTGATTCCAGCGGGCTGCAGTGGAATAATTACGGATCCCGCGGTCCGGGTCCGTTCTATGTTCCGGATTCCAGGACTCAAAAAAACCGTTTTTGATAAAAAATAAAGTGTTGTTTTTTTCCGTCTCTTTTTGTGCGTTTAGTTCGCGCCTTAAATACTCATAACTCATAATATAAAACCTCCTTAAATATAAAGTTTGTGATGTAATTCTGTAGTTATAATATAACATATAAAAACGTATTGTACAATACAATTTGGAATATATTTTAAAATATAGCAATATACACAAAAACATAATATAAAAAGTATTATAAAAATGTGCAAAAAGCACAACAAAAACATATGCGAAAACATATTATAAAAAGTAAAACAGAAAAATATTACAATCCAGTATTAAAAAATATTTGACAAAAATAATTAAAAATGATATTTTTAAGTTGAAAAATCAATAAAAATTTTAAACCATGTTAAAAGGGGTTTTTTATGGATGATCAACAACTAAAAGAGTATGAAAAATTAAAGGCGCAAAAAGAAAAACAGCTAAAGCGACAAAATGACTATGCAAAACAAAATTATGATAGAATCGGTTTTGTGCTGCCAAAAGGATATAAAAGTAAACTGGAGACGGCAGCAGGTGCAAAGGGATTTAAAAATATATCTGAATATATAAAAAGCCTCCTGGAAAAAGACGGTGTTTTATAACCTGGATTTTTGGATCCTTTAAAGGGTCCTTTTTTCTGGACATACTATATAACGTTATATAACATTATAGATAAATAGTATAATATATTATATATAAGCAAATAGAAGGGAGGCGCCTTTTATGAGTGATCAAGAAAACATAAATCCGGATCCCGTAATAGTAGAAAACGCAAACACAAACATATTAAACAATACAGAATATTATCTGCAGTATATACGGGATAATATAAATCAAATAATACAAGACGATAATTTACAATATAGTGATCCAATGGACAAAAAGAAAATATATCCGGCTTTTACATATACGCAATTTTTATATTTATTATCAAGGTTATATGACCGGGTTTATAGTGTAAATTTAGAACTTTTATATGATGTATATAATAATAAATATAATAAAATATATAATCCGGTAAAAGTAGAAAAAGCATATAATATATATTTTAAATTATGTCAATATTACGGATATACCTGCAGCATGGAGCCCTTCCAGTATATGACCGGCGTCGATCTGGATACTTTAAACAAATGGTTAACCTCCGGGCGTAGCGTTTTGTTAAATATCATGCGAAAAAACGCAAAAAATACTACTATTTCCGGTTTTGAGAACTCAAATACTCCGCTTTTAAGGCTGGCAGCTGCAAACTACAAATATAACCTGAATAACTACGAAAAAGAGCGGGAGAGTGGCGCCGTGCTGGAGTCTCTGCCGGATCTACTGCAGATATCACAACAAAAAAACGACTTGCCAGGGCCTCAAAAAGCAAATTGTACTTAAATTTGAGACAATAAAAGCCGGCTGCAGCTGGATATAAAACCGCGTAAAGCCTTATTTTATGGGCTTCTACGCTATTTTTTAAACGATTTTAATATTTCGCTAAACTATAATTTAGCGAAATAATACCCGACAAAAAGCACACACTTTTAAAAAGTGATCCCTGAAGCCGCCGCCGGTCCGGTCCGGATCATAAAACAGCGGGAGGGGCCCCGGGGGTCTAGGGAGAAAAGCCCCCCGGCCGCTGTTTAGCCCTTTACCCGGCGACAAAACAAAAGAGAAACGGAAGGTATCATATGAGTAGACTACTACACACTGAAAACGGAAAACTAAAAGAGATCATAAAAAACACTAATGAATGTGCATGGCTGTACAATGAGGTCTGTTGTAATACAAAAAGCGAATTGGTAGCGGATTATCCCGGTGAACGCTGTAAAATATGCCGGTTATATGTGAGGGAAAGAAATGGGCGTACCTGATTCAAGACGAGGCGGAATAGACAAGAGTAAAGGTATAGCCATGACTAAAGAAAAGTGGGAAAGTGTCGTTCTTGAAATGCCGGATTACCGGTATGTGGATCCTGTAATGTATAAAAAATGCGCCGATAAACTGGGGATGGCATATAACACTTTTTGGAAATGGTACCAGGTATGGTATGCAAACGGCAAACAAACGAAATTATTGCCTTTTATCAAAACGGAGGCTGAGATAAGAGAACGTGACAAGAGAAGAGATAGAACAGAGGCTGAGCGAGTATCAGACTTACCAAAAATACAATGGGGCAGATGAGGAACTGGTAAACGCGATGGAGTTGGCGGTCCAGCACGTAAATGAGTTTAAGGATCCTAAGTTTACGATAGATGTAGCACATAAGGCAATGAAAGTCTGCCGTGACTATTTGAGAGAAAAAGCCAAGGCATCGTTTGAACAGATAGAACAGTTATCTCAAAAAACTAAACAGGGATATAAGATCATAAACCAGTATTACAATTGTATGCGGTATGCGGCGAAGTATGAGTTAGACTCATTTTGCTTGTATGTTGAAAGATACCGTCCGCGTAAAGAACGGTTTTATGAACCACGGAGGTTTAGACTAAAAGAGTTTGTAAATGATATACAGGCTTTAGAAGATAATCAGCTGGATGAATTATATCTGCATTGTCCTCCCCGAATCGGAAAATCTCAGCTGGTCACAATGGCTTGTGCGTGGCACTGCGCCAGAAATGACGAACTGTCAAACCTGTATATAACTTACTCAAATACATTGGGCGGGGCATTTCTTGACGGCGTTATGGAAATAATCAAGGATCCCACATATGCGTTTTCAGAGGTATTTCCCGGTGAAGAGATAGTTCATACGGACAGCGAAGCGCATAGAATGAATATGACGAGGCGTAAGAAATATGCCACATTGTCCGGACGTGGTATGGAAGCAGGCTTAAACGGTCAGTTTGACGCTAAGGGCTGGCTGATATTGGACGATCTGCATGAAGGCATAAACGAAGTTTCGAACCCGGATCTCTTACGTAAAAAGTTGATTTTTTTTAAAAACAATGTCCTTACACGTAAGCTGGAGGGCTGTAAGATACTGGCGATCGGTACCATATGGTCTTTAAATGACATTTTTATGAACCGTCACGCATTCTTAGAATCCGGCCAGGCTAAAAAGGGGACCAGGTACAGGATACACAAAATACCGGCCATGAATGAAAAAGACGAATCTAACTTCGCTTACAAGTGTGATGGCGGCTTTTCGACTGAGGAATACAGATC
>JAFZQN010000140.1 GCA_017620375.1 Lachnospiraceae bacterium
CAGATGCTGCATAAAGCTAAAGCACTTAATCCTGATGCATTGATCGTAGCTACCGGCTGTTACGTCCAGACGCGTAAGGAAGAAGAATTAAAGACCGACGCCGATATGATCATAGGTAATAATCATAAGGGCGAAGTAGCTAAGAAAATATGTGAGTATTTTAAGTTACAGGATGATATAAAGGCAGAAATAAACGTATCCGATGAACCCATTGATACATCAACAGCCTATGTAGATGATATCGCCACTGAAAAGCTGGTAGAGGATTTCTCCATATATGATTATCCCGAACGAAGCCGTGCTTTTATACGTATCGAAGACGGATGTAATCAGTTTTGTTCATATTGTATAATCCCTTATGCACGCGGACGCGTACGTTCAAGAAGTGAAGAAGAGATAGTTGAAGAAGTTAAGTCATTGGCGGATAAAGGATTTAAAGAGATAGTTCTGTCAGGTATCCATATTTCTTCATACGGATATGATAATTATGAGCAGACATTACGTTCATTTATGATGGCTAAAAATGAGGATGTGCCGGACGAATCCGTCCCTAATGCCACATTTGGTGAACCGCTGCTTAAACTGATCAAGAAGCTCAGTTTGATACCGGGTATAGACAGGATAAGACTTGGATCTTTAGAGCCCAGGATCATCACCGAGGAGTTTATACAGGAGCTTTCGAAGTTAAGTAATGTATGTCCTCATTTCCATCTGTCTTTACAGAGCGGATGTGACACAGTGCTTAAGAGGATGAACAGGCATTATACAGGTGCTGAGTTCTTAGAGAAATGCGAACTGATCAGAAAGTACTATGATGCTCCATCCATCACTACGGATGTCATAGTCGGATTCCCCGGAGAGACGGAAGAAGAATTTGAGGAGTCCTGTGAGCTTTTAGAAAAGGTAAGATTCAGCAAGATACATATATTTAAGTATTCAAGGCGTGCAGGTACCGTAGCGGACCGTATGCCGGGGCAGCTTACGGATAAGCAGAAACACGTAAGAAGCCTTAAGGTACAGGCATTGGAAGAGAAAACCGGTGAAGATTATATCAAAAACTTCGTAGGAAAAACTGTCAAGATATTGGTAGAAGAGGCCACTTCTTTTGTTTTCAAGGGACTTACCGAAAGATATGTCCCGGTAGAAGCAAAGCTTTCACCCGAGGCCATCAAAATCGGTACAAAAGTGCCCGCCATTAACGATATAATCGATGTTTTTATCACAGATACGGGTAAAGAACGGACACTTTTAGGTGAAATAAGGTAAAAATTTCATGAAATACTAAGAAATCACTTGAAAACTTCAAGAAACTCAAGTATAATTATATGATGGATTTTTAGGGAAGCGCACTCCCAAAAAGATGCGCAGAATAGGGGTTTATTTATATATGGAATCTAGAGGCGACACACAATATTTCAGACCTGTGAAGGAAACAGAGAATCTTGTCAAGGACACTATCGCAGATGTATATCTTGCACTTACTCAGAAGGGTTACAATCCTGTAAGCCAGATCGTAGGATATATCATGTCCGGTGATCCTACCTATATCACAAGTCATAACGGTGCCAGAAGCCAGATCATGCGTGTAGAGCGCGATGAGATCATTGAAGAGCTTTTAAAGGAATACATCGATATTAACTTTAAATAAGCTTACGGGAGTAATTAATGGGCAGGATAATAGGACTTGATTTCGGTGCCATGACATGCGGCGTAGCTATAAGCGACGGACTGCTTATCACGGCGCAGGGTATTGAAACGATCAGAAGAACACATGAGAATAAGCTTAGGAAAACATACCAGCGTATTGAGTATCTTATCGACTGGTATGAAGTCGACCGCATAGTTGTAGGTCTTCCTAAGAAGCTGGACGGCTCCGAAGGTGACAGAGCTGAAAAGTCAAGGGCTTTTGCAGCGGACCTTGAGCGCAGGACCGGACTTCCCGTTATCATGTGGGATGAGAGATTCAGCACCGTTTCGGCAGCCGCAGTATTATCCGATGCCAACGTCCGCTTGGATAAAAAAGAAAAAGTCATCGATAAAATGGCTGCAGTTATCATACTGCAGAATTATCTTGATTTTCTTGCAAATGAGAAATCTAAAAATGCCGGAAATGAGTAAATGTAGTTACATTATCATTCAGGAGAAGATATGGAAGAGAAAAAAGAAAACAGATCGATAAAATTTTCTACTGACGAAGGTGTGGAGATAGACCTTTTTGTTGTAGCGGACACAAAGCTCAACGGAAAGAATTATCTGCTCGTTACCGACAGTGAAAACGATATGGAGGCCAATGCCTATATCCTTAAGGAGCTTGCATCAGATCAGAAGGAAGTGGCATACGATCTCGTGACCGACGATAAAGAGCTTAATGCCGTAGGTGAGATATTTAACGAACTGCTTGATGACGTTGATATAATTGAAGATGTAGATAAATAATATATAGGAGATTATGGAAGAAGTAAAGAAAGCACCTAAAGTAAAGGTGATCCCTTTGGGAGGACTGGAGCAGATAGGTATGAATATAACCGCATTCGAATATGATGACTCCATCATAGTGGTAGACTGCGGTATAGCATTTCCCGAAGACGAAATGCTCGGTATTGACCTGGTCATACCGGATATAACATATTTAAAAGATAACATTGATAAAGTAAAAGGCTTCTTTATCACTCACGGACACGAGGACCACATCGGTGCTCTGCCTTATGTGTTAAAGGAGATATGCGTACCCGTATACGGTACCTGCCTTACCATGGCTCTGATAGAAAATAAGTTAAGAGAACATGAGATGCC
>JAFZQN010000141.1 GCA_017620375.1 Lachnospiraceae bacterium
GAATATGATGAGAACGGCAATCTTTTGAAGGTTAAAGAAGTATATGCCGATAACGGTGAAGTATCATTTAGTTTCGAGTATAAATACGACGGTAACAATAATTGTATATATGCGAAAGAATATGACGGTTATGATAATATAGAGAAAAACGTCGAGTATGATGATAACGGTCGTGAGATCAGTTACATAAATGTTTATTCGAGCGGCTCTATAGCTAAAGGTACATACGTCTATGATTCAAAGGGAAGGAAGATACAGTCGTCATATTCATACGGTACCGAAGACAAGCTGTATTATGGAGATACAACCACATATACATATAATAAGAAGGGATATCATACCAAGGTTGTGGCTGAATATATCAGCGGCAACAAAACAATATATACCAATAAGTATGATTCTGCCGGTAATAATTATTATTGTACAATGGACGAATACGATGCAGACGGAAACGTTGAAAGATATAAGTATAAGTATGAGTATGATGAGTACGGAGAAATGCTCGCAGGTTATATCCAGTATCCTAACAGCAAAGAATGGCTTGATATGAGTGAAATGGGTGACTGATACAACTTTATAAAAAAAATATTGCATTTTGAAAAAAAGCGTGATATAATACTCTTCACTGTGTATCTGAAAGATAAGAAAATCAGTAAAAGATGAGGTGAAAAAAATGAGAGAGAATGTACAGCCTACATATTATCAGGCAAAGGTTACATGCAACTGCGGAAATGAGTTCGTGACCGGTTCTACAAAGAAGGAGATCCACGTAGAAATCTGTTCTAAGTGCCATCCTTTCTACACAGGCCAGCAGAAGTCAGTTCAGGCTCGTGGTGCTATTGATAAGTTCAACCGTAAGTATGGTCTGGAGAGCAAGTAGAATTTATCACTGATGATTAAAGGTTGAGGTTATAATATAGCCTCAGCCTTTTTTGCTATGCTACCCGATAAAAACTGTATATATTTTTGGAGGTTGTTATGAAGAAAGCATCCGGAATAGGCGGACAGGCTTTGATGGAAGGCGTTATGATGAAGAACGGCAACCATTATGCGTGTGCCGTTAGAAAATCTGATGGAACTATAGAGGTGGACGATCAGCGTACCACTTTACTTGGAGATAAATATAAATTTTTCAGAGTACCTATTATAAGGGGTATTGTTACTTTTGTGGAATCCCTTGTTATAGGTGTTAAAACCCTGACTTGGTCTGCAGGTGTACTGGAGGACGAGGAAGAGGAGAAGAAGGAAGAGACTGATAGTAAGCAGGCTGAAGTTGCGGAAGCTGTAAATGAAGCCGGTGAAGTCGCAGAAGCCGGGGATGAAAATACGGAAAACTACGAGTTCGAAGGTGAGGCAGCAGGCGAAACAGACAACACGATAGAAGAGATCAGTTTGGATAGTGATGAGCCCGAGTTTGAGGCAGCTAAAGAAGCTGCAGAAGAGACCGCGGCTCCTAAGGTAAAGAAAGCTGTTAAAAAGGAAAAGACCAAGTCGGAAAAGACAAAAGAAAACCTTTTAATGGGACTTTTGGTAGTTATTTCCATAGTATTTGCAGTTGGTCTTTTCATGATCCTGCCCTATTTTATATCGAAATTCCTTAAAAATGTTATAGAGTCACAGTTTGTCCTTGCACTTTTGGAGGGACTCATCCGTATATGTCTGTTTGTAGGCTATGTGGCTGCTATCTCCTGCATGAAGGATATAAAGAGAGTATTCATGTACCACGGTGCAGAGCATAAGTCGATCAACTGTGTAGAGAGCGGAAAAGAGCTCACTGTTGAAAATGTAAGGGGCTGTTCAAGAGAGCATAAGAGATGCGGTACCAGTTTCTTACTTATAGTTATGATACTCAGTATCATCTTCTTTATGTTCATAAGATTTGATTCGACCATCCTAATGGTTGTGGCACGTCTCCTTTTGGTGCCCCTTATTGCAGGTATATCCTATGAGTTTATAAAGCTTGCAGGCAGAAGTGACAGCAAGGTTATAACTATTTTAAGTAAGCCCGGACTTGCACTGCAGAAGCTTACCACACGTGAGCCCGAGGATGAGATGATAGAATGCGCCATAGCTTCTGTTGAGGCTGTATTTGACTGGCGTGCATATCAGGCTGACCTTAAGGCTGAAGAGGAAGCGGCTTTAAAGGAAAGACAGGAAAGACGTGAAAAGAGACGCTTAGAGCGTGAGGAAGAGATCAAGCAGAGAATGGAAGCCAAGGGAAGGAAGGTAGAGGACCTTTCCGAGGAGCAGATAAAAGAGATCGATGCCAAAGCAGATAAGCTTGCAGCCAAAGAAATGAAGGATGATGTTATAGCAGAAAAGCTTGCACGCGAGGCGGCTGAAAAAGCAAAAGCATTTGAAAAAGCTGTAAAGTCCGATAAAAACAAGAAAAAGAAGTGAGTCAGAGGTTTGTATGCGGTATTCTGAGGCAAAAAAAAGAGCGATATCGGTATTGATGGAAGCAGGGATAGAGGAAGCCGAAGTTGATTCGGAATACCTTTTGCTTAATGTCACTGGTCTTGATAAGGCCGGACTGCTTATGAAGCTCTTTGAAGAGATGCCTGAAGAGGAAGAAAAAGCATATGATGAGCTGATAAAACGCAGAAGTACCCATGAACCCCTGCAGTATATCATAGGTAACCAGAATTTTATGGGATATACTTTTCTGGTCACACCCGATGTGCTCATCCCCAGATTTGATACCGAGATACTTGCGGAGCTTGCCGGGAAAAGAGCATATGAAGCTGTCTTAAAAATATTTAAAGGTAGCGGAGAATGTGACCTCGGCATAGATAATACTGAGTTTAGAATACTGGATATATGTACCGGCAGCGGCTGTGTACCTGTATCGGTGGGACTGGATTTATATAAAAAGATTAGGAGCAAAAACATACCAACAGCCATATCGGTTACTGCCGCCGACATTTCGGAGGCAGCGGTGGAAGTGGCTAAAAAGAACTATAAGCTTAACCTGGACGAATATATGTCTGATATGAGTGCTTTTGAAAGTACCGGTACGGAAAACAACATATCAGGACTTGAATACCGCTTTGTGATCAGTGACCTATTTAACAATATAGAAGGAAAATATCACATCATTACCGCCAATCCTCCTTATATAGTGCAAAAAGAGATAGAAGACCTTATGCCCGAGATATCGGAACATGAGCCGAGGCTGGCACTTGACGGCGGAGCGGACGGTATGGATTTTTATCGCAGGATAGTGAAGGAAGCGGTGGACTACCTTTATCCGGACGGAAGACTGCTTATGGAGTTTGATGACTCTCAGGCAGAGCCCGTAGCGGACATGATGAAGGAAGCCGGCTTTACCGAAGTAGAGGTGCACCGTGACCTGGCAGGCCTGCGCCGTGTGATAGAAGGACGTTTTTTAGGATAACGGAGTATTGAAATGTTTGAGAAAATAGAAGAACTAGAAAGACGCTATGAAGAGATTCAGGCAGAGCTTTCCGCTCCCGAGGTCGTAAACGATCAGGCAAGGTTCCGTAAGCTCATGAAGGAACAGACTGATATGGGAAGCATTGTAAATAAATACAGGGAATACAAGGAAGTAAAAAAGACCATAGATGAAAGTCTTGAACTATTAGACAGTGAAAATGATCCCGAGATGAGAGAACTCATTAAGGAAGAACTTTCTTCGTCAAAGCAGCGTATCCCTGAGATAGAAAATGAGCTTAAAATATTACTGCTCCCCAAAGACCCTAACGATGAAAAGAATGTAGTAGTAGAGATAAGAGGCGGAGCAGGCGGAGATGAAGCCGCACTTTTTGCGGCGGAGCTTTATCGCATGTATTCAAAATATGCGGACTCACAGAGATGGAAGATAGAACTCGTAAGTGTAAATGAGAGCGGTATAGGCGGATTTAAAGAAGTTATCTTCATGGTAAACGGCAAAGGAGCTTATTCCAGATTAAAGTATGAGAGCGGAGTACACCGCGTTCAGCGTATCCCCGTAACGGAGTCGGGCGGAAGGATACATACCTCCACTGCTACTGTGGCTATCATGCCCGAAGCTGAAGAAGTGGAAGTTAACCTCGACCTTAACGATTGTAAGTTTGATGTGTTCCGTGCATCGGGAAACGGCGGACAGTGCGTAAATACCACTGACTCGGCAGTAAGACTTACACATATCCCTACAGGTATCGTAATATCCTGTCAGGATGAAAAGAGCCAGCTCAAAAACAGGGACAAGGCTTTGAGAGTACTGCGTGCAAAGCTTTATGAACTTGAGCTTGAAAAAGCTCATGATGCTGAGGCGGAAGCCAAGAGAAGCCAGGTAGGTACCGGTGACAGATCGGAGAAGATCAGAACATACAACTTCCCCCAGAGCCGTTGTACCGACCACAGGATCAAGCTTACGCTCTACACTTTGGAAGATGTGATGAACGGTAACCTGGATCAGCTGATCGACAGTCTGACAGCAGCAGACCAGGCCGCAAAATTACTTAAGATGAGTGAAATGACTTGAATGGCTTAAGATGAGGAGACATGATGGAGATCATCACCAGCAGTAAAAATGAAAAGATAAAAAATATAACTGCCCTGCTAAGCACAAAAAAGGAACGCGACAAGCAGGGCCTTTTTGTCATTGAAGGACTAAGGATATTTCAGGATACGTTAAAGACAGCACCTCGCTATATAAAGGATATATTTGTATCGGAAAGCTTTTTAAAGGAGCATCCTGAGACTGAGATACTTTCCGGGACGGATGAAAAAGAAGTGAAGTTGTATCCCGTAAAGGACAGTATCTTTGACAGCATCAGCGGGACGGTTACTCCGCAAGGTATCCTTTGTACCGTAAAAAAACCGGGGCACAGTCTGGAGGAGATATTAACGGATGCTAAAAAGCTCCTTGTATTGGAGAACATCCAGGATCCGGGTAATCTTGGCACAATGCTTAGGACCGCGGAAGCAGCCGGAGTATCGGGCATAGTGCTCAGCCGCGACTGTGCGGACATATATAATCCTAAGGTCATTCGGTCCACCATGGGTTCGGTATTCAGGGTTCCGTTTGTATATGTTCCGTCCTTTACCGAAGCTCTTCGCAGTATAAAGGAACAGGGTATCACGGTATATGCCGCGTATCTTCACGGAGGAGAATCAGTTTCCGGTGTACAGTTTGATGAAAAATGTGCTATAATGATAGGAAATGAAGGAAACGGACTAAGTGATACTGCGGTAGCGGAAGCAGATAAAAGAGTATTTATACCCATGGCAGGACAGATAGAATCACTCAATGCCGCTATAGCAGCAGCCATATTACTTTTCCACGGGATCTGAATCACGTCGGGTGTCTAAATCAAGTTTAGCAGTCGGGAAATTATAAAGGGATAAAAAATGAAAGCAATAATCGGGCTCGGGAATCCGGGCGCAAAGTACGCCGGAACAAGGCATAACATCGGCTTTGATACGGTGACCGCATTGGCGGACAAATATAATATAAAGCTTAAAGACAGAAAGTTTAACGGTCTTGTGGGTGAAGGCTTTATCGAGGGCGAAAAAGTAATGCTGGTACATCCGCAGACATTTATGAACCTTTCGGGAGAATGCGTCGGATTGATCGCCGGCTTTTATAAGCTTGAACCGGAGGACGTCATAGTTATATGCGATGACATTAACCTTGATACCGGCAGGCTCCGTATAAGGGCTAAGGGAAGTGCCGGCGGACATAACGGTCTGAAAAACATAATTGCACATCTCGGTACAGAAGCTTTCCCCAGGATAAGGATCGGAGTAGGTGAAAAGACCGAGGGCTGGGATCTGGCAGATTACGTGCTCGCAAGGTTCTCTAAAGATGATGAGCCCAAGATGAGGGAAGCGATACAGAACGCAGTGGGAGCGGTAGAGACTTGGATATCCGATGACATCGGTACAGCCATGAACCGCTATAACATAAATCCCAATCCCAAGCCCCGCAAGGAGCGTAAAGAAGTACAGGAAAATGCCGAAAGGGAAAACAAAGTACAGGAAAACACTGAACAGACGATAATTAATGAAGATCAATGAATGCACTGATATCTCCGTTAACTGAATATACCGCTGTAGAAGACATAAAGACGGCGCTTAAAAAAGGCAGGACTCCCATCAGGGTCACGGGCTGTATAGGTTCTGAAAAATGTAACCTTATGGCTGCGGTGACCGAGAGCGAGAGCCCTGTCCGGCTTATTATTGCCGAAAATGACTTAAGAGCAAAAGAGCTTATGGCCGACTTTATGCTGTATGATAAAAACACATACTTTTATCCGGCCAAGGACATACTCTTTTACAGTGCGGATGTAAGGGGTAATACCCTACAGTGCGAGCGACTGGCATTGATAAAGAAGATCATAGACGGCGAAAGTCTTACCGTATTCACAAGTATTGCGGCCGGACTGGACAGACTTCCGCCGGTGGAGAGACTGAAGTCCCAGATCATACATATAGATATGGATACAACGCTGGAACCTGAAGTTTTGGCGGAAAAGCTGGTGGGCATCGGATACACCAGAGAAGGTATAGCCGACATGCCCGGGCAGTTTGCGGTACGCGGAGGTATCGTGGATGTATTCCCGGTACAGGACGAAGTGCCGGTACGTATAGAGTTCTGGGGAGATACGATCGATTCTATCAGAAGCTATGATGCTGCCAGCCAGAGAAGTATAGCAAACACGGACTCATGTACCATATTCCCGGCTCAGGAGATAACCATCTCCAAAGAGGAGCAGGAAAAGGGTCTGAAACTTATAGAAAAGGACGCCAAAAAGCAGGAAAAAAGCCTTAGTACGGCTGAAGATGAGAGTGCAGTCACCAATCTCAAAAGGACTTTAAGGGAACTGAAGGAGAATCTGGAATACTTTGGCGGCAAGGTCGGACTTGACAGTTATGTAAACTATTTTCTGGACGATACCGTTTCGTTTTTTGAATATTTTGATCCGGAACGCACAACCACGTTTATAGATGAGCCGAAGATGGTCTCCGAGACGCTTGATGCGTTAGAGTATGAGTTTGATGAGAGCATGAAGGGAAGGCTCGTAAGGGGCTATATATTCCCCAAACAGACCGAGGCGGTTTTTAAGGCAAATCGCATTTTTTCGGTGCTTAAAAACATGAAGGTCCTGATGCTTTCTACCATGGATTACCGTTTTTCGGGACTGCCGGCAGCGTCGACATTTGAGCTTTCGGTAGCAGCCACAGCTTCCTATAACGGTAACTTTGATATGCTCATATCAGACCTCTTAAAATGGAGGAAGAGAAAATACAGAGTCATACTTGTGGCAGCATCAAGATCCAGAGGTGTGAGACTTGCGGAGGACTTAAGAGATAACGGTCTTTCGGCTTTTTACAGTGCGGATCTTGACCGTGTGCCGCAGGAAGGTGAAGTGGTCGTACTTTCCGGGCATTTGAGCCGTGGCTTCGAGTACCCGCTCATCCGCTTCGCGTTTGTCTGTGAGACGGATATCTTCGGGGTACAGAAGACAGTAAAAAAGAAGAAGAAATACGGAAATGTCGGCCCTCGTATCGAAAGCTTTGCCGAACTTAACGAGGGAGATTATGTAGTCCATGAAAGCTATGGAGTGGGAATATACCGCGGCATAGAGCAGATGGAAATGAACGGCATTTTCAAGGATTACATAAAAGTGGAATATAACGGAGGCGGTTCACTTTACGTGCTGGCTTCAGCTATGGGGCAGCTGCAGAAGTATGCCGGTTCGGACACAGGTAAGCCTCCGAAGCTAAACCGACTTGATTCCGGGGAGTGGAAAAAGACAAAAGCGAGAGTCCAGAGTGCCGTAAAGGATATCGCAGCGGAGCTTATAAAGCTTTATGCCATAAGAGAGGCAAGCAAGGGACATCCGTTTGGCAGGGATACCGTATGGCAGACCGAGTTTGAAGAACTGTTTCCTTTTGAGGAGACCGAGGATCAGTTAAAAGCCATCGAAGACACCAAGAAGGACATGGAAAGCACTAAGATAATGGACCGTCTGATATGCGGAGATGTCGGCTTCGGAAAGACCGAGATAGCCATAAGGGCTGCATTTAAGGCTGTTCAGGACGGAAAGCAGGTAGCTATCCTTGTGCCTACCACAATACTCGCCCAGCAGCATTACAATACCTTCACCCAGCGCATGGGCGGATACCCGGTCAATATCGGTATGCTGTCACGTTTTAAATCGCCCGCCGAGCAGAGAAAGATCATCGAGAAGGTAAAAAACGGCCTGATGGATATCGTGATAGGTACACACAGGCTGCTCTCCAAGGATATTTCGTTTAAAAACCTCGGACTTCTGGTAGTGGATGAGGAGCAGCGTTTCGGAGTATCTCATAAAGAAAAGATCAAGCAGATGAAGGGTAATGTCGATGTACTGACCTTAACGGCTACGCCCATACCGAGGACTCTGCACATGAGCCTGGCGGGTATCAGGGATATGAGCGTACTTGATGAGGCACCTGTTGACAGACTCCCGATACAGACTTTTGTACTCGAGTACAATGAAGAAGTGGTACGTGAAGCCATAAACAGGGAACTCGGACGCGGAGGCCAGGTGTATTACGTACATAACCGTGTGGCAGGCATAGAGGACGTCACGGTATCACTGCAAAAGCTCTTACCCGATGCGAATATCGTCTACGCACATGGCAGGATGAATGAAAGAGAGCTTGAAGATATCATGTTCTCCTTTGTGAACGGCGATATTGATGTACTTGTATCCACCACCATCATAGAAACGGGACTTGACATTTCAAATGTAAATACTATCATCATAGATGAGGCTGACAGGTTCGGTCTTGCACAGCTTTATCAGCTGAGGGGCAGAGTAGGCCGTTCCAACAGAACTGCTTATGCATTTATGATGTATAAGAGAGATAAGATACTTAGGGAAGAAGCTGAAAAACGACTTGAAGCCATCAAGGAGTTTACTGAGCTCGGAAGCGGTATAAAGATAGCCATGAGAGACCTCGAGATAAGAGGTGCGGGCAATCTCTTAGGCGCCGAACAGAGCGGGCACATGGCGGCTGTAGGCTACGAACTTTACTGCAAAATGCTTAACCAGGCCATAAAGAACTTAAAGCCCGGCGAGCTTGAGATGGATTACTACCAGACATCCATAGATCTCGAGATGGATGCATATATACCTTCTTCTTATATCAGAAACGAGCTTCAAAAGCTTGATATGTATAAGAGGATCGCATCGGTCGATACTCAGGATGTTTTGATGGATCTGACGGAAGAACTTACAGACCGTTACGGCGAGCCGCCCACACCGGTCATCAATCTTTTAAACATAGCATTTACCAAGGCTGAGGGACATGATGCGTTTGTAACCTCCATCACCCAGAAGGGTACCGTAGTCAAACTTGAGATGTACGAAAGAGCTTTGCTTGATGTGGCACTTTTGCCGGATCTTATAAAGAAATACGACGGGGCGTTTAAGATGTACCCCGGAAAGGTTCCGAAGTTCGATTATATCCTGCAGGCCGAACGCGGAAAGAAGACCTTTAACTTTAAGCCTGAAGAGATATTTAAACAATTGAGAGACTTATTTGCCGACATGAAGGCTATAAGACTTAAACAGCAGTAAAAGGATCAATATGAAAATGAAGCTTATAAAATATTTGCTGTGTTTTGCGGTAATAGCAGTTCTTGTACTTCTTACCGCATGCGGCGGGAAGGATGAACCTGAGACTGCAACTATGCCCGAATTTAGGGATGATGCGGTATTTGCTGTAAACGGGATACAGGTTACCATGGGAGAGTGGAATCTGTACGCCCGTCCGATACTAGATGCGACTGATAATATGTACGGTACCGATATCTGGCACTTCAGGATGGATACCGAAGGAAAACTGTTCGGAGAAGCACTTCAGGAGTATATCCGTGATAAAATAGTAAATATAAAGGTAGTGGCAGGGAAAGCCGAAGAACTCGGAGTAAAGCTTACCGAGGATGACAGAACAGAGATAAGTATAGCTGCTGCCGAATATATGGAGAAACTCACAGAAGAACAGCAGAAGGAATTCAGTATCACAAAGGATACGGTGGAA
>JAFZQN010000142.1 GCA_017620375.1 Lachnospiraceae bacterium
GAAAACAACATGGTGATTGATGAACTTGGTGAAGATTTCGCCTGCTGCAGTATGACACTTAACGAACATCACTTAAATGCTAACGGCGGTATCATGGGCGGTGTTATCTTTACATTGGGAGACTTTGCATTTGCAGTACTTTCCAATCAGATACACAGACCTACCGTCGCACAGCAGGTAAGTGTTAATTTCCTGGGAGCCCCCAAGGATAAAGTACTTAAAGCAAGGGCTAAGATCAGGAAGACCGGAAGGACCTCTACCATCATAAATGTTGATATTACCGATGGTACTGGCAGGGATATAGCTCAGTTCATCGGCACAGGTTTTAAACTGTAAGCCGATGGACTTGACATGTTTTGATAAAGTCGATATAATAATAAAAAAATGAAAGAACGAGGTATTTTATGTTAAGCGTGGTGAGATAACCATTGCATGATCAGCTATGTACGACATGTTGAGCCTTCGGCATAGCACGAGAATTGCAATATATTAATTTTGAGTTGACAGTGTATACTGGCGGCTTAGTTAATTGCGCTTAATATCATGGGATTCCATACCCTCGTTTTTTTGATGCCCGGATTTCGGACCATGATATCTTTGCGTATGATATCATGGTCTGTTTTTTTGGCCATAAAGTATAGTGGGAAGTTTGAACAAAGGCTCTAAGAAAGGATGAAAACATGAATAACAGTATAAAGAGAATTGATAATTACAAAGAATATTTTACAAAAGAATACTTAATGGGACCGAACAGCCTGCGTTTACTTGACGAGATGCTTGCAAAGTATCCGTTAAAGGAAGGCGGCCGTGTTATGGACCTTGGCTGCGGAATGGGTATTACTAGTATGTTTTTGGCAAAGGAAGCAAAGGTTAATGTATTTGCGACCGATCTTTGGATATCGGCCACACAGAATGCGGAGAACTTTAAAAAATGGGGAGTTGACGACCGGATAATACCCATACATGCCGATGCGAATGATCTGCCTTATGCTGAAGGATATTTTGATGCTATCGTAAGCGTCGACGCCTATCATTATTTTGCAGCTAAAAAGGGCTATATGCAGGAGAAAATGCTTCCTTACCTTAAGAAAGGCGGAGTTTTGGTCATAGCTGTTCCGGGACTGAAAGAGAAGCCTGTTGGCGAAGATTACGAGATAATGATGGAATGGTTTGAAGGCGACAAGGAAGCATATGAAACATTTCAAACCAGGGAATGGTGGGTTGATCTGATCGGTAAAGGCGATGATTTTGAAATAGTTATGGACATTGACCTGGATTGTTTCGATGAGGCATGGAATGACTGGTTCATATCCGGACATGAATATGGTATTAAAGATAAACGATATTTTGACAGAGGGATGGGAGAATACTTATCCTTTATCGGTCTTGTGATCAGAAGGATCTAGACCGGTCTCGGAATTCCCTCTGAAAGTACAGATAAAGTAGAGGAATAATAAGAAATGAATACAGAACAACAGATAGAATTTGACAAGATTAAAGAAATATGGGCGGGGCTTGCGGTGACAGGCTCCGCTAAGGAAGAAATCGCGAACGCGGGAGTATTTATTGACGAACTGGAGCTTAATAAGAAGCTCCGAGACACCACCAACAGTAGAAAGATGATAGAAAACCTGGGCAATCCTCCCTTGCAGGATGTGACTGAGATCAGGGAGATACTGATGGAAGCATCAAAGGGCGGATGCCTTATACCCTATCAGCTTGAGCGCGTGGAAAAGGTGCTTGTGGTAGTAGAGCGATTAAAGGATTACCTTGTTCGGGGAAAGCTTTTTGAAAATCCGCTGTCTTACTATGATGAAAATCTTGATGAACTGCCGGAACTAAGGGAAGAGATATGTAAAAAGATCAGGTACGAATCGGTGGATGACCATGCGACTAACGTCCTTTATGATATAAGGACGAGGATCGCACGTGCGGAGGAAGCTGTAAAGCAAAAGGCAGAACAGGTGATCAGAAACAATAAGGACTGCATGGCTGACACTTTCTACACCTTAAGGAACGGCAGAGTATGTGTGCCGGTAAAGAAGGAATACCGATACAGAATCCCCGGAAGCGTGATAGATAAGTCGGCATCGGGCAACACTGTATTTGTTGAGCCCGCAGCTCTCGGAAAGCATTATGAAGAGCTGCAGCTTCTCCGTGTTGAGGAGGAGAATGAAGTCTACAACATCCTGTATACACTTACAGCACTTGTATCCGAAGCTGTCCCGGTCATGGAAGAAAACATGAGCATGATCGAAAAACTGGATTTTATATTCTCCAAGGGAAAGCTGAGTATAGATCTTGACTGCACGGAACCTAAGATCAATCTGGACAGAAGGATCGTGTTAAAGGAAGCAAGACATCCTCTGATGGATAAGAAGATCAATGTGCCTCTTAATTTCAGCATAGGTGATGACATCCGCGGCATAGTGATAACCGGACCCAACACAGGCGGCAAGACCGTATCCATAAAAACAGTCATGCTTACCGGCTACATGGCACAGTGCGGACTCCATGTGCCTTGCAGGGAAGCAGATATATGCATGAATTCCAATTACCTGTGTGATATCGGTGACGGACAGAATCTGTCGGAGAATCTGTCTACATTCTCCGCACATATTAAAAACGTGCTCGAGATACTGCAAAAGGTAAACAGGGAAAGCTTTGTCATCATGGATGAGCTGGGCTCGGGAACAGACCCGGCCGAAGGCATGGGTATAGCTACCGCCATACTCGAGGAGCTTAGGAAAAGCGGAGCCAATTTCTTGGTCACCACACATTATCCCGAGATCAAGGAATATGCATCTAAGCATGAGCACATTATAAATGCGAGGATGACATTTGACAGGGAAACACTTATGCCTACATACAGCATGGTCATAGGTGAAGCGGGAGAAAGCTGTGCATTTTACATAGC
>JAFZQN010000143.1 GCA_017620375.1 Lachnospiraceae bacterium
AGTAATACCCAGTATAAGTAAGATGTTCAGGGCATACTTCAAAAACTTTTTAAGTGTCTGGTTCACCGAAAACCTCCTAATTACAAACCCAAAAATCGCAAACCTAGACTAGTATATCCGTTTTGTGTTTTCTTGTCAATATTAAATAAATACCCCCCAAATGACCCGTTCATAATTTTTTAACTTTACTTTTTGGAATTTAGGGCGTATAATACTAACTGATGATTTGACCAAGCATATCGGTCAAAGTTGAAAGGAGAAGCAATATGAAGAAATTCTTAAAGTTTGTTGTTGGTGCAGCAGGTGCCGCAGCTGCCGGCTTCGGTGCATATTGTGCATACAAGAAGCTCACCGGTAAAGATGAAGCAGATGACGATTTCGATGATGATATTGATGACTTCGATCTGGATGAAGAGAATGAGGATGAATCACCCGAGTATGTTTCTCTTAATATCAAGCCCGAGGATGCGGCTGACGAAGTTAAGGATGCACTCGATGACGCCAAGGAAGCTGCTGAAGAAGCTGCAGAAGACATCAAGGACGCATTTAATTAAAACTTTATACCAACAAAAAAAGAGTCTTACGACTCTTTTTTTATTTGTCTGTTATGTTGTCTCAGGCCAGGTAACCTCATAATAAGCACATGCCGAAGCAAGCTTTATATCGGTATCCTTTACCTTACTCATATTCTCTCCGGCAAACCTTATATATATCTTGCTGCCCGAAGGTACAGCCGAGGAGCTGAAGGTAAGAGTTTTATTAGCGGTCTTTACGGTCTTCCAGGCCGCTTTCTTCTCATCAAAAGAGTATCCTTTCTTTACCACACAGTATTCTATGGGAGTTGCTGAAGAAGCTCCGGCGAATGTCACCTTAAGCTTTTTCTTGTCAAATGCGAATACCACATCCTTGCTCTCCCCTATCTCGGGAGCTGTGTTTTGGCCCGGTACATAGAGCACTGTGCTTTTTGAAGCAGCCTTTTTATCGGTAGCATAAAATCTGAACTTTATCTTAACATCCTTACCCTTAGTCCCGCCGGCCGAAAGTACTTCCGGAGCAAGAGTATCAAGATCCATATTCTTAGTACAGCTTATCCACTTATTTTGCTTACTGTCATAATATTCCCAGGAATCCTTTGTATTTATCGTACGCTTTTTCAATTCAAACTGAATGACCGGTGCCTCTGCCTGCTTAGGTATGGTAACCTTAACTTCATTGCTCAGTCTCTCACCGGGATCCTTAACTCCGGTACCTGTTTTCTGTACACAGCAGAATATCAGCTTGCATCCTTTAAATCTTAAAGATTCGATGGTCTTAAGGAAAGCCTTGTAATCGGATGATTTCTTATCAAACGGTACCTCGGTCCAATTATAATCGGAGGCTTTTCTCCACATAAACTTCTCACAGCTGCCATAACCGTCAAACTCAAAATCCACAGCTACCTTGTCAAACTTAACACTAAAACCGCTGAGCATCTTTGGGATGGTCACATCAGTAGCCGTCTCATCCTTATTTCCCTTAAAATACAGCTTAACATCACTCTTGGGATCCACCCAGGAAATATCCATCTCAATATATTCACCATTAGAGTCGGTCTTTATCTCGCCGCCGATCTCCTGCCAGTTTTTTCTGCCGTTGGTAGAAAAGTACACTATAGCGTTATTGTTTTTATATACCTGCAAAGTAAGGTCATCATAATCTATCTTCCCGATACTGACCGGGGTTGCGTCAGCAGCGGATACCGCTTTTGATCCGGCAGAAATGACCATTACCAAGGTAAATGCACATACGGCTATGCAGCATGATAAAAACTTCTTTATCAAAGTATTCCTCATAAGTCATCCTCCTTCCGTATATCAATCTGTCGGATAATTAACCGTTTTAAACAACTTATATGTGGAAGCAAGTGTATAACCACTCACACCAAGCTTCCTTACTGCCTTTTTCCTGACATATATCTTGCTGCCCTCGGTAGCATTGTTCTTCTCTTTTTCAACCGTGAAAGCTCTTTTATCTGTAACGGTAACCCAGTGTATCTCATTAAAGCTGTCTATCGTTACACCCTCTTTTAAATCCTTGGCACTGATGATGCAGTACTCATAAGGATCCGAATAACTTGCTTTTTCAAATGTAAGCTTGAAGCTTGACTTATCAATATACTCTATACTTATGCTGCCAAACTCTTCGTCGCTAAGACGTGTCTGTCCGGGTATGAATACGGTTGTGGTATTGGACATCTGCTTTTTGGCGGTAGCAGGTACCCTGAACTGTATTCCTACGGTTTTTCCGTCCGCGGACGAGCCGGCCATTACGTCAGGTGCAAGATCTTCTATAAGGATATCACTCCCACCCGGTACCTTTTTCCAGCTTTCTCCGTCAAGCACTTTTCCGTCCTCATCGCAGAATCTGTATTCAAGACCTTTATCGATCTTAAAGGTGAGTTTTTCATCATCTATCGCTACTTTGGGAGCTGCGGTCTTATGCTTTATGGTTACAGATACTTCCTTACCGGGGCGAAGTCCTGCGGATGTGGCATTTCCTTTTACCGGTGCGGTCCTGAATACCAGTGTACCGCCTTTAGTTACCAACCCTTCCAGAGTTTTTGAAAAAGTAGTCGGATTATATGTTTTCCACTTGGTGGAATTCTTTTTTCTCCACTGTATCGTACGTCCGTTATCGCCTGTGATATCAAGTGCTCCCGTAGCTGCGGTATATGATACCTTAAGTGTTTTTTCCTGCTTGGGTATCTTTACCTTTACGGCCTGCTTATTCTTATCTCCGCGAAGTGAAAGCACATAGTCCTTAGATACGGGTATCCAGGATATATCAAAGGTGACCGATCCGGATACAGGTTCAACGGTTACCGTTTCCCATGTCTTCTGCTTAGAATCCGATATCTGCAGTTCAGTATCACCGCTTCCGAGTTTGACGGTAATTGTACTTTTTTCATAATCTATCTCGGTAACAGCTACCGTCTCGTCCGCTTTCGCCTTTACCGATACGGAAAATGCAAGCACAAGAAGCGTAAGTGCCAAGGACATCACCGCATATTTTTTTATATATCTGATCTTACTCATAAGCCTGCTCCTTTCAAAACATAGTCCATTATATCATATATCGGATGATATTCAAATATTATCAACCACAAAAACAAAAAAAACCTATATACAAAATACTTTAAATAGGGTAAAATATATGTCGGTTTTCTATCATTACACAGAAAAGAGGTACCGGTATGGTAACTTTGCTTTTTGATAAGCTTCCGCCGTTCTATACGGCTGTATCTGCATTATTAGTCTTTGTATTAACCTTCGTCCTGTCAAATAAGCTTAAACACAAGCTTCCCGTCGACAAAGGACGCGCTTACGCGGTAAATGCCGAAAAGGCAAAAGGAAAAGCCAGAGGCGCCGGCATAATATTTGTTTCGGTCTTCTGTCTACTCGCATTCCTGTTTGCACCGTTTGATGTGGAGTATTCCATATATCTCGTATTCCTGTTCATGGCTATGATGACCGGTTTTTTGGATGACGCATCAAACATATCCTGGAGCGACTATAAAAAAGGCTTCTTAGACCTACTCATCTCCGTAGGCACAGCCATCACTTTTGCTGCACATAACTCCACAGTCATAGATTTTAGACTGTTATCAAGCCTGTTTGGTAAAAACCTTTCATTGGAACTTCCTTATGTGGTATATGTTATCTTAGCCACCATACTTATATGGATGTCGATAAACGTCATCAACTGTACGGACGGTGTGGACGGACTCTGTACCTCACTTTCGATCATATGCATGTTCACGTTTATGCTGATCACTCCGGAACCTGATTTTGTAATGTACGAAGTACTGTTCATGTTTGCCATGGCAGGTTACCTGTGGTATAACGCATCCCCGAGCATCATGCTCATGGGTGACGCAGGTTCACGTACCATCGGAGTATTTATGGCTATAGCAGCCATGAAATGCGGCGATCCGCTGCTTTTCATACCTATCTGTATCGTATTCATCTTAGACGGCGGTCTCGGACTGGTAAAGGTATTCCTCTTAAGATTCTTCAAGATAGGTATTCTTAAGAACACCAGAACTCCCCTGCATGACCACTTCCGTAAAAACAGACCGGAAGATAAGCTGTGGAAGGATACCCATGTAGTCCACAGATTCTGCATAATCCAGTTTATCATATGTATGGCAGTACTTATGATGTTACGCTGATCAAAAATAAATTTAGGGCTCTGTCCGGGCAGCATCCCGAGCAAGATTGCCACACAGGCAATTTGCATCGGGAGCATACCCGTCACGAGCCCTTTTTTAATATTGATCAAATATCATATCATTCAATTGCGGGGAGCAGTTCTTCCATGTATTTTATAACATAGCCCGCTCTCTTCTCAGCAAATGTATAGATCTGCTTTTCATAGCTTGCGTAGTTCTGAGGCTGTGCCCAGATATTCCAGTTACCCTTACGTCTCAGATTCTGCAGATGCTCATAGAAGTAAGAGAATTCCTGTTCACGTTCAGCCTGGAGCTTCTCATACTCTTCCTTTATAGCCTGCTCGCTCTGAGCGCCGTTCAGATACTCATAGGTCTTATTTCTGAAGTAATCCCTGCAATCCTTACGTTCCATAAGCTTTGTAAACAGAGGTGAATAACGGTCATCATCCTCATCAAGGATCACCTTCAAAGTATTATAGCTTTCATTGGCCTTTGCCTGATCGTATATGCCGTATGTGTAATCCATATCGTGGGGAAGGAATCTCCATCTTCCGTCAAATACGCCTTCTCCGGCACTTTCGCCTGCCGCGGGAACATACTTATAACACTTAAAGTTGTTATTCGGCCAGTCCCAATTGTTAAGAGCTATATTCCATGCAAAGAAATCAAGATAGCTCTCTACATCCATAAATTCACACAGTCTCTTATATACAGCATCATCCTTAAGATTTGATGTTGAGAATGTGTTGTACTTTCTGTTGTAATCATCTACAAAGCTCTGGATATCCTCATCATCAGCCTTTTCCTGATCGGTACCTTCAGCTACGATAAACTCGCCTTCGGCGTCTCCGAACTTCTCCTTGAAATACTTATCACAGTAGTTCTCATGAAGCCAGAACAGTGAATAATAATTTCCGTTCAGGTAGCATACTGCAGGGATAACCTCTTCATATGTCTCAAAGCCCGCACGCTTAACCAGACGCTGGCTTATCTCATCTCTTATGAAAGCAAACTGGTAATCATTCCCGCCGTTACGTAAAACAAGCTTATCATACTTGGTAATGATAGGATTCTCATCCTCCGCGATCTCGTAGAGTCTTGGAGTCTTGAACTCACTGAACTTAAAGTTCTTATGCTCTTCATCATAAGATTTACGTGAGTAAAGCTTAAATGACTTGATATCATAATTTCTTGAATATCCGCCGTATACTCTTACTCCGCCAAACTGTGCAAAGATCGGAGTTCCGTCTGCCTCAAATGCCTCGATATATACCATTCTTTCGGAATCACGGCCACGCTCAAAAGCATTGTTACCGTACATGATACCGTTGGGTGCATTGTAAAGCTCGTCCGGATCACCGCTTATAAAGAATACAACGGTGGAAAACCTCTTATCGAGATTGCTTCCCACAAGGAAGGTCCTTGCTGCGACATTGGACATGTTCCAGTCTTCATCTATGACTGCTGCACGGAATACATATGCCTCAGGAAAACTGCCGCCTCTAACATCAAACACGATCGGTTCAACGTAATAAGCAGAATAAACGTTGGGCTCGGTACCGTCCAGTGTATAGTAAACTACAGCACCTTCGGGAGCGGTAATGGTAAGCTTAACCTTTTCATTGTAAAAACAGTTTACCTGCTTAAACTTATATGTTCCGTCTTCCTTAAACTCAAGTTCAACCTCTCTATATCCGTCCACAAGCTCCGGCTTTTTGTTCTGCTCGGGTGCAAGGGAACTTACGCTCTTCTCTGTAGGAGACTTGTCTATGACCGCAGTGGGTACAGGACGGTTCTGACCGGGATTCTGTGTAGGCACCTCATCCGTAGGTGTGGGTGTATCCTCAGGTCCGGTCGGCTCGGCGGTAACCGCAGGTTCGTTACCTGTAGGTGTATCGGTGACTTTACCTTCACCCGGATCATCATTACCCTTACCGCATGAAGAAAGTACCAATGCCGAAATACACAGCACCAATACAAAAACCGTCTTTATCCTGCCAAACTTCTTTTTCACTTCTAAAAACCCCCTATGATGAAAACCCTCTATTCCTGGTTTTCTTTGATTATACCGCTAATATATCTTTTATTTTACCGTAAAGCTCTTTTGAAATATAAGCCTTAATCCCTATTCCTTCAGGAAGATACTTTTCCTCGAGCAAAGTACCGTCCTTCCTTATCCTGTCTATCACGCCCGCATCCTTATATCCGATCACGGTTTCGACACTGACCTTGCTTTCGAGCAGGAGTTTTTCCATGACGCAGATAAAATCATCAAGTCCTTCTCCCGTTTTGGCCGAGACATTTAAGAACTTATCACAGTTTAAGTCCTTTAAAGTCATATCTGTTGCCATATCCGATTTATTGAACAGGGTGATAACAGGTTTATCCTTCACTCCGAGTTTTTTAAGAGTCTCGTATACCACGTGCATATGTGCCGGTGCATCCGGATTCGATGCATCTACCACATGTATGATAAAATCGGCATAGCACGCTTCCTCAAGTGTGGAATGAAATGCCTCAATCAGATGATGAGGAAGTTTTCTTATAAAACCTACCGTATCGGTAAGTAACAGTTCCTGTCCGCTCTCAAACTTAAACACTCTGGTAGTCGGATCAAGTGTGGCAAACAGCATATCTGCAGATAATATATCAGCACCGGTAAGCTTGTTGAGCAGTGTGGATTTACCCGCGTTGGTATATCCCACTATGGCTGCCACAGGCATACCGCTCTTCATTCTTTTAGCTCTGTTGGTGCTTCTGTTCTGCTCGATGGTCTCGAGTTCACTTCCCAAGCGGCTGATCCTGTCCCTTATCAGACGTCTGTCCATCTCCAGCTTTTTCTCACCGGGACCTCTCATGCCTATGCCGTAGGACACTCTTGACATGGAGCTTCTCATGCCGACAAGTCTTGCCATCCTGTATTTAAGCTGTGCCATCTCCACCTGAAGCTTTCCTTCGGCAGATGAAGCATGCTTGGCAAAAATATCAAGGATAAGCATGGTCCTGTCCATGATCTTGGTCATGAGTTCACTCTCTAAATTACGCATCTGAGCCGGACTGAGCTCATCATCACAGATAATACCCGTAGCCCCGGTCTCAGCTATCATCTCTTTTAACTCTTGTATCTTACCTTTTCCTATATAGGTTCCCGCCTGTACGCTCTCCCTTTTCTGGATCAGGCGTCCGACGGTAAGTGCTCCGGCAGTATCGACGAGTTCACTGAGCTCATCGACCGACTCTCCGGTATCATCATCACTTTCACGCTGTACAGCAACAAGGATAACACGTTCCTGTTCTTCGCATATATCGAAAAGCTCCTGCATCGGATACTCCTTTTATCTAAAAAAACACACACTTCCACTAAAAAACCAAAAAAGATTTTAGCACATACTTTTTATATAATCAATAAAAAAACTAGGAAATTATACTCAATTATTGCTTTTCTTGACAAGGTATAAAGGAAATGATAGAATAGTTTTCGGTGTGAAAAAGTGTGTTCTAAAGTTTTTATTTCTTAAACTTATGCCTCCGTTTAAGGAGGTAAAATGAATTTTACAGATTTTATAGAAAGTATCAGACTACAGGTTTCCGAATTACTAGGAGACGATTTCTCGATTGAATCCCGCAAGGTAACAAAAAACAATTCCGTGGAATACGTATGCCTTGTCATATCCGAAAAAGGCAAATCCATATCTCCCGGCATATACCTTAACAGCTTCTATCTTGAGTATATCAACGGAAAGCCTGTCATAGATCTTGCCAGGCAGATAGTCGACCTGTATCACGAGCATAAAGAATTCGGCAAAGACGGCCTTTATGAACTGATAAATAAGGAAAATATCCTGGATAAGATATTCGTAAGACTCGTAAACTACGAACGTAACAAAGCTTTCTTAGAGCAGGCTCCTTTTGAGCGGGTACTGGATCTGGCCGTTACCTATCACTATCTGTTAAGCAACGGTCCCGAGGGTATGTCTTCCATAAAAATGGACTATACCAACTGCAGTTTTTTTGAGATAGACCCCGAAGAAATGAAAAAAACAGCCGTGGATAATACCGAAAAGCTGTTTCCTGCCGAATTTCAGACCTTGAGTGAAGTACTGAAAGACTTTCCATGCGCTCCGGATCCTTCGGTACACGGTCTCCCGTCACTCTATATCCTCTCCAACAAAGACAGATATAACGGTGCTGCATGTGTCCTGTATAAAAACATACTGGAAAGAATACAAAAAACCTTACAATCGGGTTTTTATATCCTTCCCAGTTCTGTAAACGAAGTATTGATCGTGCCCGATGCACTCGGCTCGGACGAAGAATATCTAAAACAGATGGTATCTAACGTGAACAGGAACTACGTCCCTGAGATCGAGTTTCTGTCAGATAATATATACCATTATCCCGAAGATGATTTCCGTATCATTCTACAGGAGTAGCACTTACATTTTCGGTACTTTCGGCATCTTCCGTACCTACGGCATTTATCAGTTTCTGCCAGAATTCATATACCGCGGGATCGGCTTCGGCCGCTGCGGCTATCGCTTCCAAGGTGTATTCCTTAAGTTCTACGACATCATCGTCATTATCCAGAGTGGTCAAAATATTCTTGGTAGCTTCATCCGTGATGACACCTGAGAATATCATGGGCTTTCCGTCCTTATATACGATATAGAACGATTCAAGAGAAGCTATAGGTGTTTCCAATGTGGAAACAAGCATGTTTACCGTACAGTAAACAACAAAATCTATCTCTCCGCCGCCACGCTTGGTGTAGCATTTCAAGTCGGAATACCCTTTTACGAACTCACTCTGGGCAGTAATGGTCTCGGTACTTATATATACCGGATCTGTGACCAGTGTCTTCATCCTGTCGATATCCGCAGCTGCCTTAGCTTTATAATAAGCCTCGATCAGGTCATGGATATCGGGATAAATCTCGTATCTTAACGGATTTTCGGCCGGGACTGTAGGAACGGGAGGTTCCGTCGGTTCCGGTGCCGTGGGTTCGGGAGTGACCGTCAGAGTAGGCTCAGCAGTAACCGGCTCGTTATTAACAAGCCCGGTACCTTCCGGATCATCCTGCCCGGCAGGGACTACAACTACGGCACTCTTTACCGGACGGCCGGTAGAGAACGTGAGCATGCCGATCATCATTATCCCTGTAATAAAAATAAAAATCATTCTTTTATATACAGACATTTCGTCCTCCATGATCATATTGATTGTTTCATATTATCGTAATATTTTATCACAATTGACCGTTTTTATCAAGAAGAAGATAATAACCGGTCTTTTTTGTATACAAAAAATTTTTACATAATTGTAACCCCGATATGTTATAATACGCTATAAGTAGTGAAGGCCTGAAAAAAGTAAGGAGGTAAAAACGGTGGACGACTCTGAAATAGTAGCACTCTATTTAAAAAGAGATGAAAAAGCCATTACCCATATATGTCGGTTACCATACTATCCACCTCTTGCCGTCACATCATCTATTACTGATATTATACACTTATTTGATAGTAATTTCCCGACTTTTACGAAATACATCTGTCCATTATCAAATCCCTCAGCCACGTAAGGAATGCAGTCCTAAATTCATCATAATGCTCCGGATGGGCGGTACCGCATGCAGATATAGCCAGTCCGTCATCGAAGCCAAATCTTACCTGGAACCACTCCGCATTATTGTAATCCTCCGCCGCTTCATCAAAATCATACCACTTAAGGATATCATAATCATCTATCATCTTTCTTACTTTTTCAAGCCCGATATCCTTTATGGGAATTGTGGCGGAACCGCTTTTTTCTCCTACAGGGAAATATTCTCCTCCGGTGGATTTGTAACTAAAATCACAGTTGTTATCACGTATGCTTTCATCGAAGATATGGAATTTATACATATCCTTACCCGCTGTACCCTTCTGTAAGAAGTATACGAATACCGAGTCAAGGTTGCCGTTGATACCCTTTGCTATAAGGTCACTGCGATACTTATGTAGACATGCCTTCTTAACGGGAGCTATAAGTTCCCTCATCTTTTTTACAAAATCCCCGTAACCCTTGGGATATGCGTTACTCCCGTGTGCACTGAGCTTTTTCCCGTCTCCAAACTTGATCTGCAGAGAAAATCCGTCTCCGTCCAGCACCTTGGTATTGGCTTTATCAAAACCGTCCCAGCTGCATATATCATTTTCTTTATAGAGATTGTACAGATCATCCATCAAAGACTGCCTGCACTCATACTCCATCGATCCGAATTCACGATGTTCCCCATCCTCATACTTAAATACGGTCTTACCGTTTTCGGATATAACTTTAAAGTTATTCCCGACACGGCTTCCATGATAACCATAGTAAAAAGAGAGCATTCCGCTCTCATTAGTTTTTGTTTTATGTCCAAATAAACCCATCGTGATCATACCTCATTAACAATCCATTTAGTATTCCGTTTTGATCGTATCTATGCCATACATTTGTTTAAACCGAAGCTCATCTTCATATGAACGTATCAGCATAACCTCTGTAAAATGACCGTCCTCCAAACTTTTAAATCCTGCAACCTTCTCGCCGGTACAGATGGAACTTCTTATCACAGCATACTGCTTATCCGGGTCAAACTTGATATCTTCACTCAAGTACTTTTTTTTGATCTTAGGTATTCTCATATTTGTCTTATCTCCGCATTTTTTAACAAGAACACACACCTCACAAAAAAAAATTATATCACAAACGAAACTATCTTACAAACGTAAATTAAGGGCTCGTTCGGGATGCTGCCCGGACAGAGCCCTGTATCTTTATTCACAATACTTTTCTATCATTTTCTGTATTTCTGCTGCCTCCTCAGGCTTCAGTTTTTTCCTCGATATGAATGCCGCTACGAAGGAAGGCAATGAGCCGCCATACGATTCCGCAACTATCTGCTCGCTTCGTTTTGAATAGAAGTTTTCCTTTGATATGACTGATGTTACTACTCCGTCATTATTTAAAAACAGTCCCTTCTCACAAAGCTTTCTGAGTACTGTATATGTGGTCGGTTTTTTCCATCCGAATTTGTCTGAACATAACTTTACCAGTTCTCCTGAACCTATCGGTTCATTTTCCCATATAAGATCTGCAAAACGCTCCTGTACAGAGCCCAACTCTATTTCCTGCATGTTTCGTACCTTAAAGTCTTCTTTTTAACTTTCCTTTCTTTTCACTCAATATCCCGATATATCATATTGTCTGGTGAACACTGCTCCGTCCGGTATGTTGAAAAAGCCAAATCCACTTGATCCTTCTTTCACGAATACAAGGTTTCCATCCACCATATCAAAATAATTAATGTATCCACCATCTCTAAGAACAAGTCTGCCATCTTCTATACTCCACTTTCCGTCAAATGGAATATAACTGCTTATTAAAGGCTGTGTATACGACATATCCCCATTATCATACAAGGAGATTACCAACATATCGTTACTCGTACCCACACGATCAAGCACAGTTTCATCCGTGCATTTATAAGTCTTTCCACCAACTTCTTTATCTTCTTCATAACTCAGTGCCGGCTTGGTTTCATAAGAATCATCTATCTCATGTCCGTACGGAATATTCCCACCGACCGACAATCCGACACGTTTCCCGGAGCTTTTTTCCGTCAGATCTTCTTTATATTTAAATACCATTCCTTCTTCCACGTTATAGAAAGGGAAGCCGTTTCCGCTTACATATACCAGATCTCCATCCACTATCTTAAACACATTGTCGCCAAAATATACAAGGTCATTTTCCGTATACCACATCCCCATTACCAAATAGCTGCTGTAGGGAGGCTGGGGGAAATTAATACTATGATCCTCATACAACTCTATCGTAAGCCTGTTGGACCAGTCGCCCTGTATCAGGCGGTCATCGATACATTGATAGGCTTTTCCACTCACTTCCGGAGTCGGATAAAGGTCATGTTCAGTGAACTCAAACTGCGGCTTTGGTTCAGCATAATCAAGATTGTAATGCTGCAGCATTATCCCGTCATATAATCCGAGATCTTCATATCTGGGTGATGAGAGCTCTGCATTGAATACGATCCCATCTGCCTTAAAGCCGTCATATATTTCCAAAGCATCCTTCTTGTTCCATGCCAGCTTAAATACAAGCCTTAGATATCCATTATACGCTTCTATCTCCAAGCCGTTCTGAGTGAACATATAATGTCCGTCTCTTGCATATCCTGCCTTACCAAAATCCATTATGCAAGTATCATCGTCATAAAGGCCGATCGATATCCTTTCAGAGGGAGAATTGCCCGTAAAATGGAATGATGATATCATGTTTCCGTTTGATCTAAAATCAAACCAGTTTTGTATATATGCAGCTGTATCCTGAGTGTCCGATGTGAACGCCGGCTCATAGTTTCGTGCTACTTTTGATATGGTATGTGCTTCCTCAAATACGGTACCGTCTTTTAGGTTATAGAACGAAAATCCGTTTGAACCGCTTTCCCTGTATACAAGCTTTCCATCCACTATATCAAAATAGTTATACTTAGGTCCTGCAAAATCTTCCTTGGTGATCAGCACATTATTCTCTATATACCAATTACCCATAGGCATGTGACTGCTGTATATGGGCTGCGAATATCCCAGGGTACCGTCACTGTACAGCCTTAATTCCAGCTGATCGTTTGACAACCCCGTCTGTGTATTTATCACAGTAGTATCGGTGCACTTATATGCCCTGCTGCCGATCTCATCATCACCGTATACTTTGTTTTCAGCCATAATGTTCTTCTCCGTATCATCCGCTTTGGTCTTTGGATTGGTAAGGAAACATATGGCAAGTACAACACAGGCGGTAAGTGCCACAAGTATGATCCAGAATGCCGGTTTTTTATAATTCAATATCGAACGTACCCTGCCCTTTACTCCTGTCTCACCAAATGACAGTGGACATACCGAGATACGTCTTTCACGTTTACCACATGCAAGCAGTGCTTTTGAATATGCCGCACGCTCGTATTTATCCATATTGCCTATGACTTTTTCATCACAGGCCGCTTCGATATCCCTGGAGAGCATTATATATGCCATCCACATAAGCGGGTTAAACCAATATACGGAAAGTAACAAGAATCCCAACGGTTTCCAGATATAATCCTTACGCTTTATATGTGCCGATTCATGAGCATACACACTTTCAAATGTATGTGCATCCATACCCGAGGGTATATATATACTTGGTCGGAATAATCCGAGTATGAACGGCGATTCGATGTCATCACATTCATATACACGGTATTTCTGATCTGCGACCGGTACCGACGCCGCAGTCTTCTTTCTGGTCCTTAGGTAACTGATAAGAGCAAAGATGAGCATCGCTCCTATCCCGGTAATCCATACTATACCGAAGATATCCGTCAATAGCTTTAACGGACTTACACTGCTGCTCACTTCCGGTGCAAAAGTGGTTTTTACCACCGGGTTGATGACTGTATTGGCTGCAGCGAATCCGGTATGTATCTCGGGCTCCGCTGAATATATGATGGACTGCGGAACTGTTTCCGCACTCGGTATAAGACTGAATATGCTTTCCAGTGAAAACGGGAATAAAAGGCGCAGTCCTACCAGTGCCCAAAGTGTACACATGATCCACTTAGGCACACTCTTAAATACTGCCCGCAAAAATACTATAGCCAGTATCAGCCATCCCGCCACTATGCTTAGATTAAGTACTTTTAAAAATATTACACCCATAATAAACCTCTTTTTATAAATAAATGGTTTATTGCAATAAACTAAATGTAGTTTATCACGATAAACCATCTTTGTCAACTACTATTTTAAAATTTTTTCATCCGTTCTTGCTAGTGTTATGCTAATATGTCTATATTATTCCCCTTAGATTCTGATTTAAGCTTCCCTATTATACTC
>JAFZQN010000144.1 GCA_017620375.1 Lachnospiraceae bacterium
TAACCTTTTGCAGTTAAAGGCTGATCAGGTAAAGCATATATTAGACGGATGCCTTGACTACGAGTATGAGTTCATGGGTATAGCTTCAAGTCCCAACGAAAAAGCATACAGGAATAAGATGGAATTTTCATTCGGTGACTCCTGCAAGGACGGAGAGCTGACCTTGGGACTACATAAGGCCGGCAGCTTTTATGATATATTGCAGATCACGGACTGTAAGATCACAAATGATGATTATAATTCTATAGTTAAGTATGTGGTAGAGCTGTGCAGGAAGTGGAAGCTGGATTACTGCCATAAGATGTCGCATGTAGGGTATCTGAGACATCTGCTGATAAGAAGAGCCGCTACTACAGGTGAGATACTGGTAAATCTGGTTACGACATCGCAGTGGCCTCATGAAAATGAAGAAGATTTCTTAGAGGAACTTAAAAACGGTCTGCTCGATCTGAATTTAAACGGAAGCATAGTAGGGTTACTTCACTCTATCAACGATGACCCTGCCGATGCTGTAAAAGCAGATAGGATAGATGTTCTTAAGGGTAAGGATTTCTTTTTTGAGGAGATCCTCGGACAGATATTTAAGATCACGACCTTCAGCTTTTTTCAGACCAATTCGTTCGGAGCTGAGGTTCTGTATAAGATAGTAAGAGATTTCGTAGGTAATACCAAGGATAAAAATGTATTCGACCTTTACTCCGGTACCGGTACAATAGCTCAGATCATAGCGCCTGTAGCTAAAAGTGTAACAGGTGTTGAGATAGTGCCCGAGGCTGTTGAGTCAGCTAAGATGAATGCATCTCTTAATGGACTTGATAACTGTAATTTTATATGCGGTGATGTACTTAAGGTACTGGATGACCTGACGGTCAAACCCGATATCATAGTACTCGATCCGCCAAGGGAGGGCATACATCCCAAGGCACTGACCAAGATCATCAACTATGGAGTGGATACGATAGTATATGTATCATGTAAGCCTACCAGCTTAGCACGTGATCTCGAGATACTTAATGCAAACGGATACAAGGTGGTTAAAGCTAAGTGCTGTGATATGTTTCCGTGGACAGTGCATGTTGAGACGGTATGCCTCCTTAAAAGGGCTCAGACTCCTTTAGTACGTTAAAACAGCAGAGGGGGCAGCCCCCTAGAAACTGGAAATCTTCTGAAAATTTTGACTAAAACGTTATACGAACAAAATTGTTAAGACGTTTTGACGCTCTAATTACACACAATTTACGTAAATACTGAATAGATTATTACATTTAAAAATGTTATAATAAATTAATTAAAGGTAGTAAATATGGGGATTGTTAAAGGATAAATGGGGTAAATCATCAAAGTAAAAAAGTCAAAATACGAAGGAGATTATATGGATTCTGTTCAGAGCACACAGGAAAAGCGGAAAAGCGGTCTGCTTAAAGCTATGCTCCTGGTACTTGCCGGACTTGCAATTAATCTGTTCTTTTCAAATCTGACAAAACTACTGGAGCTCCCGCTTTACATTGATAATGTTGGTATCATACTTACATCCATATTGGGTGGTTATATTCCCGGCGTTACGGTGGGTTATATTACCAATGCCATAAACGGTATAAGTGACTCTTCAAGTTATTATTACGGTACTTTAAGTGTTATCAATGCTGTTATAGCGGCATACGGTGCACAAAGAGGCTGGTTCAAAAAATTCCACACTATACTTTTGTCCATAATCCTGTTCACTGTCTCCGGCGGAGTACTCGGCTCCATACTTACCTGGATGCTGTATGGGTTTGATTATGAGAGTGCAAAAGTGTTTGCACAGAATTTCTACGATAAGGGATTTCCGCCGTTCTGGGCACAGTTCTGTTCCGATGTTATATATGACCTGATCGATAAGACCGTCACCGTCATATTGGTTCTTATATTCCTCAAACTCGGTTCCATATTGTTTAATATCAGAAAGATCGACTTCTCGTTCTGGCATCAGAATGTTCTTAACGAAGAACAGATCAGAGCGGTAAAGAAGAGTAAAGCCAGAAAAAGTTCACTCAGACAAAAAGTTATGGTCCTTGTGTCCATAGTCATGATAGTGATCGCTCTGGTTACCGCCGGAATCAGCTTCCTTATATTCCGTGGCAAACTGATAGAAGACAACATGGATATGGGTACAGGTATCACAAACATCACCGCAGAGATGCTGGATACCGATAAAATCCCGTATTATATCGGAAAAAACTATCAGGATCCTGAGTATAATCAGATACTTTCATCGATGGAAAAGATAGCCAGAAGCCACGGTGATATAAAATACGTATATGTAGTAAGAATGACACCTACCGGATATGAAGCTGTATTTGATGCCGATATCGGTGATGAGAACCATTGGAGACCCGGACAGATCATACCTTTCCAGGAGCATTTCCAGCCCTATATATCCGATGCATTAAGAGGTGAGGAGATACCTCCTATCATCATGGACGATGAGTACGGATGGCTTCTGTCAATATTCAGGCCTGTAAAGAATGCGGCCGGTGAGACAGTATGTTATTCCTGCGTTGATATCCGTATGAGTCATCTTTGGGATGATGAAAAGAATTTCCTGGCAAAAGTAATCTCACTATTTATCGGATTCTTTATTATGGTACTTGCCATATTCCTGTGGCTTACCGATTACTGCCTTGTATATCCGATCAACGCCATGTCCATCACCACGAGAAATCTGGCGGATAAGCTGGGCGGAGGTGAAAAGGAAGGCGCCGAGCGGATACGTAAGCTTGAGATTAGTACCGGAGACGAGATAGAGACATTGTATCTGGCTATCACCAAGATGAGCAGCGACATAGTACAGAAGGTTGCTGACATCGAGGAGCAGAAGGATACGATCAACAATATGCAGAATGCCCTTATTCACGTTCTGGCCAACATGGTTGAGAACCGTGATAAATTTACGGGCAATCATGTAAAAAATACCGCCGCATATGCCGAGATAATCCTTGACGAATTAAAAAAGAAGGATAAATATAAGGATATCATTACAGAGGATTACGA
>JAFZQN010000145.1 GCA_017620375.1 Lachnospiraceae bacterium
AAATAGATAAAGACGATGCGTTTTATGTGAGCTTTGCCGGATATGCTAGGGAATATTGGATTACTACAAGTAAAGTACATTCCGTATACGCAGATAAATATGTGATTGATATTGACAGTGATGGCGCCGTTCATAAAACTCTGGCACCAAAGAAAGAGGAAGTTTGAACACTTTTATAATCTGGTCATATAAAATACTTATTTTCTGGTGATTTTAATAATACCAAATCTGTGATATTTTATGGAGCATAGAAATTGAATGATTTCTGTGCTCTTTTTTTAGATAATAAAATGGAATTGAGGAAAATATATGGAAGCAGCAGTAAACAAGAACAAAAGATTAAAAGATATCAATAAGGTAAGATGGATCACCGTCACAGCTCTGTTTATGGGTCTGAACATAGCTATGTCGAGCTTTGGCATACCGGTCCCCGGCGGACATCTCTATCTGTGTGATACAGTTATCTGTACAGCGGCACTTTTGCTTGACCCCCTGGCTTCATTTGCAGTAGGTGGGATCGGGTCATTCCTTGGAGACATGATATTCTATCCTGCACCTATGTTTGTATCGTTGGTAACACATGGTCTGCAGGCACTTGTTATTTCAATGATCGTGAGTAAAGCACAGAAAAATGATAATAAAAAGCATTTTGTTACAGCTCTTACAGCTACATTGATCGGAGCAGTCATAATGGTAACAGGTTATACCTTCGGCAGGGCATATGTATATGCAAGAGAAGCAGGACTTGCGGGCTCCATGATCAAGCTGCCTTATGAGATAGCACAGGCACTTTTGGGAGTAGTTGGATCACTTCTCTTATGCTTTAAGGGCGGACTTATCAAACTGTTTAAACGCATGGAATTAAACTGATTTTTTTAGGAGATTAAGATCATGGATTTTGAAAAGATAACGGAACAGAGCAGACAGGCCGTAAGCGAGATCATCGAAAAAGCACATTTGGAGCCCGGTTCACTGTTTATTATCGGCTGTTCTTCAAGCGAGGTACTCGGAAGCCAGATTGGTACAGCCACCAATATGGATTCGGCAAAGGCTATATATGACGGTATCATACCGGTACTCAAAGAACATGACATATATGCGGCTGCTCAGTGCTGCGAGCATTTGAACAGGGCTTTGGTGGTTGAAAGAGAGACTATGAAAAAGTTTGGATTTGAGCAGGTAAATGCCATCCCTCAGCCCAACCATGCAGGAGGAGCTTTCGCAACGGAATGTTATAACCGTTTTGATGATCCTGTACTTATAGAGTCCGTGGAAGCAAAGGGCGATGCCGGTATAGATATCGGCGGCACCATGATAGGAATGCATATCAGAAGCGTAGTGGTTCCGTTAAGGATCTCACTCAGAAAGATCGGTGAGGCCCCCATCATCTGTGCAAGACGCAGACCTAAGTACGTAGGCGGAGCCCGTGCCATTTACGATGAAAAGTTGATGTGATGTACGTCGAATGTATAAATGAACCCATGACTTTTTGGTCATGGGATTTTTTATTTACTATAAAGTAAAAGGCAAAAATGCCATAAGAATGTGTTATATTGTAAATGTCTCGTATCTCTATTGCAAACATATAAAATTCCATATTATAATGGCTTCATAAGTTTAGTTTTGTATTGGAGAAGGAGGTTTTACTTTATATGATCTATTATGTAAATATCAATGCCGGAAAAGAAGGTAACGGCTCAAAAGAAATGCCTTTCCGTCATATTAACGATGCGGCAAAGATCGCAAGACCCGGTGATGAAGTCATCGTGGCACCCGGTATCTACAGAGAATATGTTAACCCGGTATGCGGCGGTACAGCCGAAAAGAGGATCACATACCGTTCGGAGAAGCCGCTTGGAGCGATCATCACCGGTGCAGAGGAATTAAAGGACTGGAAGAAATACAAGGGAAATGTATGGAAGGCAGAAGTTGATAACGGCGTATTCGGAGCCTATAACCCCTATACAACATTTGTATGCGGTGACTGGTATTTCGCTCCTACCGTAAGACATACCGGTGCGGTATTTATCAATGATCTCATGATGTATGAGACAGTTACACTTGCTGAATGTGCAGCCGGAAAAGCAGATCCTTGCGCATACAATCAGGAAGAGTCCGAGTATAAATGGTACACCGAGCAGAAAGACGGCAAGACCATACTTTATGCTAACTTTAAGGGCATGGATCCCACCAAGGAAAAGGTTGAGATCAGTGTAAGACGTAACATCTTTATGCCTGACAAGCCCGGAAAAGGATATATCACAGTATCCGGCTTCGTTATCACAAAGGGTGCTACCACATGGGCACCTCCCGCTGCATATCAGGACGGTCTTATCGGACCTCACTGGAGCAAGGGCTGGATCATCGAGGACTGTGAAGTAAGTAACAGCCGCTGCTGTGGTATTTCATTAGGAAAATACAGAGATCCCGAAAACGATATGTATTTCTATACAAAGCATGTTAAGAGCCCTACCCAGATGGAGAGAGATGCGGTATGCCGCGGTCAGTTCCACGGATGGCTCAAGGAACGTGTAGGAAGCCATATCATCCGCAGATGCCATGTTCATCACTGCGAGCAGACCGGTATCGTAGGACGTATGGGCGGCGTATTCTCTACCATAGAGGACTGCCATATCCATCATGTATGTAATTCACAGCAGTTAGGAGGCGCTGAGACCGCAGGTATCAAGCTCCACGCTGCTATAGACGTTACCATCAGGAGAAATTACATCCATAACTGTATCATGGGAGTATGGCTTGACTGGGAAGCACAGGGTGCTCGTATCACTCAGAACCTTATGCATGACAACTTCCGTCCCGAGGGCAGGACTCCCGCACAGGGTGCTATGTTCTCCAATGATATCTTTATCGAGGTTGGACACGGTCCCACACTTATCGATAATAACGTACTTCTCTCAAAGGTATCGGTTGTCATCCCCAGCGAGGGTATCGCATGCGTACACAACCTTATGCTCGGTTCATTCGCACTTATCAACTCAGGTGTTGACAGCATAGTAAACGGGCAGCGTGAGCCCAGATATACACCTTATCATATCCGCCATAGGACAGAAGTAGCCGGCTTTATGACCATACTTCACGGTGACGACAGGATCTACAATAACATCTTTGTACAAAACTTCCCCGTTACCGATAAGAAAAAGACCGCTCAGGCCAATGACTATGAAGTGGTAGGTACTTCTTGCTTCGATATCTTCCCTTCATATGAAGAGTGGATAGCCCAGTTTATGATGGACCGCGAGCCTGATATGGGTAAGCTTGCAACAGCGCATTTCGGACACCTGCCTGTATGGGTAAAGGGTAATGCATATTTTAACGGTGCAGCGGTAGGAAAGCATGAGACCGACGGTTTCGAGAATAAGAAGAACAAGGTAAGTGTAAAGCTGGTTGAGAAGAATGGTAAGGTAGGCATTAAGACAAATCTTTATCCGCTTCTTAAGGATTTCAAGGACGGTATCATCACAAGTGACATCTTAGGATGTGCTTTTGAGCCGGAGCAGAGATTCGAGAATCCTGACGGAACAGCTATCACATTTGACAGCGATTTCTTAGGAAATCACAGAGGTCTTTCCACCATACCCGGACCTTTCGCAGATGCAGCTGCAGCAGAATGTACGCTTTGGAATAAATAAGGATTATAAATATTATTTAGTTGATAAATATACAGCCTGTGGTATAATTAATATGATTATACACAGGCTTATATTTTTGGGAGCGGACATGAGAATTCTGATCATAAGCGATTCGCACGGAAAGACGGAAAACATAGAGTTTTTAAAGGGAAAAGTCGGGAAGATCGACCTCGTTCTGCACTGCGGAGACGGGATATCGGACCTGGATTATATAGGTGATATTTTTAAATGTAAAGCGGTCGGAGTATCCGGTAATTGTGACTTGTTTTCGAGGGAACCGTCGATGGTCAACCTTAATATAGAAGGGAACATGATCCATATAGAGCATGGGCAAAGGCTTGCATACCGAAGTGATGTGGATCTGATCTCATTCGCTAAGGATAGCGGTTATGACGTAGTATTGTTCGGACATACCCATGTACAAAAGTTTCTTAACAGGGACGGCGTGTGGGTGGTTAATCCCGGAAGCATATCAAGACCCAGGGACGGATACCCTTCGTACTGTATTTTGGAGGCAAAAGGAAAAGGGAAACTCGACTTTAAGTTTTTGAGATTATGATGACAGAATAAAAATGGACGAAAGAGGAGGAATGGAAGATGCCGTTTATTGATTCAAAGATTACAGTGGCTGTAGATGCAGCAAAGAAGGAAGAGTTAAAGGCAGAGCTCGGAAAGCTCATGGCTACACTTCATAAAAGCGAGACCTATCTTATGGTAGGTATAGAGGATAAATACGATCTCTGGTTTGGAGGAAAGAAACTTGAGAAGGGAGCATATGTGGCAGTAAGCCTGCTTGGAAATGCACCTTCCAAGGACTTTGAGACCATGACGGGACAGATCTGTGATGTGTATTCAAGACTCCTCGGAATCCCCGGGGATGCAATATATGTAACCTATCATCCAATAAGTGACTGGGGCTGGAACGGAAGCAATTTCTGATGGGATCCGAAGGAATCAATAAAAATACTACCGCAACCATATCGATATCGGTAAGGGAGCTGGTGGAGTTTGCAGAACGGAGCGGTGATATAGATAACAGGACCGCCCGGACGGATCCCGATGCGATGCAGGAGGGTGCCAGGCTCCACCGTAAGATACAGAAGGAATACGGAAGCGGGTACAGTGCCGAAGTCTCGTTAAAGTATGATGCTTATGAAGAGTACGACGGTGAGGAGATGGTATTTTCCATAGACGGAAGAGCCGACGGTATTTTTTCGGAAGATATCATCTTTATAGACGAGATAAAGACTACATATAAAAAAGTGGAAAATATGGAAGAACCCGTCAAGGTGCACTTGGCTCAGGCAAAATGCTATGCATACATATATGCGGAGCAGAACGGACTAAGTGAAGCCGGTGTCAGGATGAGCTATGCCAACCTTGAGAGTGAGGAAAAGAAGTTTTTCCACTATCGCTATACATTTGAAGAGCTTGAAAGCTGGTTTAAGTCCATCACTCATGAGTATGCCAAGTGGATAGCCTGGCAGATGAAGTGGGTAAGAAGACGTAATGCGAGCATAAAAAATGTGGCATTTCCGTTTTCATACCGTGACGGACAGAAGGATCTGGCTGCAGGGGTATATAGGACCATACTTCGCAGGAAGAAGCTGTTTCTGGAGGCTCCCACCGGAGTCGGGAAAACCATATCCACGGTATTCCCGGCGGTAAAGGCCATGGGAGAGGGGCTCACATCAAAGCTTTTCTACGGTACTGCCAAGACTATAGCAAGAACTGTAGCCGAGGAAGCATTTTCGGTGCTGATGGATAAGGGCCTTGAGTTTAAAGCCGTTACCATTACCGCAAAAGAAAAGATATGTGTGCTCGAAAAACCTGCATGCAATCCCGATGAGTGTCCCAGAGCCAAGGGGCATTTTGACAGAGTAAATACTTGTGTATACGACATGCTTAACAATGAAGGCAGGATAACGAGAGATCTGATCCTTGCATATGCGGAAAAGTATAACGTCTGTCCTTTTGAAATGTGCCTGGATGTGACTACATGGGCGGATGCGGTGATATGTGACTATAACTACCTGTTTGATCCCAATGTATATTTAAGAAGGTTTTTTGCCGACGGACCGGAACGGGATTATGTTTTTCTGGTGGACGAAGCCCATAACCTCGTGGAACGTGCAAGGGAAATGTACAGTGCACGTCTTGTAAAAGAGGATTTTCTTAGCGTTAAAAAAATGGTGGGAACGGCGGACTATAATCACAAACGACTTTCCGGCGCACTTGAAAAATGTAATAAATCCCTGCTTGAGATAAAAAGAGAATGTGATGATTTTTCTGTCTGGGAGGACGTGGACACACTGTACGATACGTGCCTAAAGTTTATGGGGACGTATGAAGCACTCCCGATGGATTTCAGAGTGGAAGATCCGGAGAAACTGTCTGAACTGTACCTTAACGTAAGGCATTTTGTAAATATGCATGAACGCATGGACGGGGATTACAGCATATATTCTGACTATTCATCAGACGGGAGCTTCAATGTGACACTATGCTGCATGGACCCTTCGAGAGCATTAAAGGAATGCCTCAAAAAAGGCAGAAGTGCGGTATTCTTTTCGGCCACACTTATCCCTGTAAAGTATTATATAGGCCAGCTGGGCGGAGATACCGAGGACTATGCGGTATATGCTCCTTCACCTTTTGATAAAGACAACAGGCTTATTATGGTGGCGAGGGATGTAAGTACCAAGTATACCAGACGGGGTAAGGATGAGTACGGAAAGATCGCTGCATATATAAGGAATTTTGTAAAAGCAAAGACAGGCAACTATATGGTGTTCTTCTCCTCATATAAGATGATGCTTGATGTGGCAGAGGAGTATAAGTCACTATTCGGCGCCGAGACTGTTGAAGTAGGACTAAAACAGGAAGATGAGGATGCTTCACGGGCAGATGTTCCCGCAAGCTTCGGAAAGACAGAGCCGGGGAAGACAAATCTTCTACTGCAGCTTCAAGGGATGAGAGAGCAGGAAAAGGAAGCTTTTCTGAAAGCCTTTGATGAGGCAAATGAGGGGACTCTGGTAGGGTTCTGCGTTATGGGAGGCATATTTGGAGAAGGCATAGATCTAAGAGCGGAAAGGCTTATAGGTGCTGTTATAGTCGGTACCGGGCTGCCGCAGGTATGTAATGAGAGGGAACTATTCAGGAACTATTTTGACGGGATAAACGGGAAAGGTTTTGAGTATGCATACCTATATAACGGTATGAATAAGGTCCTGCAGTCTGCAGGGCGTGTCATCAGGACTTCCGATGACAGAGGCACCATACTTCTTTTGGATGAGAGGTTCGGAGCCGAACAGTACAGAAATCTGTTTCCGCAGGAATGGTATCCGTATGAATATGTGGATCTGAAGAGTATGGAAAATGCACTTGATGTATTTTGGAACAAAAGTAACCCTGTAAAGGATATTTAAAATAAGGAGGTATATTATGGCAGTAATTAATGTAACCAAGGATAATTTTGATGAGATCAGGAATAGCGGAAAGACCGTATTGCTTGACTTTTACGCAGACTGGTGCGGTCCCTGCAAGATGGTATCGCCCATGGTGGACCAGATAGCTGAGGAGCATCCTGAGTACGTGGTAGGTAAGGTCAACGTTGATGATGAGGATGAGTTATCTGAGGATTTCGGTGTTATGAGTATCCCTACTCTTGTTGTACTTAAGGGTGGCGAAGTGGCTGAAAAATCAGTCGGTGTCATACCTAAGGATAGAATACTCGAGCTTCTAAAATAATAAAAAGTAAAATTGGGGTCTTTATGAATAAGAAGGTGTTGATAGGACTAGCGGCGGTGATCATAATAGGATTACTTGCGGCAGCAGGCGTGATCATCTATGACAATATAGCGGAAAAATACCGTGAAAGTGAAGTTAAAACCGAGCTTTCGGCATACTATACCGTACCCGAAGGCGAGGCAATGCTCATTTTTGATGAGAGAGTATATGAGAAAAATGCCCTGTATGTGAATGGGGAGTATTATCTGGATCTTTCTACGGTATCCGAAAAGTATTCATCTCTTTTCCTTTGGAATTCGGAAGAGAAAAAACTGTATTTTACTACGGCGACAGCCGCATATGTTTTTGCTCCCGGAGAAAAGGGGATGCTTGTAAACGAAAGTACAGTCGAAAATGAGATACCGCTGGTGTTGGAAAAGGACGGTGTAATATATGTATCCATGTCGTTCCTTACCACCTGCAGTTCTATCACATACAGAACATATCATGAGCCGGAACGTGTACTTGTAACTTACAGCACTGACGAGTACTTATGTGCAAATGTGAAGGAAGAGACCAGTATACGTGTGGATAAAGATATAAAAGCCAATTATCTGGAAAAACTTCCTGCCGGGTCCAAGGTAAGGATCATCGACGGCGGAGGCATACAGGAAAACGGATTTATCAGAGTCATGAGTGAGGACGGTGTCAGAGGCTACATATTGGAAGAAAGACTTGACTGGGAAAACAGATATAGCGAAACACCTTCATTTAATCCGTATACGGCGGAAGAGTACAAACATATAAAAAGTGCTGACAAGATATATCTGTCGTGGCAGCTTGTATACAGCAAGGGGCATATAAATGAAATGCTCGGGTCGCTTGATAAAAATCCTGAGGTCAATGTCGTATCACCCACATGGTTTTTTATGTCGGGGCCTAACGGAGAGATGATATCATACGGGGACAGCGAATACGTTGCTGCCGCCCATGAAAGAGGAGTAAAGGTCTGGGCGGTGCTTAAGAATGACGATATAGAAGGGTCGTTTGAGCATAATTCCGATTGTTATAGAGTACTGGCTTCCTATGAGTCCAGGAAAAAACTGATAGATAACCTTATCAATGCAACAACAGAGTGCGGAGCCGATGGCATCAATATCGACATAGAGACCACTAATGTCGATACCGGAGTATTTTTCATCCAGTTTTTAAGAGAACTTTATCTTAAAGCGAGCCAAAAAGGTATCGTAATATCCGTTGATAATTATATCCCGGAAAGCAACAATGCATATTATAATATCCCTGAGCAGTGTAAGGTAGCTGATTATGTGATCATAATGGGCTATGACGAGCACTATAAAGGTTCGGATGCGGGCTCGGTATCATCCCTTTCCTGGTTCACATATGCTGCGGACCTTTCGTTAAAGAAATGTCCGGCAGATCAGTTGATAATGGGAGTTCCTTTCTATACAAGACTGTGGAGGGAAGTGACTGACGGAGACAGTGTCAGGACGTATTCCGACAGCATGGACTTAAGGGAACAGGAAAAGTTCCTGGCCGAACTTAAAAAAGAACCCAAGTGGCTCGATGATGCCGGTCAGTATTATTATGAGTATGAAAAAGACGGAGATACATATAAACTCTGGGCTGAGGAAAAGAAATCGCTGACATTAAAGGCTATAGTCATAGGGGAAAAGAAGCTCGCCGGAGCTGCCGCCTGGATGATGGGCGGTGAGACTGAAGGCTTATGGAGTGCCATAAAGAGTGCTGTAGAAGGAGATCTTTCGGCACTGTTAGATGAAAACGCGGCACCGGTAGAAACAGGAGAATGATAGTATTTAGTAACAGGAGGTCTGTATGGATACAATTATTGAATATTTAAAACAACTAGGAACCGATGTGGGACTTAAGATCATATTTGGAGTTTTAGTCCTGTTTATCGGATTTAAAATAGCCAAATGGGTAGTTAAGATGGTATCAAAGGGAAAAGCTTTTACAAAGCTGGACAAGAGTGTACAGAGCTTCCTTTTGAGTTTTATAAAGATCATTCTTTATTCACTGGTCATCGCCAGTGTAGCTATCATCTGGGGTATTCCGACCACATCGTTCATGACGATATTTACTTCGGCCGGTGTTGCCATAGGTCTTGCTTTACAGGGCGCTCTGTCCAATTTTGCCGGCGGTCTTATGATCCTTATCTTTAAGCCGTTTAAGATCGGGGATTTTATCGAGAACGGTGCAGTGATGGGTACGGTTAAGGATATCACGATCATCTATACCATCCTTTATACTGTGGATAATAAGGTGATCACTATCCCTAACGGAACGTTGACCAACTCAAATGTTATCAATTATTCCACTCTTCCCGAGAGACGCGTGGATATCAAGTTCAGTGCAGGATATCATGACGATATCGACAAGGTTAAGAGTGTTCTTATGGGTGTGGCCGAGGCACATGAGAAGGTGCTTAAGGATCCGGCCCCTTTTGTCAGGCTTACCGCACAGGCTGCAAGTTCTTTGGACTATACCTTCAGGGTATGGGTTAAGGGCGCTGATTACTGGGAAGTGTACTTTGATATGATGGAACGCGTAAAGAAAGCATTTGATGAGAACGGTATCTGTATTCCTTTCCAGCAGGTCGATGTACACATGGATAAGTGATTTTTTGAGATTCCTACTTTGTCGGTCGGTACACGGCCATAGTTTTACGATTCCAACTTCGTCGGTCGGAGTGCCGCCATGATATAAAAACCATCACCGCGTATCAGCGATATTCTATACGTCCACATACACACTTTGACTTCGGACGGGGTGTATCGCCCCCTCCCCTTGGTCGGTGGCAGGTCGGTCGGAACATTAAAAATCATGCCTACGGCATGATGGTTCCTCCCTCTTGCAACCGGATGTCCGACCGATGTCGGACATCCTTAGGCTACGCTCAAAAATCGGTTTGGATAACCGATTTTTGCCTTGTCATCGTGTGACTGTGAACGTAGAATATCTGCTGTACGCTTAAGGTTTTATCTCATGGCGGCACCCCGACCGACTTTATTGCAAAAAATACTTGTAAAATGAATAAAAAAATGATAGAATTGTGCATTATTTGAAAAATAAATAATTATAACAACAGGAGGAACCATTATGAGGACAAGAATTAAAGAATTATTCAGGAAAACAGAAGAGTTTGCATCAAAAGACGTTACAGTTTGCGCGTGGGTACGTACTAATCGTGCACAGGCACAGTTCGGCTTCCTGAATTTGAATGATGGCTCCTTCTTTGAGAACCTGCAGGTAGTTTATGAGGCAGGTATAGAGAATTTTGACGAGATATCAAAGATCAGAGTTGGTATGAGTGTTAAGGTTACAGGTACTGTAGTGCTTACACCTGAGAACCAGCAGCCTTTTGAAGTTAAGGCTACAAAGGTTGAGATACTTGGAGATTGTCCTGAGAGCTATCCTATACAGCCCAAGAGACATACCAGAGAATTCCTTCGTACTGTGGCACATCTTCGTCCCAGGACAAACCTTTTCAGTGCAGTATTCCGTATAAGAAGCGTTGCAGCTATGGCAATACATACTTATTTCCAGGAGAGAGGTTACGTGTATGTACATACTCCTCTTATTACATGTGCTGACTGTGAAGGTTCGGATCAGATGTTTAAGATCACTACCTTAAACATGAAGGAACTTCCTCTTACAGAAGACGGCAAGGTTGATTTCAACAAGGATCTGTTCGGAAAGCAGGCATTTATCACCGGTTCAGGCCAGCTTCACGGCGAGACCTTTGCTATGGCTTTCAGTGATATTTATACATTCGGACCTACATTCCGTACCGAGAACTCCAACACTCAGACACATGCAAATGAGTTCTGGATGATCGAGCCTGAGATGGCTTTCTGTGATCTTGAAGGTCTTATGGATATCGAGGAAGAAATGCTCAAATACATCGTGAACTATGTATGCGAGAAGTGCCCTGAGGAGATTGAGTTCTGTGATAAGTTTGTATCAAAGGGACTTAAGGATAAGCTCAATGCTATAGTAAACGCTAAGTTTACTAGAATCTGCCATCATGATGCTATCGACCTTTTAAAGAAGGCTGATGTGAAGTGGGAATTCCAGCCCGATTACGGCGAGGATATCGCAAAAGAGCATGAGAAGTATCTGGTTGATTACTTTAACGGCCCTGTATTTGTTACCAACTGGCCTAAAGAGATCAAGGCATATTACATGAAGGTTAACCCTGACAACGCTACAGTAGCTGCTGTTGACTTACTTGTTCCTCAGGCAGGTGAGCTTATGGGCGGAAGCCAGCGTGAGGAGAACCTTGACAAGCTGCTTGAAAGAATGGATGAGATGGGTGTTGATAAGAGCGGTATCGACTGGTATCTTGATACTCGTAGATACGGCGGCTGCATCCACAGCGGTTTCGGTATGGGCTTCGAGCGTCTTATCATGTACTTAACAGGTGTAGAGAACATCCGTGATGTCATCCCTTATCCCAGAACACCCAGGAATTGCGAGTTTTAATAATTGTAATAAAGCGGTCGGCGGTCGAAGCGCATGCATCGACCACCGACCGTTAATTCTAATTGCTGTTTGGTTTAAATGGAGGAGGGAAAAGAATGGATACTCAAGATAAGGATGTACGAGAAAAAGATATACAAGAACAAGAAAATGAAATCGCAAAAAAGGTAATTATGGCAGTATTTATAGTCGTGGTTATAGCGATAATGTTTTTTATAGCGTTTAAACTAGGATATGAATCAGGGAAAAAAGAAGCTTATAATAAAGCAATGACAGAGTATTATGAGTCTAAGATCAATGAATAATCAATAGGAATTGTATTTGTTACAAGGAATAGAGGTATGGATATGATCGAGAAAACCAGAAAGATAACCAGCATATATGACGGCCGGATTATCCATGTGCATGTGGACGATATAGAGCTTGCGGATGGGAAGCCGGGGACCAGAGAGGTCGTGGAACATCCCGGCGGAGTTTGCATCGCGGCACTGACGGACAAGAATGAGCTTATGTTTGTGAGACAGTTCAGATATCCGTTTAAGGAGGAGACGCTGGAGCTGCCGGCCGGCAAGCTGGAAAAGGGTGAGGATCCGTTTAATACAGCGATAAGAGAACTTAAGGAAGAGACCGGATGTACAGGAAAGGACTGGGTGTTTATGGGAAATATGTATCCGACACCCGGTATATGCAGTGAGATAGACAGACTTTATTTCTGTCATGTGGATAAAGAATCAGGGAGTCTGCATCTGGACGAGGATGAATTTATAGAGCCTGAACGTATTCCTTTGGATAAAGCAGTTGAGATGGCTATGAACGGAGAACTTCCGGATGCCAAGACACAGCTTCTGGTGCTAAAGGTGGCAAGATATCTGAATTTATCGATAGGATGAAGAGGGAAGGAATATCATGCTTATAGATTTTCATACACACACCTTTCCTAAGGATATTGCTGAAAAAGTGATGTCAAAACTTGCAGCACATGCGGCTATAAGATACTACACAAAAGCCACGAATGAATCGCTGTTAGAGTCCATGGATAGAGCAGGAGTTGATATAAGTGTTGTTTTGCCGGTAGTTACTAAACCGTCACAATACATGACGATCAACAAGACAGCAATTTGGATAAATGAGACTTTTTCTAACAGGCTCATTTCGTTCGGAGGTATTCATCCGGATAATGAAAATTACCGGGAAATATTAAAGGGGCTTGTAAAGTCCGGGATCAAGGGAATCAAGTTACATCCGTTATACCAGGAAACGAATATAGATGATATACGGTATCTGAGGATAATAGAGACTGCCTGCGAGTTAGGGCTTATTGTAGTATTACACGCAGGAAAAGATCTCAGCTTTCCGGGAGATCACGCTTCTCCGAAAAAAATAAGTCACATGATGGATATTATCAAGCCTGTCAGGATCGTGCTGGCTCATATGGGGGCATATGCGGGATGGGATGAAGTATATGATATGATATGCGGACGAGGAGCTTATCTGGATACTTCTTTCTCTGTTTACCCGATCCGGCCTCAGAGTGATTCACAAAAAGATCTGGAACTGCTTAAAGCCAATGATATGCTGGTACCTGAGCTTGATAAAGAACTTTTCAGGAAGATGGTGAAAAAGAACGGAGCAGATCATATCCTTTTTGCAAGTGACAGCCCGTGGTGTGATCAGAAAGAAACATATGAGCTCATAGATACTTGTCTTGATGATGAGGATAAAAAAGCAGTTTATTATCAGAATGCTTTAAAGCTTTTGAATCTTAAGGGTTAGAGGGATACTTGATTTTTTGGTAAAGATATGCTATAATATTATTGTTTCAATGGATGAATAGGAGGTGGCAACATGGATGTTGGTGGAGTTTTAACAGTTACTTTATCGGATGCAAAAACCCGTAACGATATAGGTATGGCAATCTTAGCAAAGCAGATGGATACTGAGGAGCAGGCAGGAGTTGCTATGATCGATATGATGAACAAAAGCTTTATGGAGAAGAGTGTTAATCCTAAAGTTGGCGGTAATATTGATATCAGTATCTGAAAATGAGAATTTCCCGTCCGTTATGGACGGGATTTTTTTATTTCTTTATTAATTGGACCGGAAAAAGGCGGATTTTTTATTGTGTATGGATCGCTCAAATGCCCATAAAATAAGGGATTATAGGCAATTGAATAAATTTTTTTAAAAATTTTAAAAAAAGTACTTGATTTTTTTTAAATACGGGTATATAATATCGCTTGTGCTTGTGAAAAACAAGAAATGCACCTTTAGCTCAGTTGGTAGAGCACCTGACTCTTAATCAGGGTGTCCAGGGTTCGAGCCCCTGAAGGTGCATATAAGAAAACCTTGAGATGATACCTCAAGGTTTTTTCTTTTTGCCTTTATGTTGTTTTTAAGATTTCTTTTGTCTTTGTTCCCTGAATGCGGGAAGGGCCGCTATACCTTCGGGGGTAACCGGTTTTACCCATTTGCCGTTATGCAGATGGATCTGCATGAGGATGTATCGGATGGGCTCATCAATGTAGCAGCATATAAATACTATATAGATGGGGGCGCCGATGACCATACCGGTTATCCATAC
>JAFZQN010000146.1 GCA_017620375.1 Lachnospiraceae bacterium
ACTGCTCTTTACATACAAGATAGCATACTTTATGGCCCAATTTCTCTAACTCGGTACCTAAGTGAAGTATGGAAGTCTGTCCGCCGTGGAACCGTACCATCCTTGTGATGATAAAGGTCACGGTCCTGACCCGCTCCGGTTTCTTTAATACCACCCTGGTCGGATCGTAATTATCCAGGAGCCCCTTGAGCTTGATACATTCAGCTTTATGAGCCATATTGTGCATAAGGCTTAAAGTTTTTCTTTTTGTCTCACGTATAAAAGCTTCGTTTTTGCTCATGGTTTGCTCCTTTCTTTTGTTTATTGTATATTCAAATGCTTTGCGATAACGTCCAGTGCTTTTTCGCTTACATGTCCGTCATCGTACTTGTTGTGTTCCTTCTTAAATGCCCTGATCTTATCCAGGCACTCGGTACTCTTACCTGAGAAGTTATCCTTTATATCCCTTATTAGCTCATCTTCATCAAGCGATATGGGACCGGGAGCCAGCTTCTCAAAATCCGTATAGAAGCCTCTTAAGATATCCCTGTAATTCTCTAAGTCATAACAGAAGAAGAATATCGGGCGCTCCAATACCGAATAATCAAATATAAGTGAGGAATAATCGGTAATGACACCGTCGGACTCCAGATAAAGGTCGTTGATATCGATCTCGTTTCCGCATATCTTTACAAATCCGCTGTCAATAACACTCTGAGGTATATCCCCTTTGTTGATACGTACCAGATAGTGCAGCTTGAGCACTATGGTATACTCATCACCAAGTTCTTTTTCAAGTTTAATAAAATCGGGACGTGAGGGCACCTTGTAAAAACCGTTCCCCAGGTACTCGTCATCACGCCATGTAGGTGCATAAACGAGGATTTTTTTTCTCTTTTCGCTCGTTCCGGTTATCCCGCGGTCCTTTCCGAAACCTTCCTTTATCAGCTTATCCGTCCTCGGATAACCGATCTTAAGTACCGTATTCTTAAATCCGAACGCACCTGCCGATATGGCTTCGCTGTAGTCATTCTGGACTATAAGGTAATCCCATTTGGCCGACTCTTTTATGAAGGACTGTGCATATTCGTCACGGCCCCTGTCTTCTCCGGCCATATTGAACTGGATCATGTCAAGTCCAAGCTTTTTTAGCTGTGTCCCGTGCCATGTCATGAAATACAGTGCACCCTTACGCTTTATAAGGTACGACTCCTGACGTGTATCAAATATCCAGATACCGGATGTAGCCATATGGAAATAGTACTTCATACCGCCGTATCTGACTACCTTGCAGCCTTTAGGCAACAATGAGTCACCGTACTTTTTTACCATATCAAAATATTCGCCGTTAAAGGCCCATATTTTTTTCTTTTTATCGAAACGCTTATCATTAAGCATGGCCTCATATATGGCTCTGGTATTACCCGAGTAGTTCCTGCCCATGTTGCTCATGAACATGACCTTGTTTTTGCTCATCGGAAATACTTTTGCCATAATATGATATATAAAAACCAATAGCTTCTTAACATACTTTTTCATAATACCAAAACCCGCCGCGGACGCGGCATACCTTTATCATACTCCGAATATCTTCTTTACTATCCTTTCGGATGCGTGTCCGTCATCCAGATAACAGAATTTATCCGTGAATTCCTTATATTTCTCCTTATAAGCCTCGGAAACCGTATCGATATTTTCGAGTGCATCAAGTACCTCTTCGTTTGTCTTAAGGAGAGGTCCCGGACATCCCGTTGTCATATCAAAATAGAAACCGCGGAGTACTCCCGCATACTTTTCAAAGTCATAAACATAGAAAAGTATAGGTCTTCTTAAGTTTGCGAAATCAAAGAATACGGATGAGTAGTCGGTGATAAGGATATCGGAGATAAGATACAGCTCGCCGATATCGTTGTAACGGCTCTGATCCATTACAAAATCCTTATCCTCTTCCGGTATGTTCAGGTGATCTGCTATAAAATAATGTGTACGAAGCACAAAGAAATACCTGTCTTTAAGCTTCTTCATCATCTCTAAGTCGAGAGGCAGGTCAAATCTGTACTGTGCGGGTCCGTAATAATCGTCATCACGCCAGGTAGGAGCATAAAGCACCACCTTCTTGTCAGCGGGTATGCCGAGCTTTTCCTTGATCTTACGTGCTCTCTCATCCCTGTCATCACCATATAAGAGGTCATTTCTGGGATATCCGAGCTCAAGTATCTGCTCCTCAGGGTAGAGGAACGCACTCTTAAAGCATTCCGTCGAGAACCTGTTATCCGAAAGCAGGTAATCCCATGCTCTGGACTGCTTGTATACGGTCATCTTGTACTTGGGACTGAAGGAATGTACATCCTCCATATCAAATACAAGTCTCTTAAGCGGAGTTCCGTGCCAGCATTCAAGGAATATCACGCCCGGACGCTTCTCATACCATGCGGGCTGTCTCATATTGTTGATCCATACGGAACACCTTGCAACGTAATAGAAGTATCTGAGTGAGAAAAGTTTTACTTCCTTGTGTTTGCCGGGGATCTTGGCTCCCTTATTGTCTATACACCATACAAACTTCGGATTTTCGGAGATGATATCTCCCTTATCCAGTCTGCCCTCGGCGTGGAGCTTCTGCATGTATTCATATATATATCTGCAGGAATCTCCGTAGCTTCTGCCTAAAAAGCTTTCAAACAGTATTACATTCTTTTTAACTTTGAACTTCCTGAATATCCTCTTATAGATATTCCATTTCCACTGGAGCGGAGTACCGAAAAGGCCCTTTTTCTTTCTGAACATGGAATAAAGGTTGGCCGTCTTCTTTGCACTCTTTACCTTGCCCTTTGCCAACTTTTTAAGTACTTTACGCTTAAAGAAACGGTATCTTTTTCTCTTAAACTTATACTTCGGTAT
>JAFZQN010000147.1 GCA_017620375.1 Lachnospiraceae bacterium
CTGTACTGCCGTATGCGCTGTAGGTGCGTATTCCCCTTTAAATACATACGGATCATCCGTAGGATTATTATGTGCTAAGAAATACTCTTCGTCATTCTTATATACATCACCCTCGACGCCTATGATAAAATAGGTATCCGCCTTGATGGTAAAAGGTATATCGCCTTCCAGCATCCTGACAGTAACATACGTACCTTCCGGATACATATCCGTCGCCTTAACATATCCTATCGGGATGCACTTTTTCCTGTATATGGGCTCATTAGAAAGATCCGGTACATCATCGGAACCCGAGTACACATAATCCTGGTTTTTAAAGTACTCCGACATCCTCTCCTTCAGCACCGCATGGGCTGCTACCGCCATGTCCTCAGGGCTTTCTCCGAAAAGCCTGTTGTACTCCTCCGCAAGCAGATCGTTCACCATGAATCCGCCTGATTTTCTCATATGTCCGCCGCCCGAACCTATGCCTACGGTTATGAATGCCGCAAGCTCATCCGCACGTGTCTCTCTTTCACAGCTTCTTACCGAAAGCTTAACGCCGTCATCAAGCGCACACAACGCCACACAGCTGCCGATAGTATCAACCTCTATCAAGGCATCACTTATAACGCCTAAGATATTGGGATCGCATTTTTCCGCTTCGGCTATGGCAAACCCGCCGTTCCCGTTATCCTCATAATCCACGTGTGACATGGCTCTGCCGGCTATCTTCAGCTCCTCCTGGGAGATATTGCTGTTTTCAAGAAGTGTGAGTATACTGCGGTTAAGACAGAACTCGAGCTCATCCCTCATATCCTTATCTTTGGGATGTCTTATCTCCTGGAGCTTACCTGTATCCATAAAAAGTCCGTAATATAGAGCTGTAGCAAGTGACCCGTTATCCGTTACACTAAATCCTTCATCCTTAAGCATATCCCAGATCACGGTAGCACATGCACCGTAATTATCACGCACTTCACTTAAGACCGGGAATTTCTCCGGTCTTGCCATATGATGGTCTATGACAGCTACCGTCTTACCCTCAAAATGCTGAACATTTCGCTCACCGTACTGACAGTCCTCGGTCAGCAGCAGTTCCGGAATCTCGGTTAGCTCAGTCACATACTCTATCGGGATCTCTAGTTTTTCCACCATAAGTACAAGATTTCTCTTTTGTATGGCACTCCTGCCTCCGTATATCATCCTGACCTTTTTGCCTTTTGCTTTAAAAAACAGATAAAGCCCGTATGCTCCGGCTATCGCGTCGGCATCGGGATTATCATGTCCCTGTATCACTATATCATTGTATCCTAACAGATCACTAAGTCTCATCTTACTGCCTCCGACCGGATCAGACAGATCCGTTACTATATTTATTCTTCACCCCTGTATGGAAGTTCCGATGCATACTCCACAGATCTTTTCAGGACCGAGATAAGTGCCCTGAAAGATTTCATATCCGGATCAAGATAATAATAATTCATTGTCCCTTCTTTTCTGACATTTACTATTCCCGCATCCTTTAATATCTTCAGATGATGGGATACAGCCGGGCGTGACAGGTTTGTTCTCTTTGTTATCTCTCCTACCCTGATCCCCATAGGCTTCTCCGTTGTCATCATCTGGTATAAAAGATGCAGCCTGTTCTCATCGCCCAACGCGATCAGTACATTTCTGCTGTCTCTGAAATCAGAAACCAGCTTAAGGAACTCTTTCTTTTCATGCATATTTCTACTCCTGACCGTTTATTTGTTTAAACCATTATAACAATCCTCCGATTGTTTTACAATAGTGTTTTATGCTTTATTTATGCAAATCGGTAAGGAAAGGTACAAGGTAATTAAACGTAATATGCGTAACCAAAAGTATACATGCGAGCACAACAACGGTAATTATTATCTTCTTTCCATTTCTTTTGAAAAAGTTCATCTTTTATATCCTCCTTATTCATAGCTTAACATGTTTTTTACGGGTATCTTATTTAATCTTACAGCATTTACAACACTTACAATTACCGGTATCATAAGGGAAACCGCAGTCCAGATGAGTATGCCGGAAAAACTGACCGTTTTACTCAATGCCCCGCCAAGGAAAAGCTTCCCGAACAGATCCGTAGATAAATGTGTTATGGGCATTGACATAAGCAATGCCAAGAACAAACTTAAGATAGATATAAACAGGTTTTCATACACTACTATCTTATAGATATCCCTGTTTTTCCCTCCTATAGCTCTCATTACGCCTATCTCCCTTTGTCTTTCGGCAAGGCTGATGCCGCATATTGAGATCAGGCTTATCACTCCGACCAGGATCACCAAGAAGGAAGCAAAAGTCAAAAATGAACTGATAGTCAGCAGATGCTTATTATAAATATCTTCTGCATTCATGACAGTATTGCTCTTTAATACCCCGGTTTTACCTTCCAGCCGGCTGATACTTTTCAGATAAGCCTCCTGTATGTTCGTACCCTGTCTATACTTAATATTCAGCACAGAGATATTCTTCGAGTTATCATATATCAACTGCACATTTTCAGGCTGCATCTTTTCATTATATTTTACCTTGATATTTGTTATGCTTTCTATATCCTCTGTATTTAGAACATCTTCAAAAAACTCATCCGGATATTCATCCTTTAGTATGATCTGAGCGTCGAAGGTATATGCATCAAGAATGTCCGAATATGTTTTTTCCAGGGATGCTCTTAAGTTGACGGAGGACATAAGTATCGCTCCGCCTATCATGATGGTGATCATTGAGGATATCAGTCTTTTTGGGGTTCTTAACGCATTTTTTATTCCCATCTGTACTTTAGTGTTTTTTATCTTAGAAAACAGTTTATAGCCCCTTATCCTGTTATCTGTTGTTCCGTAATCTCTTAAGCCTTTATCAACAGTAATCTTTAAGGACTTCCTTACCGGTATCAAAGATACCAGTACCGGGATCACCGTCCCCACAAAACTTTCCGCCACATATGCCCATACCGGCAGCTCGTAATCCACAATACTGAATACCAATAGGCTGGCGATCACTGAAGAAAAAAGCTTTGATGCGGCTTTTCCCAGAAAAACAGCTATAATCGTCGAAAAACCTGCTATGATCACGACAAATAAGACATACATCCCTGTTATCTGGCCGTCTCCTGCTCCAAACGATCTCATTACAGCCATCTGTTTTGTCTGTTTTTTAAGGATGGACGAAATGACATTTACTATCAATATTGCACTGAGTACCACCGAAAGGATCCCAAAAAACTCAAACAGAAAAATGATTGAATTCATCTGTGACGCATTTGGGTGTTCGTTCTTTTCATTTATATATATCCCCATTATCTCATAACCGTTTTTTTCCAGCAAATCCCTTACACTTTGTATTGTATTCTCTGTAAGCTCCGGGTTTTTAACGGTAAAAAGGATATTATAATAATTATTATCTATATTTAATCTTTTAGCCGTTTCACGGTTTATATACAGATATATCCTGTCATGCATCCAGGCAGGATCTGTCCCGTCTGCTTTTATTTCTCCTTTTATGAGCAGCTTATAGTCCATTCCGTCTTTTCTTATTGTTATGGTGTCACCTTTATGATTGTTTGCGACGGTGCATGACGAGCTTTCGATCAATGCTTCATATGTACCGGGTATAATGTCTTTATCCGGAATATCAAACGTACAGATCTTTATATCCTCAAAGTTATCAATAACATAGATCTCGGTCTCAAACAGATTGCCGTTAGCATCTGTCTGCACCATCTCTGTTTTTCTCGGTTCAACCTGTTTAACATTGTCAATATTCTCTACGTTTTTTACAAAATCTGCATCAAACCCGTTTACGGTTAACACAAAATTATACGGATCAGTAGCCTGATAGCTCTTATCCATCTCCCTGTCAGTAATAATATAAGAGTTCAATATCGTACTGAAAGAGAATGTACCGATAAAGATCGTCAAAACTACCAACAAGGTCTTTGTAAGATCACTAAACACATCTTCTAATATTTTTCTTAATCTTATATTCATATCACACATCCTTTTTATTGTTGAAAATTCTCCGTTTTATTACTCGTTTTCTTGGATTTTACCATCTTTCATTCTTATGATCCTGTCCGTATATCCCGCCAGTTCTTCACTATGAGTTACCATTATTACGGTTTTTCCTTCTTTAACCAGTTTTCTAAAAAGGCTGATTATTATTTCAGCATTTTTAGAGTCCAGATTACCAGTTGGCTCATCAGCAATAATAAAATCCGGATCTAAAGCCAGAGCTCGCGCTATAGCTGTCCTTTGCTGCTCTCCGCCGGAGATACTCTGTGGCATTTTGTCACCGCATTCTGCAATGTTAACTTTTTCAAGCAGTTCCAAAGCTTTTTTTCTTCTTGTCTCCTTATCATAAACATGGTTAAACTCCATCGGGAGCATCACATTTTCCAGTACAGTAAGAGTCGGGATCAGTTGGAAAAACTGAAAAACTATTCCGATATTCTTTCCTCTCCATCTTGTAAGTTCCTTTTGTGACATGGTACTTAATTCCAGTTCATTAAACATAATCTTTCCGCCGCTCGGCCTGTCAATCCCGGATATGATATTTAGAAGTGTGGTCTTTCCGCAGCCCGATTCTCCTAAAACAGCAACAAATTTTCCTTTTTCAAATTGAAGATTGATGTTGTTTAACACATTACGGCCATCCATATACTCTTTGTTAATGTTTTCCAATAAAATCTGTTCTTTCAATTCATGCACCTCTCATATTAGATTTGTTCATTTCGTTTAAACGTTTAAACCATTAATGTGAGACCATAATATCACATTAATCTGAAAAATGTTCATTGGGAAAGAAAATCAATACCATTAAATGTGACAGTATTTTCTTTGCAATTTTTTCCGATTGTGCTATAATCTAAAGGAATATGATCATAAGATGCGTTTTTCACATCGACTTGAAAGGAAAACTGTATGTACCGTGTATTGTTTGCTGATGATGAAAGTTCCATACGACGCGGAATCAAATGCCTGCTCGACTGGGAATCTATGGGCTTTTCCACTGACTATGAGGCAGAAAACGGGCAGGAAGCTCTGGATATAATCAAAAAGTATAATCCGGACCTGATCCTGCTTGATATCCGTATGCCCAAACTTCACGGTACCGAAGTAATAAAGGCGGCCCGCGAGGCAGGCTTTACCGGGAAATGCATCATCCTTTCCGGTTACTCCGACTTCACATATGCACAGACCGCTATCCGTTACAACGTCGACTTCTATCTCACGAAGCCCATCGACGAGGACGACCTTTTAGAAGCTGTAACTTATGTTAAAAAGCTTCTGGACGAAGAACGCAGCAAGGACACATATATAGATGTATACCGTAATAAAGCCCGTGACGTTATCCTTAAGGAGATCATCACCGGCGTGGCCGAAGAAAAAACCTACGAACAGCCCGCACTTGACGAGCTGGGACTTAACTACGATACCTATCAGGTAGTCATCTAC
>JAFZQN010000010.1 GCA_017620375.1 Lachnospiraceae bacterium
CATAGGTGAAGGCTTACCCATGGAACCGGGCTTTACCTTCATGCCCTTTAAGTTGGCAACGGTAAGTGTGGTCTCGGTCTGTCCGAAACCTTCCTTAAGCTCTATGCCTGTTGCCTCTAAGAACTTGTTGTATACTTCCTCGTTAAGCGCTTCTCCTGCTACAGTAGCATACTGGATGGAGCTTAAGTCATACTGTGTAAGGTCTTCTCTTATAAGGAATCTGAATATTGTAGGCGGTGCACAGAAGGTAGTGATATTGTATTTAGCAAACATAGGAAGCAGATCTGCAGCATTGAAACGGTTAAAGTCATATACAAATACTGCGGATTCATTGAGCCATGCTCCGTACAGCTTGCCCCACAAAGCCTTGCCCCAGCCTGTATCGGATACTGTAAGATGTATTCCGTCGGGATGAACATCATGCCAGTATTTTGCTGTGATAAAGTGACCGAGTGCATACTTGTGGCTGTGTGTAGCGATCTTGGGATATCCTGTGGTACCTGATGTAAAGAACATGAGCATCAGATCGTCGCCGCTTGAACCTGCACTGCCCTGAGGTCTCGGGAAGGTCTCGGGGAATTTTGCCACTTCCTCATCGAAGTAATGCCAGCCATCCTTCTTGTCGAAATCCCAGTTATCCGCTGTTGTATTAACTACTATCTTTGTCTGTACTGTAGGGCTATTAGGTAATGCAAGCTCTACATTGTAAGGTACATTATCCTCAGGAGTACATACGATAGCTTCTACTCCTGCTGCGTTAAACCTGTATTCAAAGTCATGCTGTACCAGCTGGCTTGTAGCAGGGATAGCGATAGCACCGAGTTTATGAAGTGCCACTATGGAGATCCAGAACTGGTAGTGACGCTTAAGTACGAGCATTACCCTGTCACCCTTCTGGATGCCGAGAGATCTGAAATAGTTAGCTGCCTGAGATGTAAGCTTACTCATCTCACCGAATGTGAAACGCCTGTCGTTCTTAAACTCATCAACATAGATCATAGCCAGTTTATCGGGATCCTTTTCAGCTATAGCATCTACGCAGTCATAACCGAAGTTGAAATGATTCTCGTGCTTGAATTTTATTTCTTTTAAAAGACCGTTTCCGTCTATCTTGGTCTTAATGAATTTCTCGCTTACAACACCTGTCTCGGGCTCATCCATTATGATGTTCTCGGGTGCTAAGGAATTATCCTGATGCTTTATATCATCGGTAACCTGATTCTCTTCGCTTTCCATGATAACGGTAAAGAACTCACAGTCCTGACCGTTTACAGCCATCTCACCGTGAGGTGTGCGGCTGTCGAAATAAATAACGTCTCCAGGGTAAAGAAGCTCGATACGGTTGCCGAACTGATGCTTCATGATACCCTTTGTGATGATAGTTACCTCATGTCCGTTGTGATAATGAAGCTGCATGGGCTTATCAACTATCTCCGGATTGTAGGGAAGCTTACAGAAGAAAGGTTCACCTGCTTTGTTTTTGAAGTTGGGAGCCATGTTGGCATAGATAGCATTTTCGTTCTCGTTACGAGCGATAGGCACACCTTTGCCTCTTCTTACCAATGAAAATGAAGACAGCTTGGGTGATGAACCTTGAAGGATATCTGCGATATCCACCCCGAATTTATCAGCACATGTACTGATAAACGAGAATGAAAAGTCAACTTTTCCGTCTTCAAGCGCCATGTAGTCTTCCACTGACATATGAGTACTCTCTGACATCTCATGTATCGATATCCCGGAAAGCTCTCTCATTTCGCGTACACGTGAAGCTACGTCTTTTAATGAAGTTTCTGTTGCCATGTTTTTCTCCTTATAATATTTTTTATAAAAGCACCTTTCGGTGTCCTTATCAAAAAATTAAGCGGGGCAGGTCTGTCTGCTCCGCTTTTTGTTCATTGATATTCATCAATCCACATGCATCACAAACCGACCTTATTAATCCTTGGGAATAATAAAGCTAATAATGATGCCTATAATGATTGCAAAACTTGACTGATTCATCATAGTAGTGGACCTTTCTTGTTATTTCGTCATTTAACTCGACGAATTAAGATGGATTATAATCATTTGCATTTCTTTTGTCAACAACTTTTTATTAAAATATTTTTTCGATATATTTATGCATTTTCTTTCACACTCAAGGCTGTACTGTCTTTAACCAAGTTTTGTAGCCAGATACCCTTCTTTACCAGAATAAAACCGATCAGACATTTGATCAGGTCGATCATCTGCACGCATAAGAACATCGTAAGTACCGGCATACCGGTATAACGGCTGATGATAAATGCAGTCGGTGTACTTACACCCCACAGGAAAACACTGTCAAACAGGAATGTAACCAGAGTCTTTCCACCTGTACGCAAAGTAAAATACGAAGCGTGCATGAACGCATATAGCGGCATACATACAGCACTTATCCTGATAAACCCGCACGCCAGGTCTTTTACACTCTGCTCTGCGTTGTAAAACGAAGGGAATACGGCAGAAAGTGAAAAAAGTATTGCTCCCATAAGCACACTCGATGCAACCGAGAAAGTGATAAGCTTTGTATCCGTATCCCTTGCTTCTTCAAGTTCTCCGGCTCCAAGCAGCTGTCCGACCATTATGGCTATAGCACTTCCCATGGCGATAAATACTACGTTAAACAGATTATTAAACGTGGATGCTATATTAAGCCCGGCTACCGCGTCGAGTCCTCGCTTTGAATAGCACTGGTTAAGCAGTGCCATACCTGCCGACCATAAAAGCTCGTTCATCATAAGGGGCATACCCTTTACGGTTATCTTCCATGCAAGCTCACGCGGAATGATAAGGCTCTTATACAGTCCTTCGGCGAACTTCATCTTTTTTACGTGCATATGCGTCCATACTACAACTATACCCTCCTGGACAAATCTGGATATAACAGTAGCTATGGCCGCACCGATAACGCCAAGCTCCGGGAACCCGAATTTTCCGAATATGAGCAGGTAATTAAGGCATAGGTTTACACCTACCGCTACCAGGCCCGCTATCATCGGTACTTTTGTTTCACCACATTCTCTCAATGTGCTCGCATATACTTCCTCTATGGCGAACGGTATCAGTCCTATGAGCATGACCAGCATGTAATCACGTCCGTACTTAAGTACCATGTCGGCAGACTGTGTGGAATCAACCTCTTCACTCAAGTACAGAGTCATCAGGTTTTCACCACAGGTCAAAAATACAAGTATACCTATCATTACAAGTGCTAATACTATATACAGCTTATACCTGAAGGAATGTCTTACACCTTCATGATTGCCGCTTCCATAAAACTGAGCACTGTATATCCCGGGGCCGGACAACGCCCCAAACATTCCCAGATAAAGTACAAACATCAGCTGGTTGACTATAGCAACACCTGACATCTGTTCGGTACCTACCTGACCTATCATGATATTATCAAGAAGGCTTACAAAATTCGATATACCGTTCTGTATCATGATCGGTACGGCTACTGTAAGTACTCTCCCGTAAAACTTTTTATTTCCTATAAACTTATTTGCTTTCATATTACTTTCCAAACTATTATTTCTTTTTTACCGAATACCCAAACTTACCGAGCTTTCTTCCGAGAGCAAAGTACTCCCCGTGGGAATATGCCATCAGCTTACATGCGGCAAGGTCAAACTTGCCTTTCTCATCCATATAAGCATCATCCACGGTAACTCCCACCACCTCTGCTATAAACATATCGTGTGAACCGAGTCTCAATATATCCTTAACTTTGCAGTATATATTTACCGGACTCTCATTTATCGCCGGTGTCTCCATAAAATCGGATACATACTCCGTAAGCTTCATTTCTTTAAACTTATCGTGATCTTTTCCCGAACGGACTCCGCACCAGTCACATGCCCGGGTTAATTCCTCAGTAACTAAGTTAACTACAAACTCTCCGCTTTTTTCTATGATATCGTGCGAATACCTTTCTGGACGTATGGATACAGACAGCATCACCGGGTCCGAGCACACAGTTCCGGCCCATGCAAGAGTGATTATATTGGCTTTTGTATCTTTTCCCTTACAACTAACCATTACCGCAGGTACAGGATAAAGCATATTTCCTGCCTTCCAGCTTTGTTTTCCCATATTTCCCTCCATATTTCACAGTCTGTATACTTTAGTATGTAGAGAGTATTACGTTTTTATAGTAGTACTTCAGTATCTCATCATATTTATAACCTTTAAGTGCCATACCGTTTGCTCCGGACTGGCTCATGCCGATACCGTGTCCCCAGCCCATGCCTAAAAACCATATTTCGTCACCTTCCGGCATATCCACAGGGAAATTGGTCATGTTGTCCGAGGATATAACTACCATTTGGTCCGTATTATCCTCTACCCTTGATACCTGTCCTGTACCCGATATTACATTAAGATCGTATACCTCCACATCCGAGATACCGTCTGCAGTTATCACATATACTGAATCCGCATCACTGTCGCTTGTCACTATCTTAAACTTTGTACTGTGCATCCCGTACAGAGATTTTATCTCGGACCCTTTTACGGTAGTATTACCGCCATTATGCTTTACTTTGACACTGCTCACTCTGCCGGAATCGGACAGCATTTCGGTATATATATCCTTTATGCCGTTTACACTGTATCCTTTGCTTTTAAGCTTTTGTTCCAACTCCGTGAAAGTGGTCTTAACGGTCCAGGGTTTACGCTCGGGATTTGTCTCATATTCATCAAACACACCGATGAATACCGAACTGTTCCCGCCCCAGATATCCGCTGAGAACTCTGTGGCTCCGCCGCTCGTAGAAAAGAAATAAGCCGGCACTATTTTCCCGTTGCTTTTAAGTACCTGCTTCCATGTGGATCTGACCGCATATTTGGATATATCCGTCTCTCTGTTTACTCCGCCGTATACCTGGGATTCATCCGTATCCACTATTACATAGCCTTTGTTCAGATACGAATCCGCCTTAAACCCGGTATTTGCCAGGCAGTAACTTCTTGCTGCCACAGCCTGGGCACGCTGAGCCTCCGTGTGCCATGTGGTATTTATCTCACATGAAACCACGCCCATAAGATATTTCTC
>JAFZQN010000148.1 GCA_017620375.1 Lachnospiraceae bacterium
CACCTTTCCAGACAGCACCCACATGTGTTATAAATGCATCCGGAAAAGTATTGGCTGAACATGAAAGAAATGTAGAGGGACTGCTCATATATGACTTTGAAAAGACAGAACCAAATTTTGGAGAGAAAGGCAGAATATTATATTCTGATAGGTTATCGGTATAACAAAGATATAACGGTAGTGTCAAATGACCTATGAAAAAGATGAAACAAAAAAATAAAGGCATGGATGACCGATAGATGCTCTCCGAGGGCTTAGGGCTCTGCCCTAAGAACCCGCAAGGGACCAGTCCCTTGACCCATTTTGTGGGCTCTGCCCACACCCGTCCTAACCGGAAGTAGGGAAAGGAGCATAGCACCTTTCCCAAACAAATAGGATATTCCGTGAACCGTTGTAAAGGGACTTTCGCGGCATATCCTCGACCGCAAAGTTCGCGGTCTCCGGTATTCCACGGTTCCCTTGACAACGGTTCCGCTCCGGTTACCTGTTATTCTGTTTCTGAAGATTTATAATGGTCTGTTGGCCCAAGTAGATCAGGAGCTGCCATTTTCCCGGCATGTTGTCGGCACCACGGAGTATTTCAACATCATTGAGGACTTTATAAAAGTTATGTTTGTGAGGCCTCAGAAAGTTGTAGTAAGCTACCCATAATGCCAGATCATAGTTGGCACCATCGATGTTATCGAAACCGTTTGTCGGGCGGTAGGAAGCCTTGTAGGTCCTGTTGAGACGTTCGATCATCTGTTTGAATGGACGGTACTTGGCTGATACTGCATCGTCGTTGGTAAGACCTATCACCTGGGTCACATTAAACTGGAACGCTTGACCGAATTCATGAAGGAACTGCTGGGCGGCAAGGATATATGCACTATACCCGTCGGCTATGAATCGGAAGCCTTCAGGCAGCTTTTTGAAATGACGGAAGGCCATGCGCATTGCCATTATGCATGCACCGACATCCCGGTCGGAGGAGATCCTGTAACCGATTATCGACCGTTTGGCTGTATCCATGATGAACCAGATAAAGGCTTTTACTCCACGGATCTTGATATGGGTTTCATCAGCGGTAAAAGTATTTCCGGCCTGATAGTCATAATTATCCACGAAAGGCTTGATGCAGATGGCTGCAGTTTTACAGTAGTTGGCGACCTGCTGATGTGAGATGTCGATGTTATAGAGAGCTTTGAGCGCGTATCTTACCTTTCTAAGGGACATCTGGAGATTAACGTGCATGGTAAGACAGAGACCCATTATGTTGGAATCGAACTTGCTGAATCTGAGGGATGATGCATTTTTAGGCAGGGAATCAAGATCCATTTTGAAGAAATCAACAGTGAATTCGCGATAAATGTAATGAAGCTTATATTTGTTTTTTCCATAATCAGCTTCAAGGTCTTCCTTGTCAACCTTTTTAAGGTTCCTGATATAGTAAGGGCATTTTGGGTTGACGCATTTGTGGACGATAAAGTGCTTGCGGTCCTTTTTAGGGACAAGGAAATGCATGCAATGCGGACATTTAAGCTGGATATCTTTGGAGAACCGGTTTTCGTTCGGAGAAAATACAGTGCTGCAGACTTTACATTTCAGCTGACCGAATTTACCGTTGTTGCGGTATAGATAAGGCATTGGGGCATTACAGGCAGGGCAGGAACAGTTATCGGGGATATCACATTCCTTTTGCCGTTTCACAGGTTTTACGGACTTTCCGTATTTCCAGGCATAATAAAGGTTCAGGTCTTTCCAGTCCCAGTCCTGATGGTTGGTGACGATCTTAGGAAGCTGGTCTATCTTGAATTTCTGGTATTTTGGGGAATGGGAGTCATCAAAAGCCCATTGTTTTAATGGGATATATCTGCAGATGAAACCCAACAGCCAGCGATTTTGCTCGTATAAGCAATTGATTATTTTTAAAAGATAAAGTATAATGTTCATGAGCATTGTTTCCTTTCGTGTGATGGAGGTTTGGTCGCTAACATTATACTATAAAAGGGAGGTCAATGCTCATTTTATTTTGAACTCCCGAAAATAAAGGATTTAAATAAAAAAAAGGTGTGTCAGATTTGACACTACCGATATAACAGAGGAGGCATAGCCATGAAAAAATTACTTGTAGTAGTTGATATGCAGAAGGATTTCGTTACAGGTTGTCTGGGTACAAAAGAAGCATGTGAGATAACTGACAGCGTGGCCGAGTATGTAAAAAACTTTGACGGGGATGTAGTATTTACCATGGATACCCACGGAGAAAACTACATGGAGACACAGGAGGGAAACAAGCTCCCTGTACCGCACTGTTTAAAGGGAAGTGACGGCTGGGAGATAGTACCGGAACTTAAACCTTATGTGAGCAAGGTATTTGAAAAACCTACCTTCGGCAGCAAGAAACTGGCAGACTTCGTTACCAATAACGAGTACGAGTCGATAACTCTTATAGGAGTATGTACAGGTATATGCGTACTTAGCAATGCTATTCTTATTAAGGCTTTTGCGCCTGAGATTCCGGTCAGAGTAATAGCAGGACTCTGTGCATGCGTAACTCCCGATACACATGAGACAGCGCTTCGTGCCATGGAGACCTGTCAGATAGAAGTTGTAAGAAGCTGAGTTACGGAGAAGAAAAGTGGCAGAACAGAATACGGAAAACAAAGTCTTATATGACAGGGATATCAGGGAGCCGTTGTTTGAATTCCTGGAAGACAAATTCGGGAAGGTCAGGATATTTGAGGAAAAACAGATAGGCAGTGTACGTGCGGATGTAGTAATGGTAACACCTGATGCACTTATCGGCATTGAGATCAAAAGCGACGCCGATACATATACAAGACTTAAAAAGCAGGTTGAAAGCTACGACAAGTTTTATGATTATAATATCCTGGTCGTAGGCTCAACACATGCACTGCATGCAAAAGACCATGTGCCCGAATGGTGGGGGATAATCACAGTCGAACCTTTGGAAGAGGGTGGAGCGGACTTTTATGTGTTAAGAGAAGCTGTCCCCAATCCGATGGTTGACGATAAGTGTAAGATAGCAGTACTATGGAGACCTGAGATTAACAATATCATCGATAAATGCGGACTCCCCGCTTACAGACGGATGAGCAAACAGTTTGTAAGGGATAAGCTGCTTGAAAAAGTAGACGGTAAAATCCTTTGGCCCCTTGTGTATGAGGAACTATTTGAAAGGGATTATACCAAGATCGCAAGCGTGATAAATGAATACAGAAAGACCATAAAACAAAAACCAAGAAGAAGAAAAAGCGGAGCAAGGCTTAGGAAAAAACGGGTGTAAAAAAGATTTGACAAATCATAACAAATATGATTTAATACATTTAAACCGTTGAAAAAGAAGAGTAGTTTCCGAAGGTTTATCACAGAGAGCCGCAGTTGGTGGGATGCGGTATGAACATCGGTCATGAATGGTCTTTGGAGGGCGAACAGAAACATGCAAATGGAGTATGGGAGACGCAGTGGAGCCTGCGTTAAAGAAGCCGGCATATGATGGTATGCTTTTGGACTTAAGCAAATATAAGGTATACCCCGTATGCATGAGAGGATGTATATATCATCAAGCCGGGTGGCACCGCAGGTTATGGATTACCTGTCCCAGCAGTAACAACTGTTGGGGCTTTTTTTTGTTGAATAGTTACTATTCACAGCTAATCTGCTTAAATGCAAAGCGCAAGCTTGCTTGCAGATTTGCATTTTATGCAGATTAAGCGTGGAGGCTGGACAAAGCACACGAGTAAACAAAAGCCGCGAATGCGGCGGCTTACGGCGAAGCCGGAAGGTTTATGAGTGGATTTGTACAGATGTGAATAGTAACGAAATAGGATTCAACTGAAATCGGCCCCAGAACAAAAACAAGGAGGACAAACAAATGTCAACAAAAGAAGTACCCTACAAGATTTATTTAACTGAAGATGAGATGCCTAAGGCTTGGTATAATTTAAGAGCAGATATGAAGGTTAAGCCCGCACCCCTTATGCATCCCGGAACACATCAGCCCCTTAAGGCTGAAGAGCTTACACCTATTTTTTGTGATGAGCTCGTACAGCAGGAACTTGATGAGACAACACCTTTCATCGAGATCCCCGAGGAGATCAGAAACTTCTATAAGATGTACAGACCTTCACCTCTCGTTCGTGCATACTGCCTTGAGCAGAAGCTCGGAACACCTGCAAAGATATATTATAAATTCGAAGGAAACAATACAAGCGGCAGCCACAAGCTTAACTCTGCCATAGCTCAGGCTTATTATGCAAAGAAGCAGGGCTTAAAGGGTGTTACCACCGAGACCGGTGCAGGTCAGTGGGGAACAGCACTTTCCATGGCTTGTGCATATTTCGGACTTGATTGTAAAGTATATATGGTTAAGGTTTCTTATGAGCAGAAGCCTTTCAGACGTGAAGTAATGAGAACATACGGTGCATCCGTAGTTCCTTCACCTTCAGAGACAACAGAAGTAGGAAAGAAGATATTAGCTGAGCATCCCGGAACCACAGGTTCACTCGGCTGTGCTATTTCCGAAGCAGTAGAAGTAGCTACCAAGAATCCCGGATACAGATATGTACTCGGTTCTGTACTTAACCAGGTACTTCTTCATCAGTCTGTTATCGGTCTTGAGACCAAGACAGCTCTTGACAAGTACGGCATCAAGCCTGACATCATCATCGGCTGTGCAGGCGGCGGAAGTAACCTTGGCGGACTTATCGCTCCTTTCATGGGCGAGAAGTTAAGAGGAGAAGCTGATTACAGGATCATCGCTGTTGAGCCTGCATCATGCCCCAGCTTCACACGCGGTACATTTGCATATGACTTCTGCGATACAGGTATGATCTGTCCTCTTGCTAAGATGTACACACTCGGCAGCAGCTTCATTCCTTCAGCTAACCATGCAGGCGGACTCCGTTTCCACGGCATGAGCACCACACTTTCACAGCTTTACCATGATGGATTCATGGAGGCTACAAGTGTTGAGCAGACATCCGTATTTGAGGCAGCTGAGATGTTCGCCAGGATCGAAGGTATCCTTCCCGCTCCCGAGAGCTCACATGCGATCAGAGTAGCTATCGACGAGGCATTAAAGTGCAAAGAGACAGGCGAGGAGAAGACCATCGTATTCGGTCTTACCGGTACAGGTTACTTTGATCTTGTTGCTTACCAGAAGTACAATGACGGCGAGATGAGCGACTACATCCCTACAGATGAAGAGATCGCAGCATCCGTAGCTAAGCTTCCCAAGGTTGACTGATATATAAGCTGACATACAGCATTGGATTACCAATATAAATCAAGAGTTCTTCACTAATTGTGAGGAACTCTTTTTTGTTTTCCAACATAGCAAAAAACATATAATTTCGGCTGATTTTGGTATAGTATTTTTTGTGCATAAGTGTTATAATCGAAAGGTAAAATGAAAAAACGATTTAGTAAAGCAAGGAGATAACTATGCTTGTCAAGGGTACATATTTTCAGAATGATAAAGACAGACCGCTTGTATACGGTGATGTTGAGATAAATAATGTTAAAAGACAGAGATTGAGAGGCGAAGAACTTAAGGACGGAGTACTCTGTGAGCCGGTCATGATAGGCTTCTGCGGGACCGATAACGAGCTTATGCATATGGGAAGTGAAGGCAGGCTCTCAGCTAAGTTCCCCGAAGGAACAAACAGGCTTATAAACGGACACGAGGGTATAGTCTGGGTACCGAGTGAGAACAGGTTTGCGATAGTCCTGATACGCGGCGGTGACAGCTACGATCCCACCAGGTATACTGAGGATGAGACTTACTTCGAATACGGATGTGACAAGGCTGACGGCCTGTTTGCGGATAAGCAGTATTTTAATCCGGATATGCTTTTAAAGATCCCGGACGGTTATGTTAAGGACGGAAAATTAGACTTAGAGTTTGCCAAGAAGATGGTATTCCCCGATCCTTTTGCATGCATGCTTTTCCAGTTAGAGCGTATGGAAGACTTAGGCAGTGCCCATAACTTCCGTGTAGCCATGAAAAAGTATAAGTGCGATGAAGAAACTGCCAGAGCAAAGGCTAAGGAAGAAGTATTCGACAGGACCGTGATATTCGGACTCGGGACAACAGGTATGTTTATAGGCGACCTTATCTGTCGTAACCATAAGAATGCGAAAGTGTTGTTTGTAGCACGTAGCTCAGAGGATTCACCGAAGGTCAGCTTCGCATTAAAGAGGGCAAACAGCTGGGCTCAGAACGGTGAAGGCGGAAGTGCCGGGTATCTGCAGAATACTTACGATTCGGAAGAAGAGCTGGCAAAGGCCATTATAGATAAGATGGGCGGCAGGGCTACTCTATTCATAGGAGTGAGCGGAAGCAATGTGGAGCACCGCATCGCATTTGAACAAAAGGTACTTGGCTGCAACGGTGTATACAACAGCTTTTCACTGGGCCCGAAGATCACCTTTGATACCATGCCCTTCGGATTTGAAAACCATCTGATCATGGGTTCTATCAATTTCAGACAGGACCATATGGAAAAAGCCATAGAGCTTTTGGCAGAAAGTAATTACAACGAGATAGTTGAGCTGATAGACAGGGATGAGTTTGCAGCCGATCCGATCGGAGCATACAAGAATAAGATATACAGCAAGAGTGCTCCAATGAAGACAGCTGTTATCTGGAATCCTAAGTATATTCAATTATAGAAAGGCATAAGAAATGAAAACAGTTTTGATCGAAGAACCTTTTAAGATTGGCCTTACCGATACGGAGAAGCCAGTACCGAAGGATGGCGAGGCATTACTTAAAGTCCTGTACTGCGGCATCTGCGGTGCTGATGTGGCAAGCTATACCGGTAACCAGCCCTTTACCACATATCCCAGGATACCCGGACACGAGTTCAGTGCCGAGATAGTATCCATCCCTGAGAATGACAAAGGACTTAAGGCAGGGGATATAATCACAGCAAACCCCTACTTTAACTGCGGAAAATGCTATTCATGTCAGAGAGGATATGTAAACTGCTGTACTGATAACCAGACCATGGGTGTTCAGCGTGACGGAAGCTTCCGTGAATATATAGTTATGCCGGTGGAGAGAATATATGACGGAAAAGGCTTATCCGCAAAAGAACTTGCACTCGTTGAGCCTTTTACCATCAGTTATCATGCACTTCACAGGGCAAAGGTTAACGAAGGAGATAAGGTACTGGTAGTAGGTGCCGGTCCTATCGGTCTTTTTGCTCTCATTGCTGCTAAGGCACAGGGGGCAGAGGTATATGTAGCGGATGTCCTTGACGGAAGACTTGAAAAGGCGCTTCATTTCGGAGCTGCCGGAGTCATCAACTCAAAGAAGACCGATATCAAGGAAGAAGCCATGAAGATCACAGGCGGAAACGGCTTTGACGTATGCGTAGAGGCATGCGGACAGTCTGTTACCTTCCTTAACTGTATTGACTGTGCTGCATTTGCGGCAAATATCATCCTTATCGGAAACGGAAAGAAGGAGACTACATTCCTTCATTCCATCTTACTTAAGAAAGAGCTTAACGTATTCGGAAGCCGTAATTCATATGCGAGAGATTTTCAGGCAGTTATCGATCTTATCGCTTCGGGCAAGGTAAATGTACTTGATATGGTAAGCGCGGTATATCCTGTAGATGATGCGGCAGACGCATTTAAGGCACTGGCTGAGAATGACGGCAGTTTGGCAAAGGTACTTATTGAGTTTTAAATATACATACAGAGGACGGAAAAATGAAAGAGCGAGTTATACAGTTTGGTGAAGGCGGATTTTTAAGGAGTTTTGTGGATGTGTTCATCCACAAGATGAACGAGCAGGGATTATTTGGCGGTAAGGTAGTAGTGGTACAGCCTATAGCAAAGGGACTTATCCCTGTGATAAATGAGCAAAAAGGTGTATATCACCAGTTCCTGCGCGGTGTAGATAATGGAAAGGTAGTGGATGAATGCATTAAAGTTACATCCATTTCCAGAGGTGTCGATCCCTATACGGATTATGCGGAGTATTTAAAGCTTGCACATAATCCCGATATGAGAGTGATCATATCAAATACCACGGAGGCAGGTATCGAGTATCTCGGTACCGAGTCATTAAACGATGCACCTCCCAAGTCCTTCCCTGCTAAGCTTACAGCACTTCTCTATGAGAGATACAAAGCTGGACTTCCCGGATTTATCATCCTGTCCTGCGAGCTTATAGATAATAACGGTAAGGAGCTCTTAAACTGCGTATTAAAGTACGCTAAGCTTTGGAATCTTTCCGAGGACTTCATCTCCTGGATCGAGAGTGAAAATGATTTCTGCAATACCTTGGTAGACAGGATATGTACAGGATATCCGAAGGACGAGGTAGAGGCTCTTACCGAGAGACTAGGAGAAGAAGATAAGCTCATGAACACAGCTGAGATCTTCCATCTTTGGGTAATAGAGGGCAACCACGAAGATGAATTCCCGTTAAAGAAGGCCGGCATAAATGTCATCTGGACACCGGATGTAAAGCCTTACAAAAAGAGAAAGGTAAGAATACTTAACGGCGGACACACATCCATGGTACTTGCGGC
>JAFZQN010000149.1 GCA_017620375.1 Lachnospiraceae bacterium
GGGTATCGTCCGATGCAAAATTAAGTCCGTCTGTCAGTACTGTAAAGACCGGAAAAGCATCCGGAACAAGTGACGCGGCAGGAAATGTATATTAAGTAAAAACACACAAGAAAAACGCAAAATAAAAGAGGTCAGATCCTTACACCGGGTCTGACCCCTTTTTTGCACCGCCTGCGCAGAACGGAGATTCATAGATTTTTTTATGCACAAAATAATTATAAGACCTGCAGCCGCCCCCGCAATATTCGCCGAGCTCGCATTCTGCACATTTGCCTGTAAGCTTATCCTTTGAAAACTTACGGTTATATGCAAAATTATCCTGGTCCTCCCAGATATCTTTAAGACTCATCTCCCTTAGGTTTCCTTCATTGAATGCGGGGTCATACATGGATTCACATCCCCTGACATTGCCTACGCTGTCTATACCTATGGAGGTTATGCCTGCAGAACATCCCCTAAAGTATGCTTCTCCGCTTAAGTTGCCGCGTATGGAGCCTTCGGCTTCGGTGAAGTATCCTATATTGTCAGCCACTCCCAGTGCAAAAGGCGCTTCATACATATGTGAGGTTACAAAATCAATGACCTCCATCATGTCAAAACGATAGTCGATCTCGTTATTTGCCGCATTACCCATGGGCGAACATGCCTGAAGCTGCCATGCGTAGATATCGTATCTTTGTAACAGTCCATACAGTTCTTCGAGATATTTCACATTCTCGCTGTTTAGCGTACTTATGACAGATACCGGTATGCCTGCTTTAAGCAGTGTCTCTATAGCTTTAACGGCTCTGTCAAAGCTCCCGGCCTGTCTGTATTTATCATGTACCTCTTTCGGGCCGTCTAGAGATACCGATATGGATTCGATGTTAGCTTCCTTAAGGTCCTTTATAAGTTCATCACGGAACAGAAAACCGTTAGTGATGATATTAACTTTTATTCCGTGTCCGGTGAGTCTCATTACTATCTGCTTCCAGTCGCTGCGCATGAAAACCTCACCGCCTATCATGGATACGCGTTTGCAGCCAAGCTCTTTCAGCTCATCTGCCACATCCAGACATTCGGCTGTAGTCAACTCATTTTCACGTTTTTTTCCGCCGCTCGAGCCACAATACTTACATGAAAAACAACATGCAAGAGTGATCTCCCAGACACACATTTTCAGATTGTACATACTCAGTTTTCCTGCTCTTTGGACTCAGTATCAGGGATATCCGGCTCATCGATATCCTCCGGCATGGGAGGTCCGGCGTATACATCCTCCATTTCGGTATCACGGCGATTCCGTAACTGACCCATCATACCGGGTCCCGCATATACGCACTGCATCCTTTTTCTGCGGTTAAGTCCTTTAGGTGGACCGGCATACACTATCCTGGTCTTGGTCATGTCCTCATCCACACGCTCGGGATATGTCTTTTTAAACAGATTTTTAAAGAAGTTTTTCATATTATTTCTCTTTTTTCTTAGTGGAGTTTGCAGGTTTTGCAGCTTTAGCTGGTGTCGTTTTCTTTACCGGTGCCTTTTTATCCTTCTTGGCTGCGGGTACGGATACCTTGGTCTTCTTTTCTGCTTTTGTTTTTACTGTTTTGGGAGTAAATACAAGATCAAAATCATCAAGTCTTGATACATTGCGGAGTGCCTCTATATTCTCGGCAGCCACTTCGTCAATTACCTTCTTCTTGCCTTCAGCTATAGCGATGATCTCCTCACCGGTGCATCTGATACGGATATCATGGTCAAAATACTCGTAGGGCTGAACATCTACCTTTCCGTCCTTAACCTCGATATAGAAAGCTCCTTCGCCTTCACCGTATATATCTACCTGAACTGCAAGATGTCCGTTCACGCCGGTCGCATCAACTTTACTTAACGCTTTTTTTACCTTTTCTACAATTTTCTCGTATGTCATAATCTGCCTCCTTATAAAACAATAAGTCCGATAGTTATAACGAAAGTATATCAACAATCAAGCAGTTTGGCAAGTGTTTCCGTGATCTGCGGGATATCATAAGGCTTTGCAAGATGCCCGTTCATTCCGGAATCCATTGCCATCTTTTTATCTTCCTCAAATGCATTTGCGGTAACTTATAAGATCCTTTCGTTCCTCTTTATATGCGAGGCCTGCCAAAAGATCAACTTTTCCGTCAAGCAGCATTTGATACAGTTCTCCGAAACTTCCGTAGACGTACTCGTATTTCCAGCCGGTGTATTCGGAAAGTTTGAGATAGTACTCATAAGCATATCCTGTTTTTACAGACCCTTCCTTTGCACCCTCCTGGAAAACTTCGTTTTCATAATACCCCACACGTACTGTTTCGGTATGATCATGTGCCTCAACTCTTATGGGCATAACAAGAAATACTGTCAAAAGCAAGCAAATGACAGCCCCCACTATCCTGTTACCGGTTTTTTTCCCCAATTTAAAAATGCACCTCAATGTTCCTTCTCCTATATCTTTTCTACATAAGACCGTCCGGCCTGTAATTCTCCTTATCCACCGCTACGTAAAGATCCATACCCATCTTGCTTTCGAAGTACTCCTTAAGCCTTACATTTGCATCCCATTTTGCCTGATCGTAACCCCCATATCTGGTCTTTACATCAGTCATGCGTTCAATCTGATCCATGACTCCTTCGGCTCCCGCGATAGAATCGCATAACTGGATCAAACGGTCATAATCATCCAGTTCAAGTGCATTAAGACCTTCCACTATCAGATCAGTCTCTTCTTCGGTGGTATCAAACTTACCTACATACTTTGATATATCCTTCTCATTAAAGGAATGAGTCAGACATATCCTTGCAGCATCATCATATCCAAGGGACATCATGTACGAATACCCGTCCGAAACATGACCAAGGTGTCTTTTCCCGAACTTTCTGCCTATATCATGTAATAATCCTAAAACATATGCTTTTTCTGCGTCCATACCGGATCTTTCAGCTATAGCCTCCGCACAATGTGCTGCCGTTCTGCTATGATCTCCCCAGGGACCGGGGTTACAGCTTTCCGCTTCTTTCAAAATGCGTTCAGCCTCTTCTCTGTCAGGATATTTATTATTCATTTCTGTTCGGTCTTCCATTACAAATAGGCCTCCGTTATTCTATTTTATTATTTCAAAGTTATTAAGATTACCAAATCATCTTTTTTATCCTTTTTTCGTTATCCCTCGTAAAATCACTAAGTTCATAGGATCTGATGCGCTGATTTGCCAATAAAGGTTCCGCAAAACCATTTTTCACCAACACTGACAATCTGTTAATTATCGTTTTGTTTGTCACCCCCATTTCACGGCTGACTTCGATTGGCGTAAACTCTCCTTTATATCTCTTTATCAAAAACAGGAGCAGTTCCTTCTCCTTACCCTTTAAATATGATAAGCTTCCGCTTACTTCATCCTCAGTAGAACTTTCTGACAGTTCACAAATCTTATTGGAATACAACAGCACCATCCTCAGAAAATAATTAACCCATACTTCTGGATGAGGCGGATTGTTTCTTCCGGAGTAATAAAGCACCGGCAAACCCATCTGTATCGATTCATAATACTCATTAATGTCATATGCAAAGTATTCTTCCAATGAACCGATGCCATTAAATCCATATCCATTGATATCCAAAATATATCCGGAAAGCAAACGTGCAGTTCGACCATTTCCGTCTTCAAACGGATGTATCGTAACCAATTGATAATGTACGACCGCTGCGACTATTAACGGGTGATCATCAGTGGTATTTACATACTCGACTAATTCATCAAGCAGTTCCGGTATATCAAGGTATTCCGGGGGAATATAATCAGGATTCCCGGTCTGAGAATCATAAACGGCAAACAATACTCCGGGAGGCATAGCTCCTCTTAGTCCGATTTTTTCCTTAGATGCTCCCTTTTCAACGTATTTCTGGACATCCAATATCAGTTTTTTAGTAAAACGCTCTTTCTCTTTTACCTTTTCTTCCAGATAATTCAATGCAAGAAAATAATTGCGCACTTCCTGTTCCGGCTTTAGGAAATGCTTTCTTTCATCCCGCTCTATTACTTCATCAACCTGCTTTTCAGAGAGGGGATTACCTTCTATCTTATTTGAAGCATATGAACTCTTCTTCTTTGAATTCTTACGCAGTCTGCTTGATACAGACCTTGGTAGTTTTACGGAAGAAACCTTGTATCTGTTTTTATCTATTTCGGTTATATATTTTAATATCTCATTTGTCAGAACCACTTTAATCATCTTAATTCACCTCAATGATATTATAGCAGAAAGTCCTTGAAAATTCCATTAAA
>JAFZQN010000011.1 GCA_017620375.1 Lachnospiraceae bacterium
GGTATGTGCTGGCGTCTTATCATGGACGGAAAAATGAGCGCGGAAGACGAACAGCAGTTTAGAGATATAGATGAGTGGTTTAGGAAATATTTGCCTGAGCCCGAGCCCTGCAAAAACGGTGAGAAAGTGATCACATTTTTTAAGACGGAAACTACGGAAGAAATGCAGAAGATGATCGCACCGGCTACACAGCTCCTTGACAAATATGAACATCCCTATGATATAGTATATACAAACTACGTTGGGGCTATCATATATGAGGATGAATGGCAGGTAGCGGTACGCGTGGAAGACGGAAAGATGATATAGGAGGAATAACTGATGGTAATAAATGATATAGAGTATACATTAAAAGACGGACGACATGCCGTAATACGCAGCCCCAAGGATGAGGATATACAGGGCATGCTGGATTATCTTTACATATCGGCAGGAGAGACAGAGTTCATATTACGTTACCCCGAGGAGTGCGGCAAATATACTCCCGAGGGAGAGAAAGAGCTGTTTGATCGTGTAAACGCAGCCGACAATGAGGCAATGCTTGTGGTCGTAGTAGAGGGAAAAGTAGCAGGCAACTGTCAGATAGTATGGAAGAAGGGCCTTAAGGTAAGACACAGGGCAAGTGTAGCTATAGCACTTCTAAAGGAGTTCTGGAATCAGGGTATCGGCACTAAGCTCTTCCAAGAGATGATAAAGATCGCAGAGGCAAACGAGAATATTACCCAGATGGAGCTTGAGTTTGTCGAGGGAAACAGCCGTGCAAGAGCACTCTATGAGAAGATGGGATTCAGGATTGCAGGCATAAAGCCGAATGCAATAAGACTTAAGGACGGTACTTACCGTAACGAGTATTTTATGATCAGGGAAATGAACAGGCGCTCGAACTTGACAAAAGAGGGAATATGATGTAATTTTGGTTATATGCCGAATGCTGATTTATTCGGCGAATGCTGCGTAGCAGCGTTTGCCGGTTTGACAGTCGGTCTGCGCGACTATTTACGCGGTAAGATCAAAGAAACGGAGGAAAAACCATGCCTTCTTTTTATGTGGAAAGAAAAACGATACGTAAGATCCCGGGGACGGTCATAGGTGCGGTACCGTTACCTAAGCCGAAGCTGATCGAGGGCTTTGGGACGAGAGCATTAGTCGGTGAGATATGTGAGAAAAAAGATATACGCTCTGTCATCTTGGTTACCGACGAGACGATATACAGCCTTGGACTGCATGAAAAGATCGTAAGTTCCCTTAAAAAGCATGATGTGAAATACACCGTATTCCATGAAATATCCTCCGAGCCGACCATAGACATAGTGGATAAAGGCCGTGATATCGCCATGGCGTTTGGTGCTGAGGCGGTAGTAGCCTTGGGCGGAGGATCGGTGCTTGACAGCAGCAAGATCATAGCTGCAGGAGCTAAGCATCCGCAGTTCTCCATCAAGCATTACTTACACAAATTTGCCTTGGCGGAAGGCGGAAGTCTTCCCATGATCACCATACCTACCACAGCGGGTACCGGAGCGGAATGTACCGTTGCTGCTGTGATAAAAAACGAAAACGGAGCAAAAGGCTCAACGGTAGTTATAGGGCTTGATATAATGAGTGTTATACTGGACAGCGAGCTTCTGATAAATGCTCCGAAGTCCATCACCACATGGTGTGCGATAGATGCTTTGAGCCATGGTTTGGAAGGTTTGATGGCTGATGTGGAATCTGAAGAGGAGGACATCCGTAAAAGCAGGGAATGTGTCCGTCTGATACTTGAAAATCTTCCTATACTTTTGGATGATCCTAAAAACATAGAAGCAAGACAGGCCACACTTTTAGCCGCTCACTACGGCGGAAATGCTATCAACACGCAGCTGGCGGGCTATGTACATGCGTTTGCACACTCCATAGGAGCACTGTATCATATCCCTCACGGAAAAGCCATCGCCTGGTGCCTGATCCCTGTATTGGAAGCTCAGGAATACATGCGTTATAATAAGATGTCGAATGTGGCAAAATACTGTCATGTGGCAGATAAAAACGATACTGCGGAAGAGGCATCGGATAAGCTCATACTGGCATTAAAGAAGCTCTTGATACAGTGCGGCCTCGAAAGGGGCTGCGGCTTGATAAAGACTGATGATTATGATAAACTCACTGAGATGATAGATGCCGATTCGATAAACTATTCACCGGTAAGGACATTTACCGACAGTGAGATAAGGATGCTTTTGGATCAGATCCGCAGAGGCTTCTGATAAGAAGGGGACAGGACATGGAATACACAGCAGATTCAATACATGACATAGTGCTTAAACAGAGAAAATTCTTCCGTACAGGTAAGACTCTTGATGTCAACTGGCGTATCAGACAGCTGCTCCGCTTAAAGCAGGCACTTATCGCCAATCAGGCGCAGCTTCAGGAGGCACTCTACGAGGACCTTCGTAAAAGCCCGATGGAAGCATATCTTGTGGATATAGGTCCTGTGATCGTAGAGATAAACGAGATAGTAAAAGGATTAAAGAAGTGGGCCAAACCCGAAAAGCATTTCAGCGGCCTCATGTGCTTCCCGAGTACGAGTACTACCGTATACAAGATGCCTTACGGAGTATCCCTTATCATAAGTCCGTTTAACTTCCCTGTAGTACTTACCTTAGGCGTACTTGCTGCTTCCATATGCGGCGGAAATACTGCTGTTATAAAAGCAAGTTCCAAGTCGGCCGCTACCACGGAGGCTTTAAGAAAGCTTATAGCGGACATCTTCCCCGAGAAGTATGCGACCGTCATAGGCGGTGGGCACGATATAGCCGATATCTGCCTCGAGGAGCGTTTTGATAAAATATTCTATACCGGATCACCTGCAGTAGCTAAGCATGTTATGGAAAGGGCATCGAGAAACCTTACCTCGGTAGCCTTGGAACTCGGCGGTGAGACAGGTAACTGGGCTGTGGTAAGAAAGGATGCAAATCTGAAGGATACAGCCAGAAAGATAGCCTTTTTCAAGCTGTGTAATGCCGGTCAGATATGTATAAACATCAACCAGATTGCGGTAGCGGAAGAAGTAGCGGAAAAGTTCCTGGAGGAACTTAAGAAACAGTTTACCCGCATGATAGGAAAAGAGCCGGAAAACAATCCCGATTATCCGAAACTGATCACATCAAAAGCATATGAGAAATGTGAAAATCTGGCTAAAGAATACTCGGACAGGATAATATTCGGCGGTAAGGGAAATGCGGAGACACGCTGCTTTGCACCTACTATCATCTATCCTGTAGATGCCGATGAAGATATAGTAAAACATGAGCTGTTCTGTCCGTTACTCCCTGTAGTGCCTTTTAAGGACGATGAAGTGGACAGGATACTCGATATCATTGCAGAACGTGAGCATCCTTTGGCTATGTATCTGTTTACATCCGATATGAAATGGGCCGATAAGGTCATGTCCACACAGCAGTACGGTGGAGGATGTATAAACGAAGTAGTGCTCCATATGATGGTAAAGGGTGTACCATTCAACGGTACCGGTCATTCCGGTATGGGAGCTTACCATGGAGAGTGGGGATTTAGAGAATTTACTCATCCGCAGACAGTTTTAAAAGGAAAGACGCATTTTAATCTGCCTTTAAGAGAGCATCCGTACTCAGGAGTTAAGGGTAAGATAAAAATGAAGCTCTTAAAGGGCTTTGAGAAATAAAGGAGAAGGAAGAAGATCATGGGAAATGAAGTAAAGAATATCCCTTACGGCTTAAGCGAGAGCGAAGTGGCAGCTTCGATCTGTGAGCTTAAGGAGATAGTACCCGATGAAGTACTTGATTTTGATATCGTGGTAGTAGGTGCGGGAGCAGCAGGTGTGCCGGCAGCAGGCTGGGCAACGGAGCTTGGCGCAAAGACAGCATTGTTACAGAAGGAACCCACCGTAGTATCACAGGGTAACTGTGGTTCGGCTATCATCAAGTCTCGTTCCACCGAAGCAGGTATCAAAAAGTGGATACATCATACCAACGGACTGTGCGACTGGAGAGCTGATGTAAAACAGCTGCAGGCTTATGCCGATCATTCGGAGGAAGCTATGATGTGGTTCTGGAACCGCGGAGGCTTTACCAAGGAGACCGAGTACGGCGACGGAAGCAAGGTGGACAGTAACACCGACAGTGCAAAACTCTTAAATGACGGTGACAAACTTTGTGCATTTATCAGCACCAGCGGTGATTTTACCGGTACATGGAAGGACAGGGAAAACAGCTACGAGTACGGTGATGACCATTGTTATTTCTGGGCACCTTGGGTAGGTCCCAAGCCCTTAAATGTAGGTAACGCACTTAAGAACATAGTTGATAATATAAAAGCAAAGCATTCAAATCTTGAGACATTTTTCTCGACACCTGCCGTACAGCTTATAAAAGATGGCAACAGGGTAACGGGTGTTATAGGAAAGAATGCGGAGGGTAAATACATCCGCTTTAATGCTGCAAAAGCAGTGATCCTTGCCACAGGCGACTATACCAACAACTCTGTCATGGTAAAACACTGGTGTCCCGATATCGATGAATTTGACAAGAAGCAGTTCGGTAAGACCGGTGATGGTCACGTACTTGCCATGAGTGCAGGTGCGAAGATGGAGAACCTCGGTCACACCAAGATGATGCACGATTTTGATTCGGCACTTATGTGGGAGGAGCCTTTCCTGTACCTTAACATGGACGGAGAACGTTTCACCAATGAGTACACCGGATTTGTATACATGGGAAATATCTTAAAGTTCCAGCCTTCATACAAAGGCAGCATGCTCGATGAAGAGCATAAGGAAAAAGGCTCGAAGGGCTGGTATTGCACCATATACGATGACAGCTATATGGACTGGCCGGCGGATGAATTCGTAAGCGGAAAGGTACCTCCTGCAGTAATGCAGAAGTTTATACCCGGTGCTGTAGAAAATCCTCAGGGAGTATTTAAAAATCTGATCGATCTTCACAGATGTGATACCTTAGAGGAACTTGCAAAAGAACTCGATATCCCTTACGACAGGATGAAGGCATCGATCGACCGCTATAATGAGTTGTGTGATAAGGGCTGTGACACCGATTTCGGTAAGCCTGCAAAATACATGCACAAGATAGAAAAAGCGCCCTTCTGGGGAGCAAGGAAACATATCCGTGTATCTGCGGAAGTATCCGGAGTAGTGGTAAATGAAAATGCCCAGGCACTGGACAGTGAAGGCAATATCATCCCGGGACTCTACTGTGCAGGTAACCTCGGAGGCCCGTTCTACGGCGGAGCAGATTATCCTTTCCATCAGACAGGTCTGTCACTGGGCAGGTGCTACACAGTCGGCATGATCGCTGCAAAACATGCACTCGGGAAACTTTAATAAAAAAGCTGAGGATTTAACAGCGTTTGACAGTCGGTCTTATGACCATATAGGAGGACAAAATGGTAAAGCACGTAATCATATGGACATTAAAAGAAGAATACAACGAGCAGGAAAAAGCCGATATCAAACGCGGTATCAAGGAAGGTCTGGAAAGCCTTAAGGACAAGGTACCGGGTATCGTAGAGATAAAAGTATATACTGAGGGCCTTGCAAGTTCCAATACGGACCTTATGCTTGATTCGACATTTACCGATGAGGAAGCATTAAAAGGATACGCCGTACATCCCGAGCATGTGGCTGTAGCAAACGGCAAGGTACGTCCTTTTACCAAGCTTAGAAGCTGTTTCGATTTTGAGGTGTAAAAATAGAACTGTATTGTGGGTAACAGTATGAATTACATACATATAGAGGATATAGATCTTCCGGAGCTTGAAGTATATACCAAGCTATCGGAGGTGCAGCTGTTAAGATACTTTGAACCCGATATCGGAGTATTTGTATCTGAAAGCGCAAACGTGGTCCTTAGAGCACTCGAGGCCGGATATGAGCCGATATCCCTTCTGGTGGAAGACGAGCGACTGGAGAAGGAAGCCCGTCCGGTAATAGATATGATAGAAAATACCTGCCGCCCGGAGATAAAGGACAAAGTAACGGTATATATAGCGGGGCATGAGCTGTTAAAAGACCTTACGGGATATGCGTTAGTACGCGGACTCTGGGCGGTGCTCAGACGTAAGCCCCTGCCCGGGCTCGCCGAGTTTTGTAAGGATAAGAAAAAGTTGGCTGTCCTGTATGACATAATGAACCCGACAAATGCGGGTGCCATCATCAGGTCCGCCGCAGCACTCGGTGTGGACGGCGTGGTACTTACGAGCGGTTCGGTAAATCCTTTATCAAGGCGTTCGGCCCGTGTAAGTATGGGTACCGTATTCCAGGTACCGTGGACCTTCGGGGAGAAGGAACCGGGGAAAACCGGCGACGATAAAGAAACATACGGCTGTGGTACAAAATTGATAGATCAGCTCCACAGTATGGGATATACCACAGTAGCCATGGCGCTTACTGACGATTCCGTATCGGTGGATGACGATAGGCTCAAACACAATGAAAAACTAGCCATAGTGCTCGGTACTGAGGGTGACGGACTGCCTTATGAAGTGATCAAAGCCTGCACATATACCGTAAAAATCCCCATGCAGCATAATGTCGATTCATTGAATGTAGCTGCCGCCAGTGCGGTTGCATTCTGGGAGATCTTAAAATAATGAGTAAAATAAAAGGCGTACAGTTATCTGTCTTAAAAAAAGTATTAAAATATATAAAGCCCTACAAGGGATACTGTGCCATAACCATACTTCTGGCAGTATTCTCTGTACTTTCGGCGCTGTTTCTTCCTATCCTTACCGGTGATGCGGTCGACTTGGTAAAGAAACTTGCCGATGGCGGAGAGTATGTGGAGGATGTCTGGGTAGGTTATACATCCGTTGCTTTCTGGGATGATTTCTCCGGTATACTGTTTAAGATGGGAGCGGTCATACTTGCGGGAGCATTGGCACAGTGGCTTATGACTCTGTGCAACAACAAGATAGTATTCCTTGTGACTCAGGCAGTAAGAAAAAAGGCATTCCGTAATATCCAGCGTTTACCGTTAAGCTACCTTGACAGGACCTCGTCGGGTGATATGGTAAGCCGTATGATAGCAGATGTCGATCAGTTTGCTGACGGTTTGCTACTCGGTTTTACCCAGCTTTTTACAGGTGTCATCACTATCATCGGTACACTGTTCTTCATGTTCTATGAAAACGCATTGATAGCACTTGTGGTATTTGTCGTAACACCGCTTTCACTTTTTGTGGCATCGTTTATCGCCAGAAAAACTTACGGTATGTTCAAACTGCAGACCCAGACACGTGGTGAGCAGACAGCACTTATCAATGAGATGATCACCAATCAGAAGGTGGTGCAGTCATTTAACCGCGAGGATGAAGTGATAGAACAGTTTGATGAGATAAATGAGAGACTTAAGAAGTGTTCACTTAGAGCTACTTTCTTTTCATCACTTGTTAATCCTTCCACCCGTGTGGTAAATAACATAGTGTACGCGGGCGTAGCACTTACCGGTGGATTATCCGTCATCAGAGGCGGACTTACCGTAGGACAGCTTACTATATTCCTTTCGTATGCGAACCAGTATACCAAGCCGTTTAACGAGATATCGGGTGTGGTAACGGAACTCCAGAATGCACTTGCATGTGCGGACAGAGTATTTGCCGTTATAGAAGCGGAGCCTGAAAAGCCCGACGCAGAGGATGCAAAAGAGCTTGAGGATGCTAAGGGTGTGGTAGAGCTTAATGATGTGAGCTTCTCATATGTCCCCGAGAAAAAGCTTATAGAAAACCTGAACCTTAAAGTAAATCCCGGCCAGCGTATAGCCATAGTCGGACCTACAGGTTGCGGAAAGACCACTCTTATCAACCTCATCATGCGATTTTACGATGTAAATTCCGGCGAGATAAGCGTGGACGGGACTCCCATCAAGAAGCTTACCAGACATTCACTTAGGAAAAACTATGGTATGGTGCTCCAGGATACATGGCTTAAGAAAGGCACCATCAGGGATAACATAATAGTCGGAAAGCCAGATGCTACGGATGAGGAGATCATAGAAGCAGCCAAGAAATCCCATGCACACAGCTTTATCAGACGTCTGCCAAACGGATACGATACTGTGATAGCAGAGGACGGAGGATCTTTATCCGGTGGACAGAAACAGCTCTTATGTATCACACGTGTCATGCTTTCACTTCCTCCGATGCTGATACTCGATGAGGCTACATCCTCCATCGATACCAGAACAGAGCTCAAGATCCGTAAGGCATTTGATACCATGATGGAAGGACGTACAAGTTTTGTTGTAGCCCACAGACTTTCAACCATTAAGAATGCGGATGTTATACTTGTTATGAAGGACGGACATGTCATAGAACAGGGCAACCACGTGACATTGCTCGATAAGGGCGGCTTCTACGCTAACCTGTATAACAGCCAGTTTTCAGCATAAACACAATAAACATCAAAAAGTAAAGTTGCACAAAGATCATGACCGATTTTTGTGCAACTTTTTTATCGGGATAGTTGGGATTTTTTACGAAACCGGACTCTTTATATGTGAGAGGGTTAATTACCATACCATTTGCGGTTTTTATCAGATTGAAGGGAGGAGGTCGAAATGCCTCAAAGTATTTGACAATTTGACGCTTTGGGGCTATAATAACAGACAAATGGGTGGGGCTTATGCCTATTGTATAATGAAATAAAATATATTATGCGAATACCACGCATGATAGTGAGGAGGAGAATAATTTGAAAACTATGCGAAAAAAGATTATCAGTTGTTTACTGGCACTGGCAATGGTGTTCAGTGTGATTCAAGGCACAGGTGTCCCTGTAAAGGCAGATCCGGGGACAGAAGAAAACAATACTGTGAAGGTAAATGTTGGTTGTTTTGATACGGATGTCACAGACACGGATGTTAGCCAGCGTATTGTGAAAACATTTGATGCTATGATTAATGCTGGATACACTAATGTCATATCAGATGTGGATGACGAAACCGAAATCGAAACAAACTATAAGAGTTATATTATCGGCATTGACCGAGTACCCACTAATGATTTATATGACTTTTCGGTTATATATGATAAGAAAAATAAAATATGTACTGTTGCTTGTGGTCCGACAGCAAATATTAATACATTTGAAACAGTATTGGATTGTTCTGGTGCAGAAGGAGATGGGGTCTATTCTTCAATAACCTTCTGTACATATGTAGGCGTGGTTTTCTCGGCGGTTTTCGAAGGTATAGAAGGTGCTTACTTTAGTAAGGGCATAGATGGATCACAATATACTTCTGAATCTGATTACGCTCCCAATATGAATGGTGATTTGCCATATTATATTCCTTATGGTGGAACATTGGCAGATATGCTTACACCTGAATTGTATGCAGGCGAAATGGCAAATAAAATAGAATCTGAATTTGTTTGTTTCCCTGAGGTTACTTATAATGGCAAGAGATATTATTCATGGTATTTGGTAGATTCTGATGAAGAGCCTGCCGTGCAGACAAAGGTTGAAAAGGGTACCACTTACACAAAAATGTACAACATACTCTTTGTATCATTTGATGAGTGCGCACATAACTATCCTGCCAGTACGGATACAGAGAATGACAATGTGGTATGGAGCTGGGGCACTGCTGAGAATGACTATAAAGATACATCTGTAACAATTACATGTACAGATGAGGGATGTACAGAGAGCATATTCATAGAAAATACTGAGGATTTCCCGAATAGTATTAGTATTGATAGAACAGATATTGCTACGACTTGTACAACAGATGGTAAGACTATTTATACTGCTACCGCTAAATATGTAGAAAACGGTACAACATATACTTATACATCTACAAAAACCGTAGACGGTGCTAAGGCTACCGGTCATCAGTGGGTGTTCGATACTGTAGATGCAAATGCAATATGGAATGAAGATAACACAGCTGTAACGATCAAAAAAACATGTAATGATGAAAGTCATGATACTACAACTGACGGAGTAGTTGAAGTAACTGTCAGCAGTTCAAGTATAACAAATGAGGAAATACCTGCAACAAAATGTGGAGAGACTTCAAAAACAGTCTACACAGCCACATTTAACAGTTCTATTGACGCTGCTATAGTGGATCCGTTTACAATCAGCAAGACTGTAGAGGGAGATAAACTTCAGCATAATTGGGTAATTGATGTAAACCCTAATAATGTAGATTGGTTGGGAAGTGACAGTGATGGTTACACCCAGGCTACTATTACAAAAACGTGTAATAATGATAATCATGAAGATCTAGAGAATAAAACTGTCAATATTACAGTAAATGTTAAAAGGGAAGTTAAAGATAATGAGACTCATTTTGTAGCTACTTTTGATAGTAAAGTTGATTCTGATATTGAAACTCCCATAAGTTTTGAGAAAATTGTGCAGGGAGAGGTTCACCAGCATGACTGGAAATATGAGACTGATAATCCGGAATTGACTCAGGATGAAAATAAAAATTATATTCTTACTATTAAAAAGACATGTGATAGTACAGTACATTCCGAACCTGTAACAGTAAATGTTAGCAGTAAAAATGTAACGATAAGTACCGGCCCTGCAATTAAATGTGAGGGAGCTACATCACTTACATATACCGCGAAGTTTAATAGTGAGATCGATCCTGATATTCCGGAGACAGGGGAATTTACGGTTATAAAAACAGTTGATGGTCCAATCCTTTCGCATAATTGGGTATTTGAAACCGATCCGGGAAAGGTAACATGGGTTGGAAGTGATACTATTGGTTACACAGCGGCAATTATTGATAAAACTTGTAAAAATCCTGAGCACGGGGAGGATAATGAAGATTATTGTACTAGTGTAAAAATAGAAAAAACTATTGAATCTGCAACAAAATGTGGAGATGCCTCAAAGATAACATATACTGCTACATTTGACACAGAAGCAGATCCTCTGATTACAAACGCATTCACCGTTACGAAGACTGTTGAAGGCTCTGTTCTTCAACATAATTGGGAATATAATACAGCGAATGTGACTTGGAATTCTGACTACACTCAGGCTGCCATAACAAAAACATGTAAGAATCCCGAACATGGTGAGTTGAATAAAGGTGTATCTGTTAGTAGTACAAAAATATCCACATCAGTGGAGCAGGCCATAACTTGTGGCTCAACCGGAAAAGTTCATTATACTGCTACATTTGACAGTACTGTTGATCCTGATATTTCGAATAGTTTTAGTGTTTCTAAGGATGTTGAGAATGCTGTTCTGAATCATAATTGGCAGGTTAAGTCTTATACTTCTGGTGCTTCATTTGAGAATAAGCCTGAGCAAGTAACTATTAATCTTGAATGTGGTCGTAATAACACACATAAAGATACTATAGTTACAGATAACATTACCGAGACCGTCGATATAGAGGGAAATCAGAAAACCTATACATATACCGGAACCGCTAATGATGGACAGATCATTACTGTAAAAGAGACAGTTTACAGTCATACCGAACATACATGGAATGTGAAATTTACATGGAAGAAAATACCGGGTCTATTAGAAAAAAATGGTAAAATTGCTATAAAGAAAAACATTAAAGCGGGTTATTTAATTAAGGATAATGGAGTAATAAAAGCTACACAAAAAGCTCTCGATACATTTTTAAGTGATACGGTTGTTACTGCTGAAGCCACTTGTGAAAAGGGTAACGAGAAAGAGAATCTAAAGGTTTCTATAGAGAATAAGCTTGTAGGGAATCAAATCCAGTACAAAGCTAAAGTGACAGATCCGAATGGTAAAGAATGGAAAGCGTATAAATCGTACAATATCAAAGATGGCACTATCAAAGACGGACCTGCAGGCACTTCTTCTGTTGAGGGTGGTGATATCGTAATCATAGGATTGGAAGAAACCTATCCATTTACCGGTAGTAAGATCAAGCCTGCTATTACTGTTATGGATGGCGATGTTGTAATGGCACAGTCCACGGATTATACTGTAAGTTATACCGGAAAGAATAAGATCGGTGAGATCAATACAGTAGAAGTTAAGGGTAAAGGAAACTATGCAGGTAAGAGTGCAACTGCAAAGTTTAAGATCACCGATCCCAGAGATGCGGTCGAAGACAAGGATAAGCTGGCAGATAAGGTTTCAAAGGTAAGCGTAAATAATAAGAAGTTTACCTACAACGGAAAGGCACAGTATCCTTCGGAAGTAACCGTAACCCTCAAGGACAAGAGCACCATTGTGTATAAGGTTGAAGAGGACGGAAGCTTCTCGACCGAGAGCGAAAAGGAAGTAGGACTCAGCTTTTCAAACAACGTCAATAAGGGTACGGCTACAGTAGCAGCGATGGGCAGCGACGGCAAGGTCAAGAAGGCAAGTTACACGATCGCAGCAGCGGAAATCGCTTCGGCCGAGTTTGAGATCAGTGCGGTAGACTGGGCTGTAAAGGCAGCAACTCCTGAGATCAAGGCTACCATCAAGCTTGGTGACGAGGATGTTGAACTGGTAGCAGGCCAGGATTATAAGGTTAGTTTCAAAGCTAAGGAAGCCGGCGAAAACAAGGGCACTGCAAAGATCAGCGGCAAGGGCAACTTCAAGGGCAAGCATGCAGATGTGACCTACACCGTGACCACGATGGAGATCACCGAGAGCAACATCGTTGTGAAGGCGATCGCCGGTAAGAAGGCTAAGGATGTCAAGGTCATCGTGAATGACGCGTTCGGTAATGCTCTGAACAAGAAGTTCTACACGGTTGAGATCCAGAACGCAGAAGGCACGGCTCTGAACAAGGGCGATGCTCTGACTGAGGAGATCAAGGTAGTGGTCAAGGGTGCAAACGCAGCAGTGACGACCGGCGAAGATGGTGTGACTATAGATGTGAAGCCCGGAGGAGATATCGCAAAGGTCAAGGGAGCGTTCAAGGTAGACAAGAACTTCTTCAAGACCTACACCGGTGAGCCTATCACTCTGGATGCTGATGACTTTGGATCTACCAAGATTGTAGTAGGAGATCTCAAGTACGATGAAGACTTCAAGATTGTTGGTTATAAGAATAACATCAAGAAGGGGACCATGACTGTAACAGTACAGGGTATCGGTGAGTCTTATAGTGGAACCAAGACTTTCAAGGTCAAGATCAAGGCTAAGCCCCTAGACAAGGTGGCACCTGAAAACTAAGTTTTTTGGTCAATATGGTAAAACATAACTACCTGGCGCCGGGATTTTTCCCGGCGCGTTTTTCTGTTGTATTCTTCTGTAAAGTTTTAACTTCAAATTTCGAATATCCGGTTATAAAAATACCTGAATTTGCCGATATAAATATTAGTTGTTTAATACCCATAATTCAAGGAGGAATGACCATATGAAGAAAAGAACAGGTATTTTGTTAACATTATGTCTGGCGTTATTAGGAGTGCTTTTCGTTAATCCCAAGGGAGTAAGTGCAGCCAACGGACCGTGCAAGGATGAGGCATCTTTCGCTAATATCCAGACAGAAGGCGAAGTAATAGGCGTTGACCAGTGGGGATATGAGGAAAAGATATATAATTACATATATATGTCGGATTATATGAAAAAGAATAACATCAATTATACCACCAATATTCCCAAGGGTATAAGCTACAATGAAAAGACCAATACCCTTACACTTAATAACTATACCGGTAAAGAGATCTCCTGTAACATGATGGGGGATGACTTTAAACTTGAGTTAAAAGGTGAAAACACTCTTGAAATGCTTTATATCTGGTCTGATTATTATGGTGGCAGCATCACGATCACAGGCGACGGCGTTCTTAACGTTAAGGGTGGCTATGATGACAGAGAATCACTTTACGGAAGCAGCGGTATCAAGTTGTTCGTAGAAAGCCAGGGTGCGTCAAGTTTCTTTAAGGTTACCGGGAATGCTACCGTAAATGTTGAAAGCAGCGATAGTTATAACGATATTCTTATCGGTGTATACATGACACTGGAGAAGAAGAACGGTATAATCCTTGACGGAGTAAAGCTTTCGGGTGGACTTCTGGCTAAAGATACTGTACAAATGGAGACCAGCGTCAAACGTAAGCTGGAAGGCGGATTATTTGATACATATTTTTCTTTGCTTAAAAAGGGTGGGAAAAACTATCTTTGCCAGTCAAATTATGATTGGTCTACCGAAACCAGCAGTGTGATCGTTTATTCAGATGCTGATACACCTAAGGAAATAGCCCGTTACGCGGATTATGATGAAGTGAAGGCTGCAGGCTACGAGTTTTTATACTATGATGTATACGATTACAGGATTTCAGGTAAGCACTGTACCATATCCGCCAAAGCTGACACTAGTCTCAAGAAAGATGATGTGGTAGTGGTTGATAATCTGGTATATGGTATAAAGACCGTGGGTACCAAGAAAAAAGCCGGTGCAGTTTATGTAGCCGGAATTGATGATTTTGATAAAGAAAAGACAACGGTAACCATCCCCAAGACTGTCAAGATAGACGGTATAAGCTATAAAGTTACCGGTATCGGTAAGTATGCATTTAACTATGACAGTAAGATGGAGAAGGTAGTAATCGGTGCAAATGTAAAGTATATTGAAGAACAGGCATTTTACGGTTCAAGCTTATTAAAGGATATCGTTATAAAGTCCAAAAAACTTACATCCAAAACAGTAGGTAAGGATGCGTTTGGGGAGATTGGAAATAAGGTTACAGTTACAGCACCTTCCAAGAAGCTTTCTTCATACAAGAAGGTACTTACTGCTAAGGGCTTAAGCAAGGATACGGTATTTAAGAAGGGCTGAGGCAGAAGTTTAACTTATAACTAGATCAGGATTATTTAATATTTTAATAATATTTTCCAAGAGCGTAACAGTCACGGCTGTTACGCTCTTTTGCTGCCTCGGGCACGCCTAAACAGGGCTTTTTACAGGCACCTCTCGGTTATTAAAAAAGTTTGACAGTATTGCATTTTAATGGTAAAATATTATGATAGTTTACTGCGGCTTGAAATAAGCAAAATGCAGAGCAATACAGAAAACAAGAGGACTATAAAATGGCAAAAAAGAGTTTATGGCGCAAAATATTTAAGACTAGGAGCGAGCGTGAGATCAAGAGGATCGAACCGATCGCACAGAAGATAGAGGACTTAGAGCCCACCATGCAGGCTAAGTCTGATGAAGAACTCAGAGGCA
>JAFZQN010000150.1 GCA_017620375.1 Lachnospiraceae bacterium
CATCGCCTTATCCCGGTAATTACCTTTACCTGGCCATCCCACATAAAGGATATTATTTTGTTTAGATATCTATCTCTTTGAAATATCATATTTCAAGCCTCCATTGCAAACTTTGGCAACAAATTGCACAACCTGTCAATTGAATAATATCGCATTGCAATCAGAAAGTCAACAGATTAATTGCAAACTTCAGCAATTAGTTGTGAAAGTTTGCAGTACGAAAACAAGCCGTCGTAAGACGGCTTGTACTCATTTTGCGTATAATCCGCTGAAAAGTACTGTTGAGCAGAGTGCGAAGCGTGTCATGCTGAACGGCATGTACGGTGGTGTGAGAGGGCGGTTAATTCCGCCCTACTCGATTGGGTATCAGTATAATATCCCAAACATCCATAAAGGAATCTTATTGCCTCTGCCGATTTCGGTGTCATCTATAGCAAGGTAACTGTCAGGGATATCTTTGATCTGCTTAAAAGATTTATCTTTACCTCCAACCTCGAACAGATATTTACCGTCTACGATAAAGTCGCCGGTTATCGGATATAATACTTCAGCGTTGGAAGCTTTTAGCTGATTCAGAAAAAAAGTTTCTCTTTTGGTTCCGACATTTGTGTTTTCTGTCAGGGAATACATTATATTTGTATTATCACAGTATATTTTATCGGGCTTTGCCATATTTTTCAGGTTCGCTTTTTCAGAAGAAAGAATATTAAGCAGGTTTGCTCTGTCCAGAACATTCAGCATTTTTAATCCATGATTTCTATCTGTTTCCAGCTGGCGATATAATTCGACCATATTAGGTGTCTGAGGACAGCTTTGTGCTAAGATATACAGCATTTTTTTGATCTTCTGTATTGTTGGATAACTTATGGCTTCTACAGCAGGATAATCACTTTCGAGAATCTGGTTTGTTATCTGAGATAATCTTTGTCCATATCCCGAAAAGACTTCTTTGTAGAAGGGGTAATATCCTTTCACAAGGTATTCCGAGAAATGCTTTAATATGGGGATATCTGATAGTATATCCATAGCTATAGTCCGATGTTCTTTAAGTAGAACAGGAAGAGATACGGCATTCCAATCACATATATCTTCAAAATACAGATATTCCCTAAAAGATAAGCCGGGAAGTTTATATGTGACCTGTCTCCTTGATAGGTCTCCGCTGTTATAATCTATTTTAAGAAGAGAAGAACCGGTATACACAATATTTAGTCTGGGAAAGTCATCATAGATGTTTTTAATAACAAGCTGCCAGTCTTTATGATAATGTATTTCGTCGATGAAAACATGGGTACCGCCGTTTTTATAATGAGTGTCAATTAGATCAAAAAGTGAATGGGTTTCAAACCAAAGATTATCTAATGAGATATATAATGCATTATCCGGACAGTCTCTGAATGCATCTTTTATATGCTGAAGTAAAAGTGTCGTTTTTCCGGTGCCTCTGGACCCGGAAATGCAGATCAAGCGATCTCTCCAATCAATTTTATGTATCAGAAAACGTGTGGTAGTCAGGATGTTTTCCCGTATTCTTCTGTTTGAAAGCTCTAATATTTTATAGTATTCTTCAATCTCCATATACGACCTCACGAAAAAGATGTTTGTAAACACTATTATATATCATAAAATAATGTTTGTAAACATCTTTTTGTGACTTTTAAATATTTATATTTTTGCATCTTTTGGCAATATTTTTATGAAAATTTTTTGTCCCTTTTTTGGAGTTCATACGTTATATTATTATAGAGGGGGACATAGAGCTTTTTATGATCCTATCTAACAATATTGGTAGTGCACACCAATAAAAATCAAAAATAATAATCGGCTTTTTGGAGGTATGAATATGAGTAAAATAACTGAATCAAATGAAATTATCCGGGAAAGAATAAAGGTAGACAGAGATGGTTTTGATAATCAGGAAGATTATAATAAGTATATAGAAGAACATCCTGAAGAAATGCCAATACCACAGGAAATGATAGAAATAAATGCAAATTATAATATAAATGTTACTGCTACACCACTATATAAAATCGTGGACAACTTATCCGGGGCATGGACGAATGCGGTTCAAAAAACGTTTATTCTGGGAAGCGATATTTATATTCTTCAGCGTAATGGGGCAAATATGAGACTTACAAGATGTCATATTTATTTAAATACTGCATCAGCTGTTGACCGTATGACATTAAATAATTTCGGGCATAGTCAGACACTGGATTTTATTGATTATGATAGTGAAGGTCATCCTCGTTTTATCATTGCTTGCAAAGCGGGTTCTACGGATTATAAGTGGTCTTTGAGGATAGGCAGAATAACTTACATTGCAGGAACTACTAAAAACGATACTGATATTCCGACGCTTTCCTCTATAGAGTATGCTAATATCGGGGGATCTTCTTTTGGAACATTATTAAGAGTAGATGCTGGACTTTCAACTAACAAATCAAGATTAGTTATATGGGCAAAAAGCAGTACCGGTAAAAATCAATATAGTGTTTATAACATGAGTCAGATTTCCTCAATATTTGATGCTAAAGAAACTGCTCCATCGGGAAGCAAAGATACACCTTGTACAAATTCATCAGTTCAAGCAGCTTTGTTGTCGAGTGTTATACAAAACGCAACGAATGTTATGTTACCCAATAATTCTTTTCAGGGATTAGATTTAAAAAATAATGATATAATCTTTATTGATGGAGGAAAGAGTACAGATATCCCGAAAGTTGGATATATTACAACCTATATTTTGTCTTCGGGGACTCTTTATATGACTTGGCTTTTTAATGCAACGGTAGTAGATAATGCGGGAGAATTGACTAGTTCAGGTGTTGAGATAGAATCCCCGCAAGTGATTGGAGATACCTTGTATTGTACCTTTTTCTTTAGCAATAAGACTGTTGCAAATGGAAGGTTTTATATATATACTATTCCTATATCAGCATTTTCTTTGCCAAATTCTGTTGCGGAGGGAAAAAATGAAGACTAAGTATAGGCTTTTAGTCATAATTGGGACGATATTTTTATACTTCTGTATAAATAAGGGGATAGCAGTATATGCAAATCCGATAGAACCTGAAGGATGGACAGTATATAATAAGTCCATAAAAGAATGTGGAGATTTCCAATATTATATTCAGGAAAGTACAGGAAGAGCATATATTACAGGCTATCTTGGACAGGATGAGAGCCTTGTGATACCGGATTGCCTAGATGGGATAATAGTTGAGGGTATTATTGATATGCATCGGAAAAACCCGATTAAGTCAATAACACTCGGAAAACACTTCGGAGAGATGTATGCAACCGGAAAGTGTACAGCATCAGAGTTTGGAATAGAAGAACTTGAAACTATAAAGGTTTCAGAAAAGAATGAATATTATAAGGCGTACAAAGGCATGCTTTTTAGTAAGGATAAGAAAACACTATATTATTGTCCTAACAGCATAAATGAAGATGAGGTTGTGATACCAGGGGGAGTTGTTGCTGTTTCGGATGGGGCATTTAATGATAATCTTACGATTAAAAAAATAGTCTTTTCTAAAAAAACAAAGATAGCAAGTTTGTATAACTGTTTTAACAACATGCCTGCTCTTGAAGAAGTGGTATTTTCAAAAAAAATTAAATTGTTATCAGGTTGTTTTAATTCATGTCCTAAACTGCAAAAAATCCTGTTTAAAACAGGAATCAAAAAGATATATGGAAGTTTTTGTTTCCTGGATAGCCTGAATTTTGTAGAATTTTCGGAAAGTTTGGAATATATAGGGATGGATGAAGAGCCGGCATTTGTAGCATGTCCTTTGTTGAAAAGTGTGGTTATTCCCCCAAATATTAGATATATAAACGGAAATTCCTTTGATAAAGGGACTGTTATTAAGTGTCCTGACTATATAATAAAGGGGGCTTTACCCGGTGACAACGGTTCATACTATTCTGCATTAATAATTAATGGGGAAACAATAAACTATGATAGATTAAAAAAAATAGTTCAAGCAGATAAGTTTACAAAAATGAATATAGGAACTAAAAGAAAGCTTTCTCTTTGGGCAACATATGCGGATGCGTTTTTTGATGATGAATTAATCTATACCGGAAAAATGTTGTATGGGGTTGTAGACTCCCGAAGTCTTGACACAGAATTGATTAATTTTATATCTGATCATCCTGAGATAATTAAAGTGTCTGAATCCGGTGAATTAACGGCGCTTTCAAAAGGAGCAGCAACGATTACTGTGAAACTGGGAACAAATAAAAAACTAAAACTTCAGTTTATGGTAACGGTGATTTAAATCATATAGTAATATTATGGAGTTGACACTAATACCCCTGCCGCTATTAATCAGGCGACAGGGGGTATTAGTGTCAACTCCATATGTTATAATTATTGTCAATAGCTCAAAATATTACTCAAAAAAATGCTCAAAAAAATTTTCAAAAAAATTTTTTGAATTTTTTTGTCCCTTTTTTGGAGTTCATACGTTATATTATTATAGAGGGGTACATAGAGCTTTCTGTGATTCCCTCTGAAAAGGTTGGTAGTGCACACCAAAATGCTTAACATATAGTCATTGTATTAAAGAAAGGGGTCATATAATGAAAAAGATATTAAGTGTTATATTGGTTATCATTATGTTGCTTTCAATGAGCGTTAACGTTTTTGCAGCAGAAAACAACATTGATACTGCGCAGGCAAATATTGGAAACAAGTTCGGTGGCGAAATGGTACTGACAGATCAGCAGAACGCGGAATATCTGGCAAGTCTGTCGGAAGATGAGTTGCAGAAGATAGCTGAAAAAGAGAATGTTGCTACTCAAGTTTTGAGAAACAAAAAGACAAGATCTGGTAGCCTGATTATTGTTCCTAATACATACACAATGTATCAGCAGGAAACTGACACCTATTGTATTCCCGCGACTATCAAAAGCATTTTGATGTATATTAATGGCACTTCTCCTTCTCAGTCTACCATTGCTGCAACTACGGGAACTAATCCTACAAATATTCCAGGCTATCTGAATGATCGCCAGAATGAGTGCTATTATATTTATACGGCGAAGAGTGAATTCAATCAGGATGGTATGTGTTCCAAGCTGTATTCTACGATTTTTTTTAGCCATGTTCCGGTGTCTATGGGTATTTCCGGAACTACAACTTCTAATTGGTATTATGAGACCGCCGGTCATAGTTTGGCTGTGTTTGGAATTTATGATGACTATTCCTACATCAGATTTGGTGATCCTTTGGGTGATAGAGTTGCTGGCTGTCCGTATTTTTACACTAAGAGTGCAAGTTTGAGTTATAGTGTTTGTACGAGAATTGTATGGTGATTATTCCAAAAGAGGAAAATGATATGAGCTATAATGCTAAAACATTATTCGTTGCTTGTGCGTTGATGTTTTCCTTAGGACTATATGGATGTTCGCAAAAAGTACCTGAAAATGATATATCATCGGAGCAAAGATTGATTCCGAATGAAATGATTTCCATATATGATGCAAATGATAATCTTCTTGTCAACATTGAGCATTTTGGTTCTATTACTCAAACTGACAAGGGCTTTATTTATTCAAAATTGGCAACTGGTTCAAGTAGTGAAAACTATGTGATGGATTACTTCTATTATAATTTTTCTACGAAGGAACATCAAAAATTAGGCACTATTGAAAAATGGGTGTATGAAGCGTCATATGATTCATTTTCATACAATAATCATGTGTATATGCTTATTACTACCGGTGATGACTATAACTTTGATGAAACAGAAAGTTATTTATATGACATCAATTTGACGGAGAAATCGATGAGTTCCCATTTGTTGGAAAATGCAGGGTCTCCGTACAATTCAATGTCACTTTTTAATGATAAAATATATATTGTTTCACCTGGAAGAGAATTATGTTATGTAAACAGTTATGATATTCAGACAGGGAGTTTAAAAGAAATACAAAAGTATACTTTCGATTCTGAAACAAATTCTGGTGAAACCATACGACATATTTCTGCCGATAAGGATTTTATATACTTATTACGCTTGCGCATGAGTAATGAAGCGGAAGCAATAGTGTATATAGATATTTTTGACTCGAAGTTTTCGTTGATACATTCTCTGGATGTTACAGATGATATTACTGCAAACACTTTAGCGTCTGAGAGTAAAAACAATGAAGCAAGACAACTTGTTTCGCACTTTGAAGTAAGCAATACTTTTGTTTATTATGAAAATTTCAGTATATCAAGGGCACTGTTTGAAATACCAAACATAAGATTAGAAAAATCTGATAATGTACAATCCAGGCAAATATTTGAGGCAAGTCCTGACTTATACAAAGCCGTAAGTACTTCTTCAAATGATAATTTGAGCATTTTCTATGAGGCATATCATAATAAAATATTCATCTTGGATGCTGAAACGCTTACAATAAAAGAAAGTTCATTTTTCATTGAGGAGCCTAATTACTGTATTACATATATGACGCACAATTCTCAAGGAGATGTTTTACTTTTCTTAGATTATATAAATGCCAACGCTTCAGAAACATTTCCGCGTAAAATTTATTGTGTTAACATTTCAGAGTTCGATTGAAGTATAGTAAAATCCCCGCCGCTTTGAATCAAGCGACGGGGATTTTCAGTATCAGAACCATCTCCGCGATATTTCCCCAAACCTCGGGAGCTTCAATGACATGTATCCGTAATTGTTTGCTTTGATTATCCCGCGCTTCTTAAGACGGTCCCTGTATACTGACATCTGTCCTGATGTCATACCGAGCTGTTCACGTATATCTGCGATTTTTTCATCTTCACCCGTAAAAAGGATCCTAATTATCTCTCTTTCTTTTGGCGATAGTTCACTCCATATTTTTTCATAGACATAACTTTCCAGGTACTCGTCATATTCAGGTAAAAGGTCATCTATACTTTTAGATAGTCCTTTTTTAATATTCTTGTCCCAGTAGATAAATCCCAGTGCCTGATAGGCAAATGCGTAACCTTTCGTCAACTTGGCCATACGATTGGCATCGGCAGTTGAGATTTTTATAACTTGTTATAACTTTTGTCAATAAATCTTTTTGTTAAAATTTTTTGTCCCTTTTTTGGAGTTCATACGTTATATTATTATAGAGGGGGACATAGAGCTTTCTGTGATCCCATCTAACAATGTTGGTAGTGCACGCCAAGACTAATTAACTGTTTTATCAGAATTAATTAGTTGTATTATATTCACGAAAGGGGTATATTATGTTCAAAACCCGAAAACGAAAACTATTTATTTTGTTGATTCTTGCTGTAGTTGTGGTCTGTGCCCTCACTTTTGTGGTGCAAAAAGCTTTAAAAGCATACGCAGCGGGCAAACCCATTCGGACTATAACATCGTTCTTAAAAGAAAAAAACATCGATTATTCAGATGTAAGCATTAACAATGAAACACTATCTGTAAATCTGGTATCATCAGGAGATGGACGTTGTACGATCAATGATATTAAAGCGGTGCAGGCAATTTATGAAGTTGTTCATGCTCAAACGATTGACAGTAAGGTTAAAAATGTAAGCATTGAAATCTACGATATCAATGGCAAAATGATTTTTGATCATCATGAAAATGGCGTGTCTGCTCAGGTTCAAAATGTTGATAAGCTTGTGAAACAAGACCCTGAGCAAAAGACAGATATGACAGTGGATGAGATATTATTATATGCTGAAAACCTTGTCGCTGAATATCCATATACCATTCAGGAGTCGAAAATTGATACTGCCTCAGAGATTTCAGGTAAAAAACTTGAATTAACGTTATGTACGCTTAATAAAAACGGTATACCTTCTTTTTCTAACATAAGAGCCATATATGATAGAATTGAAGCTTTTTCTTTTTCGACAAAAGCAATAACTCAGTGTGAGATAACGGTAAACAAAATTGAGGGTGACTGCGTTTTTTATATGGCAGGAGATTTCCTTTATGGAGAATGTATTGCTTGGGTTAGTCCGGAAGCTCAAAGTTCTTTTGTGAAAGAATATGGACCGCCTGATGGATATGAATCTTCTGATGAGCAGCTTGACTGAAATATTTTATTCCGGTGATGTTGTAAAGGAAGATATTGTAATACTATGATAAACGATATGGATGAAAAACTATAGAAAAGAATGAGGTACGTTTGACAACAATCCCCGCCGCTTTGGATTAAGCGACGGGGATTGTTTAAGATTTAAAGAGTACCCCGTATTTTCGCTCCAGTCAAAAGTTATAGTATGTCCGTATATTTCTTCTGCAGCGTCAAGCTGTTCTTCAAAAGAGCGGCAGATGGTTTTGGCCTTAAACGGTTTGATGATTTCAAATATTTAATTTAAAAAAATTTAAAAAATTTTTTGTCCCTTTTTTAGAGTTCATACGTTATATTATTATAGAGGGGTACATAAGGCTTTTTGTGATCCCATCTAACAATAATGGTAGTGCACACCAAAACAATTAATTGAAGTTGTTAGTCTTTAACGAAAAAGGAGATATATAGAACAGACAGATGAGCAGACAATCAGATGATACTCCGGATATCATGCTTGATGAACTGTATACTAAATATATAAAGTTGGTTGCGGAAATAGCGTTCAGCGTGCTTAAAGATCATGAGCTCGCCAAGGACGCTACTCAGTCAGCTTTTCTTTCTGTTACCCAAAATGTCTGGAAACTAAAGGATGTACCGGAAGAAAAAGTTAAAAACTATATCATAAAAGCAGCCCGAAACGCGGCGATTGATATATACCGTAATAATCGATACATCCATAAACATGAAGTACCAATTCCTGAAGAGGGAGATCCGGAAGATATTAATAACCATGCGCGTAAAGGGAAGTTACCTAATGGGCTGTATACAGAATCCTTTGAAGATGAAGTCTTAAGAGGACTTGACAGGACGGTATTACTAAAAGCATTGGAGAAGCTGCCACCCAAGCATATGAAATATATCAGGGATCGTTATTATGAAAACATGACTATGCAGCAGGTAGCTGAGAAATATGGCATAACAGAAGATGCGGCAAAAAAGCGTGTCTATAGGGGCATAGAAAAGCTAAAGGGATTGTATAAAAAAGAAGGGAGATGTCAGAATGAAGGAAGAAACTGAGAAAAAAATCGTTACAACAGATAGAGGGGGGGGTGAAATGACTGATAATTCGAGGCCGGATTTAAAGGAAGTATTAAAAGTATATTATGGAGAACCCGACCTAACCCCGGAAGAATCTAAAGAAGTTGAGCAGATGATATCAGAAGTAAAGGCATCAGGCTTTTTAGAAAAGTGTCATGAGATTTGCAAAAAGAAAGAAAAGAAGTATTGGTACATTGGAAAAATGGCCGTGAACAAAGCTGCCTGCCTTATAGGTGCTGTATGTTGCATTTTACTACTGTGTGGATTTACGGTTTATTCTGTATATATCAAAAACCTTCACATGGAAAACAAGGGTGACCATGAAGAGATAGGATATACCCTTGATAAAAACGCTGATGTTAAAAGTCCTAAACGAATCGAAGTGTATTATGATCCTGCCTGGATACCGGAAGGATACCATCTTGAATCTGTCAATAAACAGGAAAAGGAATATACAATTATTTTTAGTTCCGATTCGGAAGAAGATGATTTCAATATATATTATATTCAAAGTCTACCGGGATTGAAACATCATTTAAGTACTGAAAACGGAAACCACGAAGCGGTTTCTTTTGGAAGATATTATGGAAAGTATGTTGATACAGACGACAGTAATTTTTTGATAGTGACCGATGGAATATATGTATATATTTTAATATCAGATGAAAATATCAATAAAGAAGACCTGATACGAATGTTGTATTAAAAAAGTAAAAAGAAAAGAGGAAGAAGATTGTTATGAAGAGAAAAATGTGGAAATCTGTAGTTGTGTTAGTTTGTATGATTATGTTTTTTCCCATATTGGAGTCAGGTAAAGAAATAAAAGCGGAAGAGTTACGATATCAATATGTTAATAATGCGGAGTGCTCGATTTCAATCACTTCCGTAACAGCAACTATTACATCAAACGTATATGGGAAAAGTGGAACAACATCGACCAGTGTTACCGTGTATCTTGAAAGCTATTATAATGGAGAATGGCATTCCTATAATTCCTGGACACATACCGGAGGTAAAAATCAGGAAAATACGGATACTACGACGGTAGGGGTTGGGATATACAGAGTACGTATGTCCGTCACCGCGACATCGGGTGGAAATTCGGAATCTTTTAATGTAGATGGAAATATGACATGGTGTTTAGGTAATTAGTATGGGTAGCCATCACTCGTAAAAGACTCAATAAATCTTTTTGTTAAAATTTTTGTCCCTTTTTTAGAGTTCATACGTTATATTATTATAGAGGGGTACATAAGGCTTTTTATGATCCCATCTAACAATGTTGGTAGTGCACGCCAAGACGGGTTAACTAAGAATTATTGTTTATAATTAAGGAGATTTGTAAATGAATACTATAAAAATAAAACTAGTCATTATTGTTTTTCTTGGATTAGCAGTAATGTCAACATCGGTGGCTGCAAAAGCTACTGATCTTGGAAATAGACCGGTACCGGATAATTTTGGGCCAATGTATAAGAATACTTCTGATAACCACAGTACTTTGTTTGTAGGAGATATATCTTTATATGACACATTAAAAGCGCACATGACAGCGTATCTAGCTCCTGCGGGATATCTACAATTTACCCCTTCGGTTGAATTCACGGAAAACGATTATAAAAATTTAGTATACGGAGACGGATTACCCGCATATGTAGGACAAGCGGTTAAACTGGTGTTGTCAAAAACGTATTCTTGGTATAATGATTACGTAGTAGATATATATGATTGGAATTATAGGTAATTGCATTTTTATCCCGGGTGGGGTTTAAGTCCTGCCTGGGATATTTTGGAGAAAAAAAGATGTTGATCGAGTTGACAAAAATCAGTAAAAGATACGGCAGTGGTGAAACAGAAGTTGAGGCATTAAAAGATATAGATCTTAGGGTAAATAAAAAGGAATTTGTCGCTGTTATGGGAAAGAGCGGGTGCGGGAAAACAACGCTCATTAACATACTGGGGACTATAATAAAGCCTGATACCGGTCGTTATATGTTTGACGGGAACGATATCACTAAATATTCTGAAAAAAAACTTGCAACTCTAAAAAGAAGCAGTATATCGATTGTATTTCAGAGCTTTAATCTTGTTGATGAACTTGATATAAAGAATAACATAATACTCCCGTTTATATTTGATAAAAAAGAATATGATAAGGACTACCTTGAGAGTATAATTAAAGATCTTGAGATAAAAGATATCTTAAATAAATACCCGGACGAAGTATCCGGAGGAGAAAAGCAACGTGTTGCAATTGCAAGGGCTCTTTTGGTTAAACCCCAATTGATACTGGCCGATGAACCTACGGGTAATCTTGATAGTGAAAATTCTGAAAAAGTTGTTCGACTTCTTAAGAAATGCGTGGATGATTACGGAAGTACGGTTATTATGGTCACGCATGATATTGATATGACAGAGTTGGCAGATAGGATACTCGAGATGAGCGACGGGAAGATGATAAAGGGTGAGTAGTATGCTGAAACTTGCATTGAAGCTTATAAAAAAGAAAAGAAAAAAATACCGTGTTACCTTTTTATGCATAGTAGCATGTGCTTTTTTTATTGCCGTTATTGAAGGAATATATATGGGACACCACGCAGCAACTTTTGACGAGGCATATTATTATGCAGGGAAATATGATGTTGCAGCATATGTTGATCCTGAGATATTGGCTAGTTATAACTTCTATAGTGAAAAAGGCAGTTTGACAGCGATCAATGAAGTGACCTATTCGGTAAGACAGGATAAAATACCGGATAATACTATGTCAGAAGCCCAGAAAAGCTATATGGAATACAATTATATGAGTTTGATGGGCATAAGGGATGCCAGTGATGTCATCCAAACCTATGACTTAAGTGAGGGCAGGTGGCCTGAAAACACGGATGAATTAGTTGTATCGCTGAACTTCGTACTGGAGGATGGACGATCTGTAAGAAATGGAACCGTAAAGATAGGAGATACAGTAAGTATTCAATATGGAATAAGGAAAAATGAAGTAGGAGAAAGCCTGCAAGGTGAAATTACCGGTCCTGAAACTTTTGAAGTTGCCGGAGAAAAGGAATTCCGGATATGTGGTATCTTTTCATATAAAAAGCTGCTATCCGGGCAACATATATGTTATGGATACTATAAATACGGTGCTTTGGAGCCAAAGGAAACTGCACTGTACTATGTATTAAATGAAGAAAATTATGATGAACTTAAATCATTTGAAAAAAACCTTAGGGAGTATGGCTTTCAAAAAGTGGAAGCTAACGGGCATATAGAAACAGCTTTGAAATCTTTACAGTCTTCTGATTATATAAGCTCTATTGAAGACGGTATGTTTATCCTTGAAGCTATATTGATAGCTGTGGCTATGGGCATAATCGCAGTAAATCAATATCAGAATATACTTGAAGATTCTGAACAGATACGACTTTTTAGAAGGCTTGGAGCCGAAAGAAAGCATATCTATTTTTTGTATCTGACCCCGGGTGTAGTTTTTATTATTGTAGGGTTTGTGACAGCCTTTATTATTTCCGGGATGTTTCTAAAAGCATATGGAACGGTACTGTTAAACAATTTATTTTCCTATGGGTATGCGCCGGATTACTTTAAGGTTGATCTGATAATGTATCTTATATCCTTTGGATTTATCCTTTTGGAATCGTTTTGTTTGATATTGACGGTAGTAAAAAAAGAACTACGTATATATGAGGATGGACAGCAAGGGAGAAAAAGGAAAAAACAGGAGCAGATCAAGAACCTGTTTGGATTAGCCAGAGTCCTGAACAAAGGATTTTCTATAAGGAGGGTAGCTAAGACGACTATTGTTGTATTTGCTCTGACTATTATCCCGATATGTTTTATGACAGGTATTTCGGTGTATAGAGGAGCTGAAGAGCTGATTGTTGAGGGCGAGGTTGATTTCGTACTGAATTTAAGCGGAACAAATGTCTTTGCCGGAGAAGAAGAATTACGAAATATTGGCGGGATTAAAAGTATAGAGAGATTTGCTAAGGCGGCATCTATAAAATTACCATTATCCAGGGAGGTGCTTGGAGAAGAAGTTTATCGAGAAATGAAGAGTAAGCCATGGTATACGGAATTATTTAATGAAGACGATGAATTAATCTGGGTGGTAGAAATAATATTCCCGGATGAAAAATCATATAATAAATTTTATCATGATCAATATACTGGCTGTTTCCCTGAATATGACGAGTATATTAAAAGTGATAGTGTGATCATCAGTGTAAACTATTGTTTTGGTGAAGACGGAAGTGTGGTTGACATCGGAAAGAAGATAGCAGAACAGTACGGTGTGGTTAAGTTGCACTCGTTTGTCGATAATGATAAATCGGTAGAATTGAGTGTAAGTTCATCATATCTTGATAAACACAAAGAGTCTGATGGGGTATTTGCAACCATTATAGCTCCGCCGGGACTGTTTGATGAGTTTTTTTCCGGAGCGGAGTATCATCATATGGTGCAATACGCAGTAAATGCGGAGCCCGGAAGTTATGAGGAGTTGAGCAGGGAATTAAAGGATTTCGCTTTTCATAATAATATGGCTATAATGGATTATTATGATGCAAACAAAGAACATCGCAACTATCTTATTGTAAGGGTCACTTCATTGATAACAAGCTTTTTGATTGTCTTGATAGTATGTTTTATAGTTCTATATTCAGTTAACGCACTTGAAAGGATCAGCAAGAGAAAACAGTACACGATATTTAGCCTACTGGGCATAAAGAAAAGTTCATCTGTTTTGTTACGGGGATATGAGGATGCTATATATATCATAGACGGCTTGATCATAGCGCTGGTATTTCATATCATATCGGCAAATACATTTTTAGAAGGATTATATTTATATTATGGGTTACGTTTAAATCTGATATTTCTGTCTGCGGTTATCTGCCTTTTAATATATACAGGCCTGTTTTTCCTTTTTTCTGCACTTCCCTCTGTATCCGGTTCCAGACATGTTTTTTATCGGCACTCCAGAGGGGAGCTATGAGCAGCTTTTTGTCACCGTCACCGGTTAGGCGGTGGATGACTACATCATCCGGGATGACGGAGATACATTTCTTTAACAAAGAGATATATTCATCTTCAGTGAGGGGCGTGACACGCCCCTCGTTGTATTCTTTCTCGAGGTCGGTGTCTTTCAGGATATGCAGCAGCTGGAGCTTGATGCCGGTGGCACCGTGAGCACATACATATTTTACGGTATCAACCATATCCTCTGTGCTTTCGCCGGGGAGGCCGAGGATTACATGGGTAATGACTTCCAGGTTCCTTTCGCGAAGCTTTCTAACGGCTTCATCATATACCGGGAGGGCGTAGCCTCGCCTTATGTATTCTGCCGTCTTTTCATGGATGGTCTGTAGGCCGAGCTCCACCCATACGGGTTTTATCTTATTACATTTGTCTAACAGTGCAAGTACATCATCCGAAAGGCAGTCGGGTCTTGTGGCAACCGACATAGCCACAATATCGGGATGGTTGATAGCTTCTAAGTACTGTTTCTCCAGGCGCTCTATCGGTGCATATGTTCCGGTAAAGGCCTGAAAGTAGGCTATATATTTTCCATCTTTAATCTTGCCGGCTACACGCTGTTTCCCGCGTTCTATCTGCTCGGTTATGCTGAGAGCAGGTGCCTCCGCAAACTCACCGCTGCCCCCTTTTGAGCAGAATATGCACCCGCGCGTATCTAAGGTCCCGTCCCTGTTGGGGCAGGTGAATCCGCCGTTTAAGGCGATTTTATATACCTTGCAGCCAAAGGTTTTCTTTAGGTAATCATTAAGCAGTGTCATGTGGGTGCTCCTTAAATAAGGCTCTTTTTTCTTATATACATTGTTTTAAAATAAAATTAAAATATTGTCAAGAAAAGTCAGGAGAATTATCAGATTTTTGTTGACACCGTTCCCCTAAAGTGGTATTATAAATCTCTCACAACTTAAAACTATACCAGGAGGAAACTGCATGGGTAATCTACTACCGGGAAGACTGAACACCGAATCCGGCAAGGATTATGAAACTTGTTTTTTTAGGGAAGTTTCGGATTTGGTGCAAAAAGAAGTCGGTACCTTGGAAGAACGAAGCAAAACGCTTAAGGAAACCATAGCCGTGTTTCAGGAGCAATACGCCGAAGGCGACTATGAAGTGGCATCCCTTATTGACAACGCAGCAAACAGTTACCGTGACACAGTAGGAGAGTTAAAGGCTATCACCAAGAAAGCTCAGAAGCCTTATTTTGGCAGGATAATCTTTGACAATGACTCTGTATATATCGGACGTACCGGTATACGGCGTGATCAGGCAGACGTACTTGTAGCCGATTGGAGAGCTCCTATTTCCAATGCTTACTACGAAAACGGTCTTGGTAATGTCAGTTTTAAAACCCCTGTGGGTGATGATGTAAACATCAATCTTACTCTTAAACGTACTTTTGACATATCCGACGGAAAGCTGAATGATTATTATGATTCGGAAGCTGCTACGGATGATGAACTCTTAAACAAATATCTGGCCAAAAACAAACAGGCTGTCTTAAATGAAATCATTGCTACCATTCAAAAAGAACAGAACGATATCATACGAATGTCCCCTAAACACAACTTAATAGTACAGGGTGTAGCCGGTTCGGGAAAGACTACTGTCGCTATGCACAGGATATCATATCTGCTGTACAACTACGGAGATTACATAAAGCCCGAAAGCTTCTACGTAATAGGCAGCAATAAGATGCTCTTAAAGTATATCACCGGTGTGCTGCCTGACCTTGGCGTGGACGGATTCGGTCAGATGACCATGGAGGGGCTTTTTACCAGACTGATGTATACCGACTGGGATCATTTCCGGTATGCCATAAGGGAAACGGATAACAGTGACCCTGCTGCGGCGCTTAAGGGAAAGGAAGAGTATTTTGAGGCGTTAAAGGCTTTCCTTGATAAGTACGAGAGAAACGTGATAAAGACCGAGGATGTGATGCTCTATCCCGATCAGTTTACGGAAGGCTTTGAGAACGGAGTGGCGGGCATATACGACAGGCGTGAAAACCCTACCGGCAGAAAGAGCGGTCCGGTGTGCCTGCTCAGGGGCTCAGCCATTAAGAAATATATAGATGACAACCCGCAGTTTTCCGTACAGACGAAGACGGATTTCCTGAACAACGAGATAAAGGAGAACCTGGAAAACGAACTCTCATATAAGGGCATGTCCTATACGGAAAAGGAAAGAAAAGCCATCAGAAGCGCCTACAGATGCCCCATAGGGGAGAAGGAGTTTAAGGGCTCGATATATAAGATATATGATGACTTTATCAGTACCCTGGAAAACGCTGACAAGCTGAAGCCCACCTACAGGTATGAGGAAAGAGAGGTTACCTGGAAGGCGGGGAAGAAGGCAGGCAGCAAAGGGCAGGAGACTCTGAAAGAAGCGAATACAAGATCAAGTGAGACGAGTAGCTCGGAAGATATAAAGAAACCCGTAAAACTTGCCCGTGTCAGGATCACGGAATATGATGTATATGACCTTGCAGCATTAGCCTACATCCACCACCGTGTAAACGAGACCCATGTCATAAGCGAAGCTAACCACATAGTTATAGATGAAGCGCAGGATTACGGCATGATGGCTTATCTGGTGCTTAAGGAATGTGTGCATGACTGCAAGTACACCATCATGGGCGACGTATCCCAAAATATCAGATACACCTCGGGACTAAACGACTGGACGGCGCTCAGAAAGCTTTACCTCACGGATGATGAGTACGACGGCTTTATGATGCTCAGGAAAAGCTACCGTAATACCATAGAGATATCACACTTTGCCACCAACATACTTAAACACGGCACATTTGAGATATACCCAAGCGAGCCCATCATCAGACACGGGGAGGAGCCGGCATTTATCAAGGGTAAAAAGGCGGATCTCCCGGATAAGGTGGCAGAGCTTTGCAGAGAGTACGAAAAAGAAGGCCTGTTCTCGATAGCGGTAGTCTGCAGGGACCAGAAAAAAGCCGACGCACTGAAGGAAAAGCTTAAGGGTAAGATAGAGCTGGTAGATACCGATACGGAGGATGCCGAGTACGGACAGGGAGTCATGGTACTTCCGGTAACGCTTACTAAGGGTCTGGAGTTTGATGCGGTCATCATATACGACCCGGATAAAAAGTCATACCCGGCTGACAACAGCCATGTAAAGCTGCTATTTGTAGCGGCCACACGTGCATTGCATAAGCTGTGCATCGTACACTCGGGTGACATCACGGAGCTTTTTGATAAGGTGGATGAAGGCTCAGCCACCAGGTTTTTCGCTGAAGAGAAGCATCCCAAAGTGTTAAGCCGTGAGGAGCAGCGTAAGGCTGAAGACGATAAGAGAAACTTCATGGAGAATGAAGAGAATCTCTCAAAAGAGAAGGTGCTTGCGGAAGCCGAAAGAAGGACAAAGGAATATCTTGCGAACCGTACCGGAGCCTCCAGGACCGACGGAAGCTCGGAAGAGATAGAGAGAAGAAGAGCTGAGGAGAAGGAAAGGATAGCGGGAGCAAAGAAGACCACAGGATTTAAAAGTAATGAAAATGGAATGCCTTCAATAACCGGAGCGGAAAGAAATACAAAAGGAGGGCGTATTTCCGGTAAAGAAGATCAGAACGGCGGTAAATTCCAAAAGGATTTCCTCAGTGAAGTACCCCAGGAGCTTTTAAAACCTTCAGGACATGCGGTCGGGAGCTTTGCCACCAAGTGGATACACAAGAAAAATGACGGCATATATTTCCAGAGCCAGAACGGCATCATAAGGCTGCAGCCGATAGCGCCGAACATAGTGAGGGTAAGCTACTCCAAAGGGTTGATGCTGGATATACCAAAGTCAGATGCATATAAGAGCTTCCAGCTGTATAAGGATTTCGGTTACAAGGATTCATCCCAGACTGTGGAGATAACTCTAAAGAAGATGATGATACGGTATGACAGGTACAGGGGAGCCTTCACATTCTATGACGGAGCAAAACGCGAGATACTGAAGGAAAGTCAGAACGAAGCCAGATACTACGATGAGAAAAAGAAGCCACCTGTAATGTATACCTTCTTTGAAGGAAAAAGCTCGGATGTGTTCTATATACATTCCGCGGGTGACGGAAGCCTCAATTACTTAGCCTCAAAGGCTCTGTATATCAATGAGGACGGCAAAATACCCTGTATAATAAAGAAGGAAAAGTACGCGATAATACCTCTCACGGTTTCCAAGGCAGCTCTCTGCAGGATGCCGGTAGTCGGTACATTCATAATGCAGGAGGATGCATACTCGGATTACTATCTGGTGGTGGATGACAACACCGACCGGTTGGTCGAAAGCTATCATAAGCTGACAGGGAAATAACTGAAAACCCCTCTGTCCCTTCCCGGGACAGAGGGATTATATTATGATATGAACATGGTCCATCCTTCAAAGGACACTTCGCTTTCAGGTACGTTATCCTGAACTACTACAAATTCACCGTCTATCTTTTGCAGTTCGGTATATCTGGGGTATCCACTGTCGGTATCGTACTCCGCTATCATCGTGGCGACCTTTTCTAGCTTATTTCCATTTATGATGTACTGATTTCTTATGTTTCTGGCAGCATCTTCCTGATAGAAGTCATATATTTTACAGGTACGTGTATCAAATACTGCGTTGCATAACTCGGAATAACCTTCTAAAACCTCATACCTTAATGTATCATTATTCCAGATTATACATTCGCCCTTGCAGCTTTTACCTAACAAACCATAGTCTATGATAAAATCCATATAGCTGTCACGCTGCATGTCAACCTTTGTTACCGGGGTACTGATGCTGTCCGGTTTGATATCAAAATCTAGCCTTCTTATCAGTGTCTGTCGGGTCTTGCCGTTGTTCCAGTGAACAAAGACCATTTTCCATTCAGACTTCTCTGTCTTTATGATTTGTATATCGCAGCCGGAACCTTTTTCATAGCTTTCACCGCTTATGATCCCGCGATATGATATGACCTTTTCATCTACTTCCTTAAATGGGATATCAAACTCCGCACACAAGTCATCTTTAACTATCCTGTAATGACCGTCCTCCAACTCGCCATACATAAAAAGATTACATTTTATCTGTCTTTCTTCACCGGGATTAAGTATATACAAGAGTGAGTGAAAAATAACATTTGAGGCTGTCGGTATCCCATACCATTCATCATAAAGCTTCTGAAGAGTAAAGTCCTCTCCATATGTGAATTCTATACCGGAGTCATTGCGGTACTCAAGGGTAGCTACATTACCGTTCAAAGAAACCATCCTCAACGATACACCGTCTTTTTCGCTATATACTTCATTTGAGGCTTTATGACAATATTTCAGGTCATATTTGCTAAGTATGGCTGCATTTGGCATTAGGATGCCGGAATCAAAAGATTTTTCCATAGTGCCTTCAAGTCCGGCTGCCTCGTCAAAACATTTTTCCAGGTCAAATTCCCCGCGATACAGGGAACTGTCGTTGGTCAGCCATAGACCGTCAGAATAGGTAAGCCATATATCCCCGTATCCTGAAGCATTTATACTTATACCATAGCATGGCTCATTCCAGTTCAGTAATTCATCCTTGCCAACCGATTTCAGTTTAATGCCGTTTACATCATCTATAACTTTCTGTTCCCATTCTTTGTCGAAAACAGTCCTTCGGGTTGTTTTCTCTCCATCAAATCTGTATAATTCAATACAGCTGGTTATGGGTGATGCATGCTCTAAAAGCTTTACCTGTATTCCGGTATCTCCATCCCCTTGTCCGGTATCTTCAGTATTTCTTGAAAAAAGGAATATGGAAAGTCCTATCCCTGCTATGACTATTATAAGGATCGAAATCCATAAAGCTCTTTTTTTGCAATTAACGACACTTTCAATCCTGTCCTTTATCTTTTCTTCACCAAAAGATACCAGTCCGGCTTCTTTATGTCTGTATCTTTTGGTATTGTCCAGTAAGACTTGGGCATAATCTGCCCTGTAGGTCTCATTTTTTCCCGATATCACTTTTTCATCACATGCAAGCTCTACATCTCTGCCAAACAGTATATAAGCCGCCCATACCCATGGCATGTACCAATACACAGAAAGTATCAGATATGCCAGAAGCTTTGTAATATGATCTTTTCTGGTGATATGTGCTCTTTCATGTGCAAGCACGAAGTCAAGCTGTTCGGAGCTGATAGAAGCGGAAACATATATCTTGGGGTTTAAGATACCAAAAATAAAGGCCGAGCTGATCGTTTCGCTTAAGTATACATCATCATAAGTGGTAAGAAGGGTTGCCGGTTTAAGGTTTTTCCTTATTTTAATATATCTTCGCGCCATCAACATAAGAAATATGCAGGTCCCTGCTAGCCAGATATACCCAAAAGTTGAAAAGATCAGGGCCACTTTGTCTATATCTTGTACGTGCTCGGCTGCCGTCTGTACATTATCGGTAACAACCAGTTCATTATTTGCATTAGCCCGTATAGCGTCGTTTTCTATATTCTCTGTTGTTTTTTCTCCTTTGTTTTTAACAGTATTCTCCTGTTGGATAAACTCATTTACGGATATGGTCGCTTGACTTTCCGATACGGATACCGGCATGGTCATATTTGTCTGCGTAGTTATATCACTATATGTGTTCTCAGGCTCACCGTCATTTGTAAACATTCTTTCCATTATGTTTTCCGGTGAGATTTCCGGTATTGGTGCAAAGGCAGACTCTATCCTGAACGGGATTACCAGCCTGATAGCCGCAAAAATCCATAGAGCACACAATGCCGTCTTTGATGCCCTTTTCTTAAACACTATTCTCAATAAAACTATAATAAGGATTATCCCCAAAGAATATATTCCCGTCTGTAACACAGCAGAAAAAATCCGATCCATTTTATACTCCTGTTCTTAAGTTGTCTATCATAGCTTGAAGTTCTTCTATATCCTTATCCGACAATTTTCCTTTTCTGATGAAGGCTGCCAGGAAATCAGGACTTGAGCCGTCAAATTTATTTGCCAACAGTTCTTCAACTTCAGCTTCCTGGGCTTCTTTTTCCTTTACGAGCGATGTCACTGTAGAGTTCTCGTTTTTAATGACGCCTCTCTCCGACAGACGTTTTATAACGGTATATGTGGTAGAATTCTTCCAGCCCAACTCCTCCGCACAAAGCTTGGAAAGTGCTCCGCTCTTTATGGGTTCGTGCTTCCATACGAGCTTACAAAAGCGATATTCACTTTCAAATATCTTAGGTGTTTCCATGTATTCAAATCTCCTTGTCTAATCTGTTAGACAAATTATAACAGCAACATTATAATATGTCAAGCATTTTTGTCTAATGTGTTAGACATGCAGTTAATTCTCTGTGTCATACTAGATCAGGGACAATATTTATATCATAAGCTGACATCCAAATACAGATTTTAGTGTTGAGTACAGATTTGACAGAAATTGCAGATTTGACAGATTTTGCAGATTTCAGATGTCAATGCAGAATTGACAGAAATCAAACCATGATGTATAATATACAAAAAACTTGGAAAAAGATTATGTAAATATATGGAGGATATGGTTATGTTTGAAAATCCGTTTTCACCTATATTCGGCGGAAAGCCGGGGGTATTCTTCGGACGCGAGTCAATATTGAAACTGTTTGATCATGCTATGATTGACACCGGAAGTGAAGATCGTGCTATCTTTGTTACGGGTACGCGTGGCAGTGGTAAAACTGCGCTTCTTGAACAACTTTCAATCAAAGCAGGAGATAAAAAAAGAGTTGTAATAGATTTAGGACCGGAAAATATGATAATGCAGCTTGTCCACGTATTGGCCGGATTTGATGAAGTAACAAAAACAGTAAGTCCGCAAGCTAACGTGAATATTCTGGGAATTGGCGGTGGTGTTAGTACCGGATCGGTATCAAAGACTGAACGGATAGGAAGAGAAAACCTTCAAGAACTCTTACTGAAAGCGTGCTCAAATTCCAAAAAAGGAGTTCTTATTACGGTTGATGAAATACAAAAAGTTCCGATAGAAGATGTTTCGTCTCTTTGTAATGCATTCCAAATGGTGTCTCGAAAAGGCCATGATATCATGCTGGTTGTAGCAGGTCTCCCTTATGCTTATTCAGAAATCATCAGACACGAGGGATGTACGTATCTAAGACGGGCAACTCATATAGAGCTTGGTTTATTCACATGGGATGAGGCAGAAGAAGCTTTTAAAAAAGCCTTCTCTCTCGTTAAGGGGTTAACGGTCAACAAAGATTTAATTACAAAACTAAATCAGACCAGTTTTGGACATCCTTATTTAATGCAGCTTTTGGGATACCATCTTGTCTTGCTGATTAATGACAAGGAAACAGGGAAAAAGCATCAGGTCGAAGAAGAAGAAATCGAAGAAGCTACAGCTAATGCCATATATGCATATGAACAACGTGCACTCAAGCCTCTCTTGGATGAACTGCCAAATAATGAAAAGATGTATCTTATAAAAATGTCGGAGTGTTTAAATAGCGACCGACTTGCATTATGTTCCGACATAGCCCGTAAAATGGGTGTAAAGCAGAATAATCTGAGCAGAGCAAGAGCTTATCTCATAGATCATGGTATTATTGCTGCTCCCGAACATGGAAAGGTAATGTTTTGCATTCCTTATCTTGCAGATTTTGTTAAAAAGGATACGCAAGTTGCAGGAGCTGTAGAAATCGCTAGGCAACGTAAAGTCTGAAGCCAAGATTATTTCCTCTGTCCAACCCGGGACAGAGGAAATTTTTTTAAATGTAAAAAGCTGTTACGGACATACAGGTGAGCCGACATTATATTGGCAGCTGCGTGAGGACCGTGAGTTATACGGTTCCCCTGTTTCGTTCACGGTGGTAGACAAGGATACCCTGGACAGAATATCAGACGAGATAGCACACCTTGACATTGAATTAAACAAAGTATACAGTCCTGAGAAGGGTGAGTATTTGTATGGTTGCGTTGATTACGATAAAGCGCTTCCAAAAGTAAAAGATATCCTGAACAAGTATGATCTTGTGACACTGGATTTCGAGGCCATGCCTTCGCAGGTTATTGAAACCGCGAATTGCACATTCATATTCGGCAGGACAGACGGTATATTGAAATATAACAGCAATGAATTTGATGCTGACAGCTTTGTGATCAAGAGAGAAAACGGCGAAGGAAATCTTGTTGCACGGTATAATTACGGTTTCATATTGGGTGCAGATGAAAAGGTATCTGTAATTATAAACGGAAAGACATACAAATAATAAAGGATGATATCAGAAAAGACCGGTGATGCTTTCTTCGGACAGAAGGATGTCACCGGTTTTTTAGTTTGGTGAATAAGGCGAAAGTATATTTAAAATTTTATTAATATATGATATATAATAATGTCAGGTTTTGATTAATAAATGCGTATTTATAGTGTAAGGATATCCAAACAGTGTTAGGAGGATAAATGGACAAGGATGAATTTAACCGTATAGTGAGGTTGTTCTATGACGATGTTAAAAGGGTCGCATTTGTCGGATGTAAGGATATGTACGATGCGGAAGATATCACGCAGACAACATTTATAAGACTGTTCCGTACATCCAAGACCTTTGAAACGGATGCTCATATAAAGAATTGGCTTCTACGGGTTGCCATAAATGAAAGCAGGTCGTTATGGAGGAATCCGTGGAAGACTAAAGTCAGCTTTGACATTCCGGAAAACATTTCACAGGGCAGAAACGAAAGTGTTAAACAGCCGGAGGTTTTCGAAGCGATCCTGAGCCTAAAGCCTAAGAACAGAGAAGTAGTACACCTGTTTTATTTCGAAGAATACAGTGCAAAGGAAATAGCAGAAATGCTTGGTGTATCGGAAAACACTGTATTTAAGAGATTACAAAGAGGCAGAGATCAGATAGAAGAGTATATTCTTCGAAAAAAAGAGAGTAAAGGAGATAAAACCGATGAGTAAACTGAATGATGAAGAATTAAAGCAAAGCTACCAAACTATCATGAACAGTATGGAAGCAGGGGAAGAAGAAAAAAATAGAGTCCTGGATCTATGCAGTAATGAAAACGGAAAGACGACTCCGAAACGTGTAGGGTGGCATATTTCCAAAGTTGCGGCAGCCGTATTGGCAGCAGTATGTGTTTTGGCATTAGGCGGCGGTATAGTATGGGCGAGAAACAGATCATTGGTAAATGATGCTTTCTACTCAAACTTCTCAAACAGTGAAGTGGGTGTTGAAGAGATTTTACAAAATGATGAAAATACAGAGGCCGTTACGCCTACGGATATCGACAAGGATAGTGAAACTACCATATCAAACAATAACAGTGATGATACAACTATAGACAGCGGTGTGAGGAAAGAAATAAAATACGCATACAGTGGTGAAGAATTCACTATTGGGGATTATACCGTTGTCTGTGAAGGTGCCGGTTATGACAGTGCACTTTTAAGGGGATATCTGTTTTTCAGCTTTTGGGATAAAGACGGAAATCCTGTAGATCAAGAACAGCTTATTTCCACAAGTAGATCACATATGGGGGATATGACGTTAACAAGAAAAATAATGTCGCATTTTATTCCTCTGGGTGATGATGAAGTGAATTTTACTTTCTATGAATCAGGCGGTATGTTTATCATTAGGAGTGGTAATTGCTTGTGTTTTACCTATGAGAGATTAAATAACAAAGGCTCCGATCCTGCACAGGATTATGGTGATATTAAGTTTTTAGTGCTTGATAAGAAAATTACGGAACAGATAGAAGAGGAACTTCAAGAGTTATGGGATACCGGGATATGTTCGGTTACAGCTTGGGACTTTGAAAAAGACAGACCTGTTCTCAACTATGATCCGGACTCTATCCAGCCGGAGGTTGTTGAACTTCTGGATAAATATGATCCGCGAAGTATCAAAACTATAGATGCTGCTCCACAGATCATAGAGCTTCCAACATTAAAAGTGACAGTAGGAAGACTTGATGTCAGATTGGATTATAATGTTAATGATCTGGACATTGACAGTTTCATCTTAAGAAGAGATGACGGAACCGAGATTAAATTTACATACGGAGAAGAACGCTGGAAGGTTGAAGCAGACATGTATTACCTTACCGGAAACTTTATTGAAGGTGAAGACAGACAAGAGGTATATAGTTTAGGTTTTGTACTTGGTAAGGATGAAAAAGTAACTATAGAGGTAGATGGAGAGACATATAGGTAATAGGAAAAAAGTGCTTGCATTTTTTTGAGTTATGTATTATCATACATTCCAAGGCAATGAAGGAAAAGAGTAGTTACAGGGAAGTCTTAAGAGAGTGTCCGGCCGGTGCGAGGACATGGCGGAAATGTTACGAATACGTTCCGGAGCCGCTTCCTGAAATGTTCAGTAGGGATAGACGGGTGCGCCCGATATTGCGCAAAGTGTGTGATGGCACATGATGAGGAGTGTTTTGTGAGAAGCACTTAAATAGAGGTGGTACCGCGGATTTTTCGCCCTCTGTTCCATAACCGGAGCAGAGGGTTTTATTTTTGCTCCGAGATCAACAGGTATTTGTTTTACGAAAGGAGAAACACAATGGGAATCTATGAAGAACTGATTGAGCGTGGACTTATCGCTCAGACTACCGATGAGGCACAGATAAGAGATCTGGTCAACAACGGAAAAGCAACATTTTATATCGGGTTTGACTGTACGGCAGACTCTCTTACCGCAGGTCATTTTATGGCACTTACACTTATGAAGAGGCTTCAGCAGGCAGGCAATAAGCCGATAGCTTTGATAGGAGGCGGCACCACTATGATAGGTGACCCTTCCGGCAGAAGCGACATGAGAAAGATGCTTACAAGAGAAGATATCGATCACAATGCGGAGTGCTTTAAGAAGCAGATGGAGAGATTTATTGATTTTTCCGACGGAAAAGCTATGATGGTCAATAATGCCGACTGGCTTATGAACCTTAATTACATTGAGCTGCTCCGAGAGGTTGGTGCCTGTTTCTCGGTTAACAACATGCTTAGAGCCGAGTGCTACAAGCAGCGTATGGAGAAAGGACTTTCCTTCTTGGAGTTTAACTACATGATCATGCAGTCCTATGACTTTTATTACATGTTCCAGAAGTACAACTGTAACCTGGAGTTCGGCGGCGATGACCAGTGGAGCAACATGCTGGGCGGTACAGAGCTTATCAGACGTAAGCTCGGCAAGGACGCTCATGCTATGACTATTACTCTTCTTACCGATTCCAACGGCAACAAGATGGGCAAGACCGCAGGCAATGCAGTATGGCTTGATCCCGAGAAGACTTCACCTTACGATTTCTACCAGTACTGGAGAAATATCGGTGATGCCGATGTGGATAAGTGTATCAAGATGCTTACGTTTCTTCCTATGGAGCAGATCCGTGAGATCGAGAAGTGGGATGGTTCACGTATAAATGAGAAAAAGATGCTGCTGGCACATGAGCTCACTGAGCTTGTACACGGCAAGGAAGAGGCTGATAAGGCAGAGGCTACAGCTAAGGCTCTTTTTGCAGGCGGCGGAGATGATGCAAATATGCCTACCACTACATTAAATGCTGCTGATATCCCTGCTGAGGGTCTCGGCATCATCGATCTTTTAAGCCAGTGCGGACTTATCCCTTCCAAGGGCGAGGGCAGACGTCTTGTAGAACAGGGCGGCGTAAGCGTGGACGGCGAGAAGGTACCTTCTTTTGATTTCAAGGTATCTAAGGATGCTTTACTTGCAGGTGTTAAGATCAAGAAGGGTAAGAAGGTATTTCATAAGGCGATCGCAGAGTGATTGACATAAAAGTTGTATTATGTTATATATACAACATATAGTATTATTTAATGTCAATATAGTAGTTGGAGAAGAAAATGGATTCAATAGTACAGGCACTCAGCATCCATGCTAAGGAAACTCCGGACCGTATAGCGGTCATAGCGGATGATGAGCAGATAACCTACGGGGAACTTTGGAAAGAAGTACAGGGCTTTGCGGAGTTTTTACGTAAGCAAGGTTTTGAAAAGGGTTCAAGGATAACCGTTAAGGCAGCCCCTTCCATATGGTTTGCGGTTTCGTGTTTCGGTATCCATCTTTCGGGAAATGTACATGTCCCGATGGAGAAGACCATAGGTCCCGAGGGTATAATAAATATTGCGGATGAGCTCAGCGCATCCATGATCGTGGCAGATACGGATCTTTCGGACAGGATCTCGGAAAATGACGGGAAATATAAGTATATTTCATCGGCGTTAGTCAGGGAGACAGCGAAAGAGTATTATCGTGACGGGCTTGTGTTCGACTTCCCTACTTTGGATATGACCTGTGATATCATGTTTACTACCGGTACTACAGGAAAATCAAAGGGTGTTATGGAGTCGCACAGGGCGGTTGTGGCTGTTTCTGAAAATGTTCAGTACGGTGCCGAGATACCTAAGGACAATATCTATCTTGTGCCCGCACCCATCAATCATGCTTCAGCCATAAGAAAGCTGTATGTGAGTATACTTACAGGTACTACTGTGGTACTGCTGGACGGCTTTACCGATGTTAAGAAATTTTTCAATTACGTGGAAAAATACAAGGTTACTTCCATACTTATGCCTCCTGCGGCAGTCAGGATGATCCTGCTTTTGGCAGAAAAGAACCTGGCTAAGTATTCGGGGCAGCTGCATCATATCCATACCGGTTCTGCAGCATTCCCGGAGGCAGATAAGGACAAGCTCTGCGAGATACTTCCCGAGACCAGGCTTTATTTCGCTTATGGCTCTTCCGAAGCAGGCTGTGTTTCCATGTATGATTACTCTAAGAACAGAGGTCTTATCAGCTGTGTAGGTAAGCCCAATAAGAATGCGAATATCTTTATAGTGGATGAAAATCGTAATCCCATAAAGTCTTCCAAGGAAAACCAGGGACTGATCGCTATCTCCGGCGGTATGGTAATGCAGGGGTATTACAATGCACCCGAGCTTACGGGCGAAGTACTAAAGGATGGCGTGGTCTATACCAACGATATCGGTTACATAGATGATGAAGGTTTTGTATATATGCTCGGAAGACGCGGCGACGTTATCAATATCGGCGGCTTGAAGATAGCTCCCACCGAGGTTGAAAACGTGGTGCTCCGTTACCCGGACATCGCCGACTGTGCATGTTTCGCCAAGGAAGACAGGATGGGCGGCGTAGTGCCGAGACTTAATGTTGTTATGAAAAAGGGATGTGAGCTTGATGCGGCTAAGCTTAGAGCACATATGGCAGAGCATCTTGAGGCATTTAAGATCCCGAAGCAGATAGTTGCGGTTGATGAGCTTCCGAAGACTTCGAACGGTAAGCTGGACCGTAAGAGGCTCGTATAAGAGATTACACCTCATCCGTCGCCTGACGGCGACACCTTGTCTTCGCCAGACGGGCATCGCACTACTACGTGATGCGATCAGCCCCTCAAAGGGGAAGGCTTGGGGGTGAGTGGAGTATATATTTGAAAGGGAATTATCATGTTAGACAGAATTATTGAGATCTTACAGGGTATCCGCGATGACATTGATTATTATTCGGAGGATTCTCTGATCGATGACGGTATCTTTGATTCATTTGATATCGTAGGACTTGTTAGTGAATTAAAGGATGAGTTTGATATCGATATCATCATCGACGATCTTACACCTGCAAACTTTAACAGCGCAGAAAGCATCTGTGCTCTGGTAAAGAAGCTTCAGGACGAGGACTAAGGAAGTATTTAGCATACGTCCTTAAGGGAAAGAAAATGATTTCTAAATAAGGTTTAACGGTTTTCTTAGTAAAGGAAAACGCTAAGCCTTATAGTTATGTGGTGAAATACATGACCGCTTACCCGGTCTATGTATATGGAGACTTTTATGGCTTTAACTTCATTTTATTTTCTTGTATTTCTGGCAGTGGTGATCGTGCTGTACTATCTGGTCCCTAAAAAGATCCAGTGGGTATGGCTGCTTATTGTCAGCTACGCCTTTTATCTGTACAGCGGTATAGGCCAGGTATTTTTCCTGCTGGGTACCACCATTGTCACATACGGGTCCGGTCTTCTCATGCAGAAAAGACGTGACCGGTATAAAGCTGAGCTTGCTTCCGATCCGTCTATGGATAGAGAGAAGAAACAGGAGCTTAAGAAAAAGGCAGGTAAAGACATCCATAAGATACAGGTACTTACGGTAGTGCTTGATCTGGTGGTGCTGGCTGTGGTCAAGTACAGCGGCTTTGCGATCAGCAATATAAACAGTATCTTAAAGAGCTTAGGCTCTGAGTCCGCTATCCCCGGTCTTAAGATCATAGTTCCCTTAGGTATATCATTCTATACGTTTATGGCCATGGGATACGTTATAGATATCGGCCGCGGTAAGTACGAGGCTGAGAAGAATCCCGCAAAACTGGCTTTATTCCTTTCTTTTTTCCCTTCTATAGTACAGGGTCCCATTTCCAGATATGATGATGTCGGGAAAAAACTTGTCGAGCAGCATAAGATTAATTACGAAAACCTGACTTACGGCGCACAGCTAATCATGTTTGGTTTCTTTAAAAAGCTTGTTATAGCTGACAGAGTGGCTCCCGTAGTCACACAGATATTTTCCGTAAAGATGTTTGATAAGCTGTCCGGTACCACGATGTTTTTCGGTATGCTCTGTTATGCGGTACAGATATATTGTGACTTTTCCGGTGGTATAGATATCACTCGCGGTGTTGCTCAGATGATGGGCATAGAGCTTCCGCTCAACTTTGAAAGACCTTACTTCTCTACTTCTGTAGCGGAGTACTGGAGAAGATGGCATATCACGCTCGGTGCATGGATGAGAGAGTATGTTTTCTATCCCATCATGCTTTCAAAGCCCATGTCAAAACTCAGCAAAAAGGTTAAGGAGAAGCACGGACAGAAGGCATCAAAGTATGTTCCGTCGGTTATCACTCCTTTTATAGTATTTATACTTATAGGTATCTGGCACGGCGCCAACTGGAGATATGTGGCGTTCGGTCTTTACAATGCCGTGATAGTGGCAGGAAGTGTGGCTTTGGAGCCGTTGTTTAAGAAATGGGCCGAAAAGCTTCATATTAAAACGGATTCAAAGGGCTGGAAGGTATTTAAGATCATAAGGACTTTCCTGATCCTCGGTATCTCTAAAATATTAGTTAAGGCAGCGAGCCTTAAGATGGCGATAAAGACCATCTTTAAGATATTCACCAGCTTTAATCTTGCGTTCGGCAGTGAAATGGTGAAATACGGGTTTGACCTCGGATACAAGAACAATATTGTTTTAGGTCTTGCGGTACTTTTCCTGTTTATCATAAGCTTACTGCAGGAAAACGGCATCAAGATCAGACAGTCCGTAGGAAAATGGTTCATCGTATTCAGATGGATAGCATATTTTGTACTTCTGATCATCATCCTGGTATTCGGTATCTACGGTCCGGAATATGATGCAGCCAACTTCATATACCAGACATATTGATCGCATTTGACCAATGGGGAAAATGTTTCTTGAAAGGTTTGAGAGATGAATTTTAAACAGATCATCAAAATAGTATTATTTACTCTTATATTCGGAGTGATACTGTATTTCTTATGTGATATCTTCGAATATAAGAATAATTATATGGCCAAGGGCTATGAGAGCTACAAGGCTTGTGAAGATGATACGGTAGACGCTGTATTTATCGGCACGAGCGGTGTCAGCCGTTCATGGATAGCGGTACAGGCATTTGAGGATTACGGCATGACGGTCATGTCGTTTGCTGTGGATGCTCTTCCCTGCTGGCTTACACTCGATATGATCAAGGAAGCGTATAAGTATCAGACACCTAAGCTTCTGATCCTTGATATGCGTATGTTTACCTTATATGATCCGTCAAAGGTACCCGATCTTTCGGTTACCCGTTCGAGACGTGTGATCGATACGCTGGATTTCTTTTCTTTAAACAGGCTGGACGCGGTCAACAGAACACTGGAGCTTGCAAGTTCCTTTGAAAACTACGACATGTCAAGGTTTGATCCGTCTCTGTTCTTAAGCTTTATCCAGTATCACGGGATGTGGGCCGATGACGGGTTTGATCCTTTTGAGCAGATCGGAAGTCCTGTGGCAAAATACCTCGGCTTTTATGTAAACGGAAAGAACAGTATTAAGAAAAAGAAGCTGAATAAACCCGAGTGGAACGCCGAGACCACCACGCTTACACAGATCTCGCTGGACTGTCTCGAGGAAATACTTGCATACTGCGATGAAAACGGGATAGACCGTATTTTCGTGGATACTCCCCATTATCTCTCCAAGATCGAGAGCAAAAGAAATAACGAGTTCTGCAGGATCCTTGATGAAAAGGGCGAAAAGTACCTGATGCTTTCAGATGAAGAGTGGTATCTGACAGACGAAGAATTAGCAGCAGGAAGTTCCGATGAGCTTAAGTTTAACAGAAATGAGCATTTCTATGACAGCTCACATGTAAATTATTACGGTGCGGTCATATTTACAAAGCTTTTTTCAAAATACCTTAGTGAGAATTATGATCTTCCCGATCACAGAGGTGACGAAAGGTGTCCCGAATGGGAGGGAAAGAATGAGAAGCTTATAAAGAAGATGCAGTCCCTGGAAAAGGAAAAGGCAGATAAGAAAGACGAAGACGCCGGAAGCTCCGCCGAAGCCGACCAGGAGGAAAAGGAAAGACAGGAAGCCCTGGATGCTGCTAAAGCAGCGGGTGAATAAACAAGATTTATATGGTCCAAATAGGAAAGATTCTTATTTGGACCATATTTTTGATTTATGGATATATTTCGAATGACAGCATACATATCTATATAATCAAAAAAATCCTTGACATAATGGTTGGTTGGTAGTATACTTACCATATAAGGTTGGCAACCAATTTATCAAAAAGTATATTATATTTCTAATGTTAGTGATATGGATAGAAAGGAGTTTGATGTGGAGGATTATAGTTTAGGAGTGATAGAGTCGAAGTTTGCGGATATCATTTGGGAGAATGAACCTCTTCCTTCAGGGCAGTTGGTAAAACTGGCACAGGAAAATCTTGGATGGAAAAAAGCAACAACTTATTGTATTCTTAAGAAACTTTGTTTAAGGGGCTTATTTAAAAATGAGAACTATATGATCAGTTCCCTTATTCCGAGAAATGAGTTTTATGGAAACCAAAGCAGTATTATGATCGATCGGACATTTAACGGGTCGCTACCTGAGTTCATGGTAGCGTTTGCGTCAGTCAGAAAGCCGGATAAAAAAGATATAGAAGCTATAAAGAAGTTGCTTAAAGAATGGGAGAAGTAATATGCTGATAGAGCTATTTTTAAGGATAGCGGATCTAAGCATGATATCCTGTATTATGATACCATTGGTTATGGTATTAAGAGCATTGCTTCACAATACTCCGAAATGGACAAGGTATTTATTATGGAGCATGGTGGCTATTCGACTTATAATCCCGGGTTTTATAAATTCGAAAGTAAGTATTCTGCCTACTGACAGTATACTTACAGCTACAGGAATAAAACCAGATAAAGGTTACACCTTTGGGGAATTAAGCAGTGTTGTGAGTTATAGTGACAGCAAAAAGAGCATTATTTTGGTTCTTACAGTTACTTGGCTTACAGGGATGGTTTCTTTGGTGCTGTGGTTTTTATTGGAACATATCAAGGTACAAAGAAAGTTAAGATTTGCGGTTGAATATGATAAAATCAGTGAAAAGAATGGGCAAATTCAAAAATTACATAGGTGTAAGGTTTGTTTTTTAGATGGAATCAGCTCGCCGTTTATTAAAGGCGTTATTCATCCGGTGATATATTTGCCTTCGGGAACGAAACAATGCGATATACCATTTATTCTAGCACATGAAAATGTACATATATTAAGAAAGGATTATCTATGGAAGCAGTTCAGTTATATAATTGCTGCAATACATTGGTTTAATCCATTTGTGTGGATTGCTTATGATTTATTCCTTTGCGATATGGAATATGCATGTGACGAGAAAGTGGTTTTAGAGCATGAAGAATCATTTAAGGTAGGATATCTTAATGTTTTACTGCGTTATATAGAAAAGGAACATAAGGTATCATTTAGTACTGTTGCATTTGGAAGAGTATCTATTAGAAGGAGGTTGAAAGGAATCATGAACATTAAAAAATTTTCTTTTGGTGCGACAATAGTAGCTGTAGTGGTAGGAATAGGTGTTGGAGCTTTTTTTGCAACCAGGCCTGTGAAAGGCGATGAAGTAGTAGAGACGGAACAGATTGTACAGACTACAGATGATAATACAGGAAAAGAAGTCACAAAAACAATTGTTCCCAAAGAAGAATGGGATGAGCTTGATTTTGTTAAGGAGGGGCACTTGAGTACAGATCCTTTTGGAGAAACAAAAGAAATTATCAAGATTGAGAAATATGAAATGGAAACTGAAGATGGAATAATAGTGAATTATGCTGTTACTCAATGATTTAGTTATGAGGGTATTGATAAATTTAGTATTAGAAAGAGAGGTGTACGTGTATGAAACGTTTGTGGGTCTTAGGAGTAGTCTTTACAGTAGCCATGATATTCTTTGCTTTGCCTAATAAAGAGATACATGCTGAAGAAAATGTTTGGTTAAACGAGGAAAGCTTTAGCGAATGCTCAGTTGAAAACAACTCAACTGATGATGCTAATAATCGGTATATAAATACAATTTCTGATTATACTACATTTACCGATTATGATGGATCTGGTACACTTCAATTTTATGTTAAATTGACAGCTACTTTTATATATGATGGAAGTAGTGCAACTTGTATAACAAGTGGTGCGTCAGACAATATTTTAAATTCTGATTGGCAGTGCGTATATTTAACCACAGGGAGAACGGGGAATGTTGCATGGGCGAGTTTTAAATATACTCATACGCCATCAGGATTTACAGTGGAAGATACAATTCATATGTCTTGCAGCGCTACAGGAAGTATTGCGAAGTACTGATAGTTCGAATATTTTGGATGATTGTACAGCAAACAATAATTGATGTGGGTATTGAGAGCCGCCTATTGAGAGCCGGCTCTCATATTTTTATTATAGTTCGATATTATTGGAATAAATCTTCGGCAGTTAGTTCATTTGTGACTACTCCACTGTGACTGTTGCGGGCGAGCCCGTTTGCGGAGATGAAGGTAAGATGAACGGCTTTTGTTGTTTTGGTTTCTCTGCGGAAGGTTTCTATTTTGTTGCGGAGGTTATTGGCATAAAGTGCATCAATTGAGTAGGCTCCGGTTGTGTACTTTATTTCTGCAATATTTATGACATTGTCAGATCTGTCAATTATTAAATCTACTTGTGCTCCCGGAGTTGATACTGTACTTCTCCAAGCGTATTCTGAACTTTCTACTCCTGATATCCCCAGAGCAGTCTTTATCTGAACAATGTGGTTCAGACATACCGTTTCAAATGCCAGTCCGCTCCATGCATAATAACTGGGTGTTCCTAAATATTTTAACCAGGATGAAAACTTACGCTTGTCAGGAAAAGCCAAGCAATATAGAGTAAAAGGATCGATTATCTGGTAGTAAGCATTATTGACCTGATGTTTAAAGTTATTATATTTTCTTATGAAACCACATTCGCATAGTTCTTTTAGTGCTTTGGTCAAAGGGGCACCGTCTTCTAATTTGGCTTTTTCTATCAATTCAGTTCTTGTCATACCACAGCGACGTTTTGCAAGGGTTTTTATAATATGAAGATGTTTTTTGGGGTTTTTAAAAAGAGAACCGAAAAGCCGGTCAAACTCATTATAAAGGGCTCCTTTTTCATTGAATAACAGAGCGTCAATATTTTGAGCAAAACTCATCCTTCTGCTGACCAGTCCCATATAGTAGGGTATTCCGCCAAATATCATGTAACTCTGGATTATATCCTGACGGTCTATATCTATCCCGTTTCCTTTATAGAATTCTTCGCATTCTCTTAGAGAAAAGGGCATCAGATGAAGTTGTTTGGTGATACGGTTATAAAATCCACCGTTATCAGTGAGAATATTTCCTATTATCCAGGAAGTGGCAGATCCGCATACAATCAGAAGGATATCCGATTGAGATGAAGCCCAACTGTTCCAAAAGAAATCAAGTGCGGTTTTAAAATTGGATCTTGCGGTATCAAACCATGGGAGTTCGTCAAGAAATATGACGCGCTTTCCCGACACAGGATCTCTATTGACTTTGTCACTGTTAAGGAGTGCTTTAAGCCTGCTGAATGCTTCACGCCAGGTTTTTGGAGGTTTTTTTTCCGTACTCCCATATTCTGACAGGCTTTCATGAAAGTATTCCAGCTGTTCTTTAATGCCTACTCCGTTAACACCTGTAGCATAAAAGGCAAATCTTTGATCAAAGAATTCTTTTATAAGGAAGGTTTTTCCGACACGTCTTCTTCCGTATACTACAAGAAATTCGGGACGGTTTGATTCTAAACAATCCATGAGGTTTTTTTGCTCTTCTTTACGACCGATTATATTCATAGATGCTCCTTTTTGTGAATATTACGCTATAATTGTCTGAAATTGGGGTTTCTATATATATTTCAGACAATTATAAGTATAAAAACAGCATATAATTGTCTGAAACAATTATATTATACACTAAAACAGATTTTTTGCAATATATAATTAAATAAAAAATAACGATTGACATAATGATTAAATTATGCTATACATAAGCTATTGGTAATAATGCTATAAGAAAGAAGGATTACTTTTATGGGTATGTCATTTGCGTATCTGGGAATTATGATAGCCGTTACGCTTTTATGGGTACTTCTTTTAAAAAGGCCCATCTACGAGGCTATACTGGTTAGTTTCCTGACAGTAGTTACCGTCGGAGGAAAGTGGGGAAATATATTTGATTATATTCTTTCCGGTCTTAAAACCTCACTTCTTTATTCAATGTTTGTATTTACCGCTATGTCGATCATACTTACCAAAACAGGTATCATCGATGCAACGGTTGAGATAATCCTTGCACTGCTCGGACGTTTTACCGGCGGTGCCGGATATGTGGCAGTTATCTCAAGTACCTTTATGGGTGCTCTTTCGGGTTCCGGCCCCGGTAACGTTATGGCTACCGGTTCCATCAGTATCCCCGCTATGAAGAAGTCCAATTTCCCGCCCGAGCTGGCAGGTAATATCGAAGTGGCTTCAAGCTGTCTTGGAAATATGATCCCTCCTTCGGCTACCATCGTTGCAGCGCTCGGCGTATTAAACGGACTGTATCCCGAGGCGGAATATTCGACAGGCCAGTTCTGGATGGCATGCTGGGGATGTTCTGTATGGTTCATCTTACAGAGACTTATAATGGTATATATCTTCTGCAAGAAGTACAAGGTTAAGCCTTTGCCTAAGGAGGAAATTCCCAAGCTTGGCGAGACCATCAAAAAAGGCTGGAGAGGTTTACTCCTTCCCTTCATTATATTTATACCGTTCCTTCTTGACTATCTGTTCAAGGACAGCTTCTTTACCGACAGACTCGGAAAAGACGGTGCCAAGTTCATGTCAAGCTCACTGTTATACTTTATAGCAGGTATCGCTGTTATCTACGCTATGATCGTAGTAAAGAAGAAGGATCATGTTAAGCTTCCCGCTATGGTTAAGGGCTTTGGCGAGAGCATCAAGAGTATAGTTCCTACCATCGCAGTATGTCTCGTAGGATATATGTTCGGCGCACTGTTTAACGACCTTGATATCGCAGGCGGTATTCAGGCAGGTATCGGTTCTCTTAACTTAGGCAGAGTAGGACTCAGTATCATCATCCCGCTGCTTACATGTATTATGGGTATCGCTATAGTAGGATCCTCCATGGTAGTAGTATTCGGTGCGATCTTTATCTCGCTGTTTACCGCTGTAGGTGTAGATCCTCTGCTCGTAGCAGCTATGCTTCCCTGTATCTGTGCGGTTATGTCGAACATGGTTCCGCCCATCGCTCCTGCATTCCTTGCCGGTACCACACTATCGGGAGGAGATTTCAATAAAGCAGTAAAAAACGATATCTGGTGGATCGTGGTACAGTATGTTCTTGAAGTAGTAATACTTCTGGGTGCACTTCCCGTATTCGGAGTGTAACATAAGGATCATAAGGACATATGTTAGAGCAGGACTACCTGCAGAAAGGAAAAGGACAAGATATGAAAGATAAGCTTGTTAATATTATAAAGATAATATTCGGTATAGGCACTGTAATATGTCTATTAGTCGGCGGCTTAAGTTTCTTCGGATATCTGGCAGCCATTATAATAGGAGGAGATACAGCGGCTTCCATATGTAAGTTTATATATAAGGATATGTATCCGGTACTGGTACTTATATCTACCAGTATGATCATCCTCGGAGTGATCAAGCTTTATATCTGTGGCGAAGCAAAGAGCAGCTTCAGTAAGAGCAAGAAAGAAGAAAAAGCTGAATAAGGATAGAACAGTTCTTAGTACAATGAAAAAGATATATGAAAAAACAAGGGTTTTGGTCGGCGGGATCATTGAGAAAATGAAGAGGCTGCTTTCAAAGCCCTTTGTTTTTGAAAAAAACAAAAAAACCAAGATCATGCTGATCGTCAGACTGGCGATATTTTTAGTGTTCGCCCTGGTCTTTATATTTAATAAGGATCTGTATTATGTAGTAAAGAAATCCGGTGCGAAGAAAATATATTTTGACAGGATCGTTTTCTTAAGCCTGATATCCGCTGTCAGTATTTTGCTCCCGGTGGTCAAACTGAAAGTATCAGAACGCGCCTCGTATACTATCCAGTTCTTCATGATACTGGGCGGTATGCTTGCGGCACTCGGGACGGGTGAATCCGTATTTAGATATGACTGGAGGGATCTGAAGCTTACTCCCATCATATTTAACCTTATGATCATGTTTGCCATATTTACTGTATTTTATCTTATCAGCAACAGGATCAAGTTCGGAGTGCTATGCGTATATGCGATAACGGTCCTGTTTGCCGTAGTGAATTATTACGTGGAAAAATACAGGGGCGAAGCCATCAGCGCAGGCGATCTTTATACTGTCGGTACAGCACTTAATGTCATCGGTGATTACAGTATCAGGATCACATGGCCGATCTTTAAGGCACTTTGGTCAATCCCGGTGGTATTTGGTCTGCTTACTTTTCTGCCCGCTGAACACAGGAGGGTTTCGGGATGGAAAAGACTGTATTATGTCGTCCCCGGGGTAGTCTTGGTCATATTTGTATTTTCGTTTTTTGTAAATTCCGATTATCCTTTGGAACAGGGGATAAAGGTAAAAACGTTTAATCTCAAAAAAACTTACAAGAGTAACGGTGAACTGTTGAATTTTGTGAGGGGCTTTTATTACATGCGGATATTCCCGCCGGAAGGGTATTCATCCAAGGCGGCTGAGGAATTGATGAACACCAGCGGATATGTCAGTGACAGAGCTGACTATGATGACGGGCAGGAAAATCCCAATATCATATTTATTATGAATGAAAGCCTGACCGACTTTACCCGGTTTGAAAATGCGCAGTTCTCGGAGGATCCCATGCCGTTCATACATAGCCTTACGGGGCAGGATAACGCCATCGTCGGCAGGCTTGATGTGGATGTGTTCGGAGGTAGGACCGCGATCACGGAGTACGAGACCATTACCGGTAACTCGGCTGCCTTTTTCCCGGCGGATGCAGTACCGTATGCACTGTATGTAAAGAAGCTTCAGCCTTCGATGACCTGGAATATGAGAGATATCGGATATTCCGGAAATATGGCGTTTCACCCTTATAAAGCCAACGGTTACAGCCGTCCGAGGGCATATCCTCTTCTCGGATTTGAGAAATTCGTGGCACTGGAGGATATTAAAGGCAGCCTGACAAAGGATGATTATCTGAGAAAAGTGGTTTCGGACAGTGCGGATTATAAGCAGCTGATAAAACTGTATGAGGAGACAAGAAAGACTTCTGACGATCCATTCTATATTTTTAATGTGACCATGCAGAACCATGGCGGCTATGATGCTGATTTCAGTAACTTTACGCAGACGATAACGCTGTCAGGAAAAGCTTCATCATACAAGGAGTTCAAACGCTTTGTAAACCTGATGAATTATTCGGATAAGGCGTTTGAAGAGCTTACATCATATTTTTCGAATGTGGATGAACCGACGATCATCGTTATGTATGGGGATCATATGCCCGGGCTTGGCAGTGCTTTATACAAGGAATTGTTAGGGTATTCGAAGGGACAGGCAGAATCGTACAAACTTTTCTCATATTACAGGACACCGCTCATAGTCTGGGCCAATTATGATATCAACAAGGACGGCCGGTATAACGAGAGACTGCAAAACATCAGCGTGAATTATCTGTCGGCGGTTATCATGGATATAGCGGGGCTCCCTATGACGGCATATCAGAAGTTTTTATCGGATATGCAGAAAGAGATACCATCCTTTACCCAGCACGGCTATATAGACAAAAAAGGTGTATTTTACGAGCCGGACAATACTAACTCACCTTATTATAAGAAGTGGGTATACCGGTATCATATGTTTGTACATAATAATCAGTTTGATGAGGAGGATCGGACAGACTCATTCTTTATGTTACAATCGGATGAAAACGAAATGAATAAAAATGACTAAAATCAAGGCTGCAGCGGGATTGTTGCAGCCTTTTAAAAAATTAAACAAAAAAATCAAAAAAAGATTAAAAAAAGTGTTGACAATCAAAAATACGGGTGATATAATACCATTTGCTGACGCGCTCCGGAGTGTTGTTTAAAAGGAGTGTAGAACAGCACAGAACCTTGATAACTGAATAGCATGACAACCTTGAAATTTCCTAAAATTTCATCACATGATAAAACATGTGAGTCACTTGAGATAGTGACGAGTTGAACGTTAACATATAGCGATATATGTTAAACCCAAACACAGTAATAACGGACATTAATGAAAGCTTACTAAGTAAGCTGGCGTTGATCCGACAAAGAACAAACTTTAACATGAGAGTTTGATCCTGGTTCAGGATGAA
>JAFZQN010000151.1 GCA_017620375.1 Lachnospiraceae bacterium
ACCACCTTCAACAGCACATCGGGGACGGCCTTTTCTTTTACAAGATAATATTTATCCTTTTCACTCATCCTCATGATCTCTCCGTTGTATTTCTCTCGACTACATTTGTCCGTTTAACGTGGAATACTATATCACAGACTCATATAAAAATCAAGCAAAATTTTTCATTCAGACTCATTGTTTTTTTGTACATTCTTGATAAAAAACCGGCACTTTTTAAGTGCCGGTAGCTGTGCTTTGTATTCACTTCTTAAGATATTCTATAGCCGCATCAAGCTGATTATCCTTTGTACGCTTAAGCACGCTCTCTTTTTCAAGGCCTTCCTCAAGCTCTACGACTATGTCGGGCTCTATGCCCACACCGTGTATACATACTCCCTTGGGTGAATAATATCTTCCGCCCGTGTACTTTATATAAGAGTTGTCTGTTCCGACAGGCCAGAGGGTCTGATATACGCCCTTTCCGTACGATCTGGTACCTATGACGGTGATCTTCTCATAATCACGCATGGTCTGTGTGAACAGCTCGGAAGCACTTGCGGAGTTTCCGTTGATCATTACGACCACAGGCTTATCAAATGTATCTTCATTCTTTGTATATGACTTAACTTCATCGCCCTGCTTACTGTCGGTATATGCTACAAGGAGTCCTTTTTCCAAAAAGATATCAAGCATGGAAACCGCTGTATCAAAAAGTCCTCCGGGGTTCTCGCGAAGATCTATGATAAGTTTTGTCATACCCTGTTTTTCCAGATCCCCGATGGCACTCTTGGTTTCAACCGTAGTATTTTTATAAAATGCGCTTACATAGATATATCCGATACCATCCTCAAGCATGCGGTATGATACCGTCTTCTGCTCTATCTTGGCTCTTGTCATGGGTAGGTCTATCTTCTCATCCCCACGTTTTACGGTTATGACAACCGAGGTACCTTCCGCACCCCTTACCAATGTCATTGCATAGTCAAGGTCAAATCCCGTTATGTCGGTCCCGTCCACGGCTATAATGATATCCTCAGGCTTTAGTCCCGCCTTATCCGCGGGTGAATCCTCCATGACGGATACCACCAGGATTTCATTTGTATCCTTTGTCTGACCTATATAACATCCTATACCGACATAAGATCCGTCCGTAGCCTGAAATACCTGCTTAGCTTCACCGGGATTATAGTAACACGAATACGGATCGTTAAGAGCTGCCATCATACCGTCCAGTGCTCCTTCATACAGCACCTCGGGATCAACATCTTCATAAAAGTCCTTTTTTATGATCCACAGTATATTATCAAGCTTGCCCTTAAATGCTTCATAACTTTTTTCATCGGACTGACTGCTGCTTGTATTTGATCTGTTATTCTGATTACCGTTAAAGAGATAATCCCTCATAAAAAAGATCAATATCGCAGCGCTTGCCAGTGCCACAAGCACTCCGGTTATCAGCCCTTTTACAAATTTATTATCGTCTGACATAAAAAACTCCAAAATATTACTCCAGGTACCCTATATAAGGATTGGGATCGACATATTCCCCGTTCTTCTGCACAGCGAAATGAAGATGAGGTCCCGTGGATACTCCCGTAGAACCTATCAGCGCTATCTGCTGACCCTGTTTTACATAGTCCCCTGTATTTACCAATGTCTTTGAGCAATGACAGTATACCGTGACAAATCCGGGCTGATGCTCAACCTTTACATAATTGCCTGCGGAACTGTTATAGCCAACATCTTTTACCGTACCAGCAAGTACCGATACCATGGGCGCGCCGAATTCTCCGCCTATGTCCCAGCCCTTGTGGTATGTGGATGCCCCCGCTGTAGGTGCTTTTCTCGGTCCGAACTTCGAATATGTCCTGTGATCTCCGGGAAGCGGCCATATCATCTTATATACATCGGTCTCGTCCGTAAGTACCACGTGATTTATCGCATCTGCATCATATCCGCTCGTTGACTTGGGCTTATTTATATTTCCGGTCTCCTGAGCCTTTTTCCTTCGCTCTTCTTCCTCACGCTTCCTGCGTTCCTCTTCTTCCCTGGCTTTTCTTTCTTCTTCCTCTATACGCTTCTGCTCAGCCGCTATGATCTGATCGATCTCAACACTCTTGCTGCTGATCTGTTCCATATATTCAAAGAGATATTCGTCAGCCACACCAAGCTTTTCCGTGAGTCTCTCTATCTCTTCCGATTTAAGAGCATATAGTTCCTCTATGGTAGACTGTTCCATCTCTTCGTTTGCCTTTATAAGGTTAAGTTCTTCCAATGATGCATTAAGAAGTGCTTCCTGGTCCTCTACATCCAGTTTTGCTTCCTTGTATCTTTCAAGCAGGTTGTTGTCGTATCTGGTGATATCCTGTGAATACTCCACCTGGTTTAAGAAATCGGACACGCTGCCTGAATTAAGAAGGATATCCATGTACGAAGCTTCACCGTTTTCGTACATATACGCTATCCTTTTTTTCATCGTGTTATATTGCTGTTCTTCCTTCTTCTTGGCTTCTTCCAGATTGTTTTTCGTGGTCTCGAGAGCTTCCTCGGTATCCTTTATCTGCTCCTTTAACTCGAATATACGGAGCGTGATATCGTTGAGCTTAAGGTCCAGCTCCTGTATATACGTCTCGATATTTTCCTTTTCGAGAGAGAATTCAGATATCAGTGCTTCCTGCTCCTTTTTCTTCTTCTCGAGTTCTGCCTTCTGCTCTTTTGCAGCCTTAAGCTTTTCCTCGTATGCCTTTTTGGGATCCGAACTAACCGCTCCCACACTAACATAAGGCAGTGCCTCAAACATCCCCGTAATAAAGCATATGCATAAAGCAAATGCCACTATAGCCTTTTTTACACTTATTTTCCTTGTCACCCTTTTTTACACCTCTCTTTAACCAACTTCGATCTTCCTAAGCTGTCTTCCGAGTGTCACGTTACTTCCTATAAATCCAATACCGATACCTATCGCAAGAGATACCGGTATAAGCACTTTCATGATATCCTTACCTTCCACAAATTCCGTACCCGAGAGCAGGAGCTGGAAGTTGTCCTGCAAGGCGGAAATGATAACGCCGTAACTGAAATTTAAGATAACGAGCGGTATGATCGCACCGATGATACCGATTATCATACCTTCTACTATATAAGGGATCCTGATAAAGAAATTGGTAGCTCCTATCAGCTTCATTATGGATATCTCCTGCTTTCTTATGGAAACACCCGTAGAAATGGTGATGCTGATAAGGAAAATGGTAACTCCGAGCAGGATAACAATGATAGCTACCGCAAGTACCGTAAGTACCTTATTGATACCGGTCAGGTTCTCCGATACATCCTTCTTGTTGTTTACCTTTCTTACTCCCTCGATCTCCATTATATAACGTACCAGAGAGTCCTGCATGGAGATATCATTGAGATACACCGTATACGAAGCCGAATTCTCCAAAGGGTTGTCATCTCCGAAGGTCTCTACCAGTTCGGGAGAAAGCTTGTCTCTCTTATACTCCTCCCATGCCTGGTCCGCCGATGTAAATATGATCTCTGCTATCTCGGCACGCATTCTGATCTTTTCACCTATCGCGGATATCTCATCATCAGTGATACCCTCGTCAAAAAAGACCGTAATACCGACCCTTTGCTCGGCCTTCGAGATCATGCTCCTAAAATTGGCTATAACGGAGTAACATACCCCGAATAAAAACAGACAGGCTGCCATCGTAGCGATGGAAGCCAGTGAAAACATCCTGTTTCTGAATATATTTTTGAGTCCCTGTCCGATACCGTAAACAAAGGTGCTAATTTTTTGCATTTGTATATCCGCCCTTTTCGTAATCGTTGGTAAGTACACCTTTGTTAAGATGTACAACTCGTTTTTGCATCATATCAACTATTTCTTTATTATGGGTTACCACAATGACCGTAGTACCTCTTCTGTTTACATCCTCGAGCAGTCTCATGATATCCCATGAATTCTTGGGATCAAGATTACCCGTAGGCTCATCTGCAAGTAACAGCATAGGATTGTTGACAAGTGCACGTGCAAGTGCCACTCTCTGCTGCTCACCTCCGGACAGCTCCGAAGGATATGCATCAAGTCTTTCCGAAAGTCCCATGACCGAAAGGATATTGGGTACATCCCTTTTTATCTTCTTAACCGGAGTCTCTATAACTCTCTGTGCAAACGCCACATTCTCATATACCGTCATCTCGGGAAGCAGACGGAAATCCTGGAACACAATACCTATATTTCTTCTGTGTTTTGCGATCGCATTCTGGCGGAGTCTGGAGATATCCTTTCCCATAACATATATTTTTCCCGATGTGGGTGCTATCTCACGTAAAAGCAGCTTTATCAGCGTGGATTTTCCCGAGCCGCTGCTTCCTACCACAAATACAAACTCACCCTTGTTTACTACCAGATTGAGCTTCTTTATGGCATGCCTGTCATCGGAATAATCCTTAGACACTTCATCAAGCCTTATCACCGGCGGTTCTATGTCACCGCTCAGCGCACGTTCCAGTCCGAAATTTCTCATCTTTCAATAATCCTTTTTCTTTAAGGTGTATCTTTTAGAAATCAGTACGCTCAACATAGTCCATATATTTAACGACCATCAGCGCCATCTTGAATGTTATCGCATCCTCAAATGTCCTAAGGTCAAGATTTGTCATCTTCTGGATCTTGTCAAGTCTGTATACAAGGGTATTTCTGTGAATGTACAGTTGTCTTGAGGTCTCGGAAACATTCAGGTTGTTCTCAAAGAACTTGTTGATGGTAACGATGGTCTCATCGTCGAAATCGGAAGGCATCTGTCCGTCAAATATCTCCTTGATGAACATCTTGCATAAAGGCATGGGAAGCTGATATATAAGACGTCCGATACCTAAGTTGCTGTAAGCAATGATATTTCTCTCTGTATAGAATATCCTTCCTACATCGAGAGCCATCTTTGCTTCCTTATATGAACGGGATACATCCTTAAGCTCGTTGATAATGGTACCATAAGATACTCTTACTTTGGACATGGCCTCGGTATTGAGCATATCAAGGATGACCTTTCCTGTCTTCTCAAGATCCTCGTAGCTGTCGTTCGCACGGAGTTCTTTAACAATGATGATGTTCTTCTCATCTACGGCAGTGATAAAATCTTTGGTCTTGTTAGAAGTAAACATGGTCCTTACTGTCTCTAAAGCCATGTTATCTTTCTCAACGCTGGTCTCTACAATGAATACCACACGTCTTGCCTCTGCATCTATATGAAGTTTCTTGGCTCTGGTATATATGTCAACCAAAAGCAGATTATCTAAAAGAAGGTTCTTGATAAAGTTGTCCTTATCATAGCGCTCCTTGTATGCCACTACCAGATTCTGTACCTGGAAAGCAGCCATCTTGCCGATCATGTAAGCATCCTCGGACTCGCCCTTAACTATAAGGATATATTCAAGCTGATGTTCATCAAATACTTTAAAGAAATGTGTACTCTGCAGGGACTGGCTTTCTGCCTGTGACCCGACAAATGCAAGTACCGCACCCTCATATTCATCTGTTTTATTCACTGTGGCAGCCAGAGCTTTTCCCTCTGTATCCATGATGCATATATCCACACGTGATATAGTCTTGATCCCTTCTATAACATTCTGCAGTATCTGATTTGATATCATACTTTACCCCTTTCCACTTGGATCATATTCCTTCACCTATTGGGACATGTAGACACAAAACGTGGACCGACTGTCAAACTGACAAACGTTGCTACGCCGTATTCGCCGAATAGCGCAGCATTCGACATATCAACATAATCCCTCAATTTAATATTGTAACACTTCTTCAAACGGATGTAAACATTTTTTGTGAGTGTTTTGGACACGTCACAAATAGTTTTCAAAGCAATAAAAAAGCCCCGGTTACCACCGGGGCTTACGTGTCATTATTTGGTCTTTAAACTTGCAAGGATCGCCTGGATCTCCATATCGTCATAATCGATATCTCCGTCATCATCGGAAAGACAGATCTTTACCTGCCACTCGCCAGAACCGTTTACCCAGAGAATAGCAAACTTGCTGTATGCAAGCTCTCCGGTAAAGCCGATCCACTTTGTGCCGTTTACTTCAAGCTCGATATCTTCAATGGTACCTTCCTTATATATATCCTTTGACTCGTATATCTCAGTAACCTTTGTATAATGGTCAAGATTGATATATGCATTGGAAATGATCGCTGTGCCTACCTCTTCGCCTTCTTTGGTCTCATACTTGCAAAAACGAAGATGGTTCTGAGATAATGTATCTTCATTCAGTTCCATGACAGGGATGTTGGACCACTCTTCCGGACAGAGAGCCGAAAACTGCTTGCACTCATATACAGTACCCTCAACATCTTCGATCGCCTTGGGTCCACATGCCGTAAGTCCCAAAAGTAACACTAACGTTAAAACTCCTGCTAAAATTTTTTTCATAATTGTCCCCTCTTCAATGCGGCATTCGATGTTATATGCCGATAGTTGTATTTATTATAGCACGTGTTTCTAAATGACGCAAGTTTTTTTTCTATAACAAAAAAGCCCGGTCAGTTTTACCTGACCGGGCATGAAGTCCGAAACAATATTAGTGAGTGATAACCTGCTCTGTTTCCTTATCGAAGATATGAAGCTTACTAAGATCCATAGCAACCTTGATCTGGTCGCCGGGACGAGCGGTTGTACGAGGATTAACACGAGCGGTGATCTCGTAGTTATCAACATCCAGGTAAAGGAATACTTCTGCACCGAGAAGCTCGTATACACGTACGGTAACGTCTACTACGCTCTCAGGAGAATTGCTGATGAAGATCTCCTCATCCTTGATATCCTCAGGACGGATACCGAGTACAACGGTCTTTCCTTCATAACCTGCATCGATAAGCTTCTTAGCCTTGATCTCAGGTATGGTAATGGTGGTTGAACCAAATGTAAGAGTAACCTTGTTGCCTTCACGTCCAACGATGGAGTTGATGAAGTTCATCTGAGGTGATCCCATGAAACCTGCAACGAAGAGGTTGTTAGGAGCATCATAAAGGTTCTGAGGTGTATCAACCTGCTGGATAACACCGTCCTTCATAACTACGATACGGGTACCAAGGGTCATAGCCTCTGTCTGGTCATGGGTAACGTAGATGATGGTTGTTTCAAGTCTCTGGTGAAGCTTTGAGATCTCAATACGCATCTGTACACGAAGCTTAGCATCAAGGTTTGAAAGAGGCTCGTCCATAAGGAATACCTTAGGGTTACGAACGATAGCACGACCCATGGCAACACGCTGACGCTGTCCACCGGAAAGAGCCTTGGGCTTACGATCTAATAAGTGCTCGATATCAAGGATCTTAGCTGCTTCATGAACTAATTTATCGATTTCAGCCTTAGGAGTCTTACGAAGCTTAAGACCGAATGCCATGTTGTCATATACTGACATATGAGGATACAGAGCGTAGTTCTGGAATACCATCGCGATATCCCTGTCCTTAGGCTCTACATCGTTAACGAGCTTGTCACCGATCCAAAGTTCGCCCTGTGAAATCTCCTCAAGACCTGCGATCATACGAAGAGTAGTTGTCTTACCACATCCTGAAGGACCAACGAAGATGATGAACTCCTTATCTTCGATCTCAAGGTTGAAATCCTTAACTGCTACGAAGCCGTTAGGGTAAACCTTCTGAATGTTCTTAAGTGATAAACCTGCCATTTTAAATCCTCCCTAAATAAAGTTCTGGTTTCTCATTCAATTTTATTATGTGCGCAGTACGCACTTACCTGTCTATTATACACGCATATGGTCTTAAATGCTATGTGTGATTTTACCAAAAGTGAAAGGTGTTTTTTGTTAATAATGACTAAAAAGCGTCATTCTCACTCTCCCGGTATAACAAACAGCACGGTTTTCTCGGAGGCTACAACGCCTGAAGCGTTGTCGGGCACCAATATCTGGCTGTATGCGGGTACACTTCCACTCTCTCCCAAAGCCTTAGCTGAAGACATATCTATAACGTTACCCACCACCGTGCATTTTCCGGAATAAAGTACGATGATCCCGCCTTCACCGGGCATAAAACGCTCCCCGCGGTTAAGCTCGGTCTTTTTATATCCGGTGGCTAGTTTCGAGGAGGCTGCCATACCGGTCTCACCGGTATTCCCCGTATTTCCGGTATTTCCGGCACTTCCAAGCTGCTCAAGCCTGTATTCCAGGTAGCTTAGAGATACTACAGGATCATTCTGCGAGCCTGCTCCATAAGAAGCCGCTCCAACATAAACTCCGCCGCCGAACAGCATACATGCGATAAGCGTTGCTGCAAGTACCATCAAAATCTTTTTCTTCATATTTGCTCCTTACTTACCCGTACAGCTTTACTTTAACAGCTCTCCGAGTACTTCCCATGTTCCCGATATATCTATAAAACAACTCTCGTTATGCTTTATTACCGGAGCCTCGTATACTTCTATATCCGCATCCTTAAGGTACCCCGCAAACTCCGCATAGGTCCTTTTCTCATCTTCCGTCATGTCCGTATGCTCGCTTACCGAGATATTATAGATATCCTTTACCCCCAGTGCGGTTATCCTTCTCAGTTTCAGCTCATCCGCGCCGTCCTCAGCGGTAAATACGGCATAATGATCTATCGGAGTACCCAGCATCTCTCCTGCTATCTTTTTCCCGGCATCAAATGCGGCGCCCGTCCCGTAATAACTGTATAGCTCACGGAATATCACGGTCTGCGGTACCAGTACGTTTCCGTTGGCAAGCGCCCTGTACAGGCTTCCCGTCATGGTGTACGAAATATCCGGATCAAGGTATATAAATGCCACCTTCATACTTACGGTATCAAATATCTCAAGTACCAGCTCCGAGATCCTTCCGGATTCATAATCGATCATATATAAAAGTGTCAGGGGTCTTAAATTGGATGTCAGGCTGTCTCCGGTACCGTTTATCAGCCTTTCGGTCAGGTCCTCTTCCACTCCCTGCGGTTTAAAAAGCCCTGCTTTTTCGGCATTCTGCTCAGCCTCGGAGGTTATTTCCGATGCGAGCAGCCTGGCTCCTTTATACGCCGCCAGTCCCACCAGTAAACATATGGAGATCGAGGCAAATATAAGCCATATCTTATTCTTCTTTTTTCCGGCCATATATCGTCCTCCTTTCCCATCCCCGCAGTAGAACAGTCAAAAAAAATTTGACTTTATATAATTCCTAATCTATATTTATGGTAGAAACTCTCCACTTGTCAACGCCGCTATATCGGCATCAGACATACGAAAGGACCCGTTTATGAATAAAACCGCTATCATCACCGGTGCTTCCAGAGGTATCGGAAGAGCCGCAGCCATAAAATTTGCTACCGTTGGATACAATGTTATCCTCAATTCAAAAAACGGCGGCGAAAACCTTGATAAAACTCTTAGTCTTTGCCGCAATATATGTGGTGATCGTGTCATAGCCGTTAAAGGCGATGTATCCGACTCATCATTTGTAAAAGAGCTTATAGATAAAGCTGTAACCGCCTTCGGCCGTATAGATGTACTTATAAATAACGCCGGTATCTCCTACGTAGGACTCATACAGGATACTTCCGATGATATCTGGCAGAATGTCATAAATACCAACCTCTCCTCCGTGCACTACTGTACCCGTGAGGTCATCCCCCACATGCTTAAAAACCGTTCAGATAATACTGATATTCCGATTTCCGAGGCCTCCGGTCACATCATCAACATTTCCTCCGTATGGGGAAATGTCGGTGCTTCCTGTGAAGCGGCATATTCCGCATCAAAGGGCGGTATCAACGCTTATACAAAAGCATGTGCCAAGGAGCTTGCACCCTCCGGGATCTCGGTCAATGCCATCGCATGCGGTTTCGTCGATACCGATATGAACAGGCACTTAACCGAGGAAGAACGTCTTGATGTGATATCCCAGATACCCGCATCCCGCGCGGCCTCTCCCGAGGAAATAGCAGAGATACTCTATCATACGTCGCAAATGCCGGCCTACCTTACCGGGCAGATCATCACTGCCGACGGAGGCTGGATTTAAGATTCTGAGGAGCCTTCTTTGTGTCATTCTGAGCGCAGCGAAGAATCTTACTCCGGTTTCTTACTATCTATAAGTCTGGCTATAAGCTTAGCCACCTTTTCGGAGGCCTTGCCGTCCTCTATCACGCCTATATCGTCAAAGAATTCTTTTTGCTTAGCCTTAAAGCCTTCACGGTCATAGGTATTGATATTGTCATACAGCTCCCTCTCATTATGTGCTATAGGGAAAGGAAGCTTCTCATAATCAAAATACATACCGCGCGTATCGTCATACTGCTCCACATCGGTAGCATATAAGAATACAGGCTTTCCGACATAGGACATTTCAAACATACAGTTCGAATAATCCGTTATCAGCACATCACATGCCGCCATCATGGCATACAGATCGCTGAACTCGTTTCCGTCTATTATACGTTCCTTCTCATCAAACTGAAGATAAGCGCTGTTTATATGGTTAACCCTGGACATAGCGAGCGGATGGAATCTGGTGACTACCACAAACTTCCCGCCGAAACGGTTTTCAAGTGCACTTATGATGCTGCCGCCTATCTCATTGCCTCTGGCCTGAACTTCAGATACAGAGTCCCTGTAGGTAGGTGCATATAAAGCTATGTTGATCCTTAAGTTATCCTTCTGCTCTTCACCCGGCTTAGTTCCCTTTTCTTTCGCCTTAAAAGCCTTTATATACGCCTCATTGAGCAGTCTTCTGAATACCGATTCGGGGAGTCTTGAGAGCAGTCTTTCCCTCATGGCGCCGGCGCTGAACCTTACAGGACGGATAAGCGGATCCATCCTGGCAGTTCCGAAGCAGAATATCTTCTTTTTAAACCCAAAAGCACGTCTGTACAGCTCGTTGCAGTACTCGCTGTTTGAGATATATACATCGGTCATACCAGTGTCTCGGAGTGCATTCTTTATATACTCCGGAGGCAGATACTCCTTACAGTCAAGCTCCAGTCTCTTTAACGGAAGTCCGCCGTGCCAGGTCTGGATATATATCTGATTCTTCCTTTTCTGGATATAGCTTTCCTTCCTGTTACAGTCCACCCATATACCCGCAGTTGCCTGTGCATATATCGCCGACTTCGAGTTTGTCTTTACAAACGTGATGCACTCGGCATCCTCGTTGATCTCTTCTTTTAACGGAGGCTTACTGGTTACAAATATAACCTTTTCCGATATGGCTGTCTTAGACATACCGGCTCTTTTAAGGAGCCTTACATAACTTTCGGCTACCCACTTGGGATTGTCTCCGTATCCCCAGACATTGCAAAATACAACCTTATCCTTTTCTACGGGAAAAAGGCTGAAAAATTTAAACTCTTTCTCTATTACGTCCTCACGAAGAGTACGGTATTTCTGAACAGCGCCCTCAGGTGCCATTTTCTTCATATCATTTCTTATACTCAATTACGTTACCCCCCGGCAATCCCCATCAACACATATATTTTTTACTTAGTAAGACTCTTAAGGATATTGGAAAACTTTCTGCCTGTCCTCTCCCAGCTCAGATCCTTAAGTTTTTCCGCAGCTTTTTCAGTCATTGCTTTAAGCTTTTGCGGCTCCTCAACCGCACCTAAAAGCAGATCCGCGATATCCTTTTCTCCTATTTTTGTAAGCAGTGCCGTATCCTCTCCGAAGAAGTACGGATAGCTTCCGTCCCCGAACTCTATCACCGGCAGCCCCGCCGCATGCATTTCGTACGGTACAAGCGAGATATTACTCATCGATGCCACCATACCGAAGTCAGCTTTTTTGTACAGTTCGTTTATCTCCTCATGGCTTAACTGGCCAAGGTTTTTACCCCCTGCTGCCTTAAATGTCTTCGCCTCTCCAAAGTAAAGAATTTCAAGTTCGATACCCTTATCCTTCAGCTTTTCTGCTGTATTGATAAGCATATACGGTATAAGATCCGGAAGCCTCTTCCCATAGAACTTAAGATACACCGCTATGGTGAGTTTTTTCTTATCCTTATACGCTGAAAAATCCCTTGCCGTATATTCATATGCACTTCCGTCATAAGGGAAGCTTACCACATCTATCTTTAATCCCGAATCCGTGCGGCCGTCCGACCTACCCCTTAACGACCCACGTGTCCCAACTATATCCGTGCACTCCTTAAGTATCATCTCCTTGTTCCATGCCCCCAAGGAGACCATATGGAGTCCTTGCATATATGTATCACGTGCAAGCAGGTATTCTTCACCGTATTTATAGAACAGTGGCTCATAATCCTGTATAAAATACATAAGGTACGAGTCCTCAAACTTCTTGGCAAAAGATACCGTATCGTACGACGATGCCACTACCACATCCGGAGCCTTTATCTTACCCTTTTTTATGGCAGCCATATATCTGTTTAGCGGAAATACCCTGCCCTTATAATCAGGGAGATTGGCCGATGCACATAAGTCCATTTCCTCTTCGGACTGCTCTTTACATACAAGATAGCATACTTTATGGCCCAATTTCTCTAACTCGGTACCTAAGTGAAGTATGGAAGTCTGTCCGCCGTGGAACCGTACCAGTCTGGTGATGATAAAGGTAACGGTCCTGACACGCTCCGGTTTTTTAAGTACCACTCTCGTCGGATCGTAATTATCCAGGAGCCCCTTGAGCTTGATGCATTCAGCTTTATGAGCCATATTGTGCATAAGGCTTAAAGTTTTTCTTTTTGTCTCACGTATAAAAGCTTCGTTTTTGCTCATGAGCTGCTCCTTTCTTTTGTTTATTGTATGTTCAAATGCTTTGCGATAA
>JAFZQN010000012.1 GCA_017620375.1 Lachnospiraceae bacterium
ACACTATTGCTGTTTAAGCCGGTAAAAAAGTTCATGGAAGACAGAAAGAAGTATTTTGAGGACAAGGAAAAAGAGATAGCCGACGGACTTGAGAAAAACGAGAGCCTTAAGGCAGAATATGAAGAGAAGCTTTCAAAAGTGGATGCTGAGATCGAAGAAATGCGTGTAAATGCCAAGAATGAGACCGCCACTGCAGCCAAGGAATACCTGAACAATGCTCAGGAAAAGGCTTCAGCGATCATCACAGAGGCAGAACAGCAGGCTGAGGAAAGAAAGGATCATATCCTTGATTCGGCTCAGACCGAGATCGGCGAATTGGTAGTCGAGGCTGCCCAGAAGCTTTTGGAAAACAATGCAACACCTCAAAAAACACATGAACTCTACGATGAATTTATAAAGAGTATGGTAAGGGATGCACAATGATAGAAGAAACCTTTGAAAACTTATTGAAATTGGCTGAAGATGAAGAGAACGCCAAAAAGGCCGAGCTTGCTGCTAAAGGGCTGCTGCCGGTTGACGGGGAAGCTTCTGCCGATGCGGCTGAGGGAAGCACAGAGCCTGAAGAGGACCAGCCTTTAAAGGTCGAGATCCGCTGTGTGACACCTCCCGATGAGGAGCAGCAGAAGGCTATCGGCACCATCATGCAGGAAAAGTACGGTGCTTCTTCAGTTGAGATAGTTATAAAAAACGATCCGAGTGCAGCTGACGGTTTTAATATCTTCGTAGGAGATGATAATTACGACTGGACCACGCTCGGCAGGATAAGACAGCTGAGACGTTCCATTCAGAAGCTTCCTAAAGAGAAAAAGATCAACAATATCATTTCCCTGATCAAGGATGATATCAAGGACTTTAAGCTGAACCTCGGTTTCCAGCAGGTAGGTGAAGTACTTACCGTAGGTGACGGTATAGCTGTTATAGTAGGACTTAAAGAGGTTGAATATGGTGAGATAGTCCTGTTTGAGTGCGGCGTAAAGGGCATGGTACAGGACATAAGGACCAACGGGACTACCGGTGTAGTATTGTTTGGTGATGCCTCTGAGATCATAGAAGGGCAACGTGTAGTACGTACCGGACGTACCGCAGGTATCCCCATCAGCAACAGACTCCTCGGAAGAATGATCGATCCCTTGGGTAAGCCCATAGACGGCGGACCTGATATAGGTGCCAAGAGATACTACCCGATAGAGAGACCGGCACCCGGTATCATAGACAGAAAATCAGTATGCTCACCGCTTGAAACAGGTATAATTGCCATTGACTCTATGTTCCCTATAGGCAGGGGTCAGCGTGAGCTTATAATTGGAGACCGCCAGACCGGTAAAACATCTGTAGCCATAGATACAATCCTTAACCAGAAGGGTAAGGATGTGGTATGCGTATATGTAGCTATAAGCCAGAAGGCAAGCTCTGTAGCAAAGGTAGTTAATACTTTAAAGAAAAACGGAGCCATGGATTATACCGTTATCGTATCTTCACCGGCCAGCGACTCTGCATCACTGCAGTACATAGCTCCTTATGCGGGATGTGCTGTAGCGGAGTATTTCATGGATCACGGAAGAGATACACTTATCATATATGACGATCTTTCAAAGCATGCGGTAGCCTACCGTACCATAAGCCTGCTGCTTGAGCGTGCTCCCGGACGTGAGGCATATCCCGGAGATGTTTTCTATCTCCATTCAAGACTGCTTGAAAGATCTGCACAGCTCTCCGATGAAAAGGGCGGCGGCAGCATGACCGCACTCCCCATAGTTGAGACACAGGCGGGCGATGTATCGGCATATATCCCGACCAACATCATATCGATCACCGACGGACAGATATTCCTCGATAACGAGCTGTTCAATTCGGGACAGCGTCCTGCTGTTAATGTTGGACTTTCGGTATCCCGTGTAGGTTCGGCCGCTCAGACAAATGTCATGAAAAAGTCAGTCGGTACCCTGCGACTTGATCTTGCACAGTACCGTGAGATGCAGGTATTCTCACAGTTCGGTAGTGACCTTGATGACCAGACCGTTATCCAGTTAAAGTACGGTGCGGGACTTATGCAGCTTTTAAAGCAGCCCAACCAATCTCCACTGACACTGCATGAGCAGGTAATACTTCTTATGTGTGCGAGGGAAAAGCTTTTCCTGGATGTTCCTACCAAGGAGATACCCAAGGTAGCAAGAGAACTCCTTGACTGGTTTGCAAAAGAGAACGGTACACTGTGCTTAAGTATCGAGCACAAGAAGGTATATTCCGACGGATTACAGAAGAAGGTAATTAAAGCTGCAAAGCAGTTCTTTAAAGAGAAGAACGCAACTAAAAAAGCATAAGATAAAGAATAGACTACAGAAAGGAGGACGTCATGTCAGGTGCTGCGGAAATAAAGACCAGAATAAACAGTATATCGGAAACTAAAAAAGTTACGGATGCCATGTATATGATCTCCTCCGTAAAAATGCGTAAAGCAAGACGCGAGATAGAAAAGACCACCCCATTTTTTGTAGCGGTAAGAGAAGAGATCGGCGAGCTCCTTCACTATATGCCTGAAAACACCGACAGGTATTTTAAGAACCAGGATGTTGAAGGTATAGTCGGAAGAGCACTTCTGCTTATCACGTCCGATAAAGGACTGTCCGGCAGCTATAACCATATAGCCATAAAAAAGGCTGAAGAACAGCTGAACGCTCACGAAGATATGATACTCTTCAATGTGGGTGAATACGGGTGGAATTATTTCTCGGGTAAAAAATACCGTATGGCAGAGGATTTCAGATATTCTGCTTCCTTCCCGACCATCTGGAAGGCAAAGCAGATAACGAATGAATTGCTTCGGTATTACGATAATGACATAGTGGATGAGATAGATATCATATATACCCACTATATGGCAGGTAAACCCGAAGAGTGCAAGACCAGATGTCTGCTACCTCTTGATAAGAGCGAGTTTTATGACTCAAATGATTTTGAGCTTCCCTTCGGAAAAGAGTATTATCCTAGTCCCGAAAAGGTGTTGGATGGTATAGTTCCGAGCTTGATCACGGGATTCATATACAGTGCTCTTGTAGACAGCTATTGCAGTGAGCAGGATGCCAGAATGTCGGCCATGAAGACAGCCGGCGACAATGCTGAGGATATCTTAAAGAACTTAAAGATAGAATATAACGGCATCAGACAGGCGGCCATCACCAGAGAGATGACGGAGCTTGCATCGGGCGGAAAAGCCTTAAGAAAAAAGAGGTTAACAAATGGACAATAAAGAAGTTATCACAGAAAATGAGAAAAAAGTGATAAAGGGTACCGTAGAAGGTGTAAACGGTCCTGTAGTGGATGTTATGTTTGCCAGAGGCGAGCTTCCGAAGCTTAGAGAAGAACTCTATGTTGAGATAGCGGGCAGCAGACGTAACATGGAGGTGGCACAGCATATCAGCGGAGGTATGGTACGCTGCATCATGCTCGGACCTTCCGAGGGTCTTCACAGAGGACTTGAGTGTATAGCTACGGGTGCACCTGTTTCCGTACCTGTAGGTGAATGTGTACTTGGAAGGCTTTTTGATGCTTTAGGTAACACTATCGACGGCAAGGAGCCGATACCGGAGAGTGAGACGAGAGCCAGCATTTACCAGCCCGCACCCGATTATGCCTTAAGAAAAAATACCGAAGAAATGCTAGAAACAGGTATTAAGGTAATAGATCTTCTCGCACCCTACGCAAAGGGCGGAAAGATAGGTCTGTTCGGTGGAGCCGGAGTAGGAAAGACCGTACTTATCCAGGAGCTTATACATAACATAGCAACAGAACACGGCGGATACTCCGTGTTTACCGGTGTAGGTGAGAGAAGCAGGGAAGGAAACGACCTTTGGACAGAAATGCAGGAGAGCGGCGTTATAGAAAAGACCGCATTGGTATTCGGTCAGATGAACGAAGCTCCCGGCGTACGTATGAGAGTAGCCCTTACCGGACTTAGGATGGCAGAGCATTTTAGAGATGTTACACACAAAGAGGTACTTCTCTTCATCGATAATATCTTCCGTTTCATACAGGCCGGCAGCGAGGTTTCCACACTGCTCGGACGTATGCCTTCAGCTGTTGGTTATCAGCCGACACTGGCTAACGAGCTCGGAGAGCTTGAGGAGAGAATAGCTTCCACAGTAAACGGTTCGGTTACTTCCGTACAGGCAGTATATGTACCTGCGGATGACCTGACTGACCCGGCACCTGCCACAACATTTGCTCACCTTGATGCTACCACGGTATTAAGCCGTAAGGTAGCCGAAATGGGTATCTATCCTGCGGTTGATCCTTTGGAGTCATCTTCAAGGATACTTGAGCCCGATACAGTAGGCGAGGCACATTATGATATAGCAAGACGTACTCAGGAAACCCTCCAGCATTATAAGGAGCTCCAGGATATCATCGCCATCCTTGGTATGGATGAACTTGGAGATGAGGATAAGCTGGTAGTATACAGAGCAAGAAAGATCCAGCGTTTCCTGTCACAGCCGTTCAGCGTAGCTGAAAAATTCACCGGCGTACAGGGTGTATATGTACCGCTTGAGGAGACGTTACGCGGATTTAAAGCAATACTTGACGGTGAGATGGACGAGTACCCAGAGGCAGCATTCTTTAACGTAGGTACTATAGACGATGTCAAAAAGAAAGCAGCCGAGATGAGTAAAGAGGAGTAAGAATGGATACTTTTCATTTGGAGATATTATCACCTGAGATGCCGTTTTATAAAGGGGACTGCATATCGCTTATCCTTCCGATCAGTGACGGAATGATAGGTATCATGGCACATCACCCTGCGATGACGGCGGTAATAGGTGACGGACTGGTAAAGTTCAAGCTTCCTAACGGAGAGGAAAAGGAATGCATGGTATCTAAAGGGATGTTTGATATCTCAAGAAACGATGCAAGACTTTTGTGTGATATAGCGGCCACTCCCGAGGACTGGGATAAAGAGCTTGAACGAAGAAAAGAAGAAGAGGCAAAGATCGAAGAGGAAGAAAAGAAAGCAAGACGTGATTTTATGAAGACTCAGCTTTCCATAGCCAGAGCGATCAATGCATTAAAGATCAAAAACAGGAATTCTTCTTCGGGAGACAGGACATTATCGTAATATAATCGGCACCGGTTCTCCGGTGCTTTTGTATAATTGCCGATCAGGTCATACAGGATAATAAGGGGTATAAAATATGGACTATATAATAACAACAGAATGCTACATAAGACGTGGGGAGGATATCCTGTTCATCCATAAGGGCGGAAAAGATATGAACTCCGGTAAGTTCTTAGGTATAGGCGGTCACTTTGAAAAAGGAGAATCCCCTGTGGAATGCATCGTAAGGGAGATAAACGAGGAAACTGGCATTAAAAGAGAAGAACTCGGTAACTTAAGGATGCGTGCAATCATTACATTCATAAATCCCAAATATGATGACGAATACATATATCTGTTTGAAGCCGAATATATTGGAAAAGACGATCCGGCACTTCGTTCATGTGATGAAGGCGAACTAAAGTGGGTTAATAAAAAAGATGTTTATTCACTTCCTGTATGGGAAGGTGATAAGCGGATGTTTGACGAAATGTTCAAGGATGATGAATTCTTCACCATGAAGCTTGTATATGACGGTGACGAATTGAAGGACGTAATAGTGGATTGAAATTAATGACAGGGGCTGTCGCAATACGCGGCGGCCCCTATTTCTAATTCCCAATTTAATACATTGTATCTTTAAGATTATCAGGGTATGATAATTACATACTACCATTTTGGAGGTTCATATGAAATACAAGCTTGATTTTGATGCATATAAAGATACTGCGATAGAAGCAATTGCGGAAGGACAGGTGCTTCTTAAAAACGAAGGAGAAGTGCTTCCTATAAAGAA
>JAFZQN010000013.1 GCA_017620375.1 Lachnospiraceae bacterium
ACTGGTAATCTTCCCTGCTTTGGACTATAATAGTGTTTGGTATTCATTGCAGAATTATTATACCAAAACAAAAAGAACGCTGCCAGACTTTTATGCCTGAAAGCGTTCTTTTTTTACGGGACTTTTTTCACAGCCCCTTTTGTTTTATATCAGTTTATTATCAGTCACAGTACTTCTTTAAGGTATTCCTTACAGCGCCCTTTCCGGCATTAAGCTCGTTAAAGTACCTGCATATAAGTCCTGCAAAGCCTGCCTTATAGAGGTCCAAGCCGAATATTACTTCGTTGGAAAGTATCTCCTTAAGCTCCTCTTCCTTAACATCTGTCTTTCCAAAGCTGATGCCCTTAAGCATACCCTGTGCGGTAGCAAGAAGAGGATCAGATGAAGGTTCAAATACTTCTCCGTTATCATCAACAGCCAGAAGATATCTAAGCCATCCTGCTATAACTAAAGGCATATATACAAGGCTATCCTCATCCTTCTTTTCGATATGGGCCTTAAAGTTCTCACCGTATCTGATGGGAAGTTTCTGTGATGTGTCGGTTGCTATACGCTGGGGAGTATCCGGCATGAAGGGGTTGGGGAATCTCTCCGTTAAGCACTCATTAAGAAACTTCTCGGGATCAAGGATACCGGGATTTACAACTACCGGCATACCCTCATTCCTGCTCATCTTTGTTATGAGGTTTACAAGTTCAGTATCCTTCATCTCGGCTGATATGGAAGTATATCCGAGCATACATCCGTATACCGCAAGTGCTGTATGAAGAGGATTGAGGCATGTACATACCTTCATTCTTTCAGCCTTGTTAACCGTATCCCTGTCGGTAAACATGATGCCTCTTGCCTTTTCCAATGCAGGTCTGCCGTTAGGGAAATCGTCCTCTATTACAAGATACTGAGGTCTTTCTGCATTAACAAATGCCGCAATATATGTACCGTTGGGTGTAACAAAAGGCCTGATCTCATCTATGCCGTCGGCGATCAGCATCTCCTCAACCTTTTTATCGGGTCTGGGTGTGATCTTATCTATCATGCTCCAAGGATAGCTTACCTTTGTATTAAGGTACTCCACATCTTCTTTTGCGATAAAGCCGGCATCAAGCCAGGCACCTGCTATCTCCTTTACGGCATTTTCTATCTTTTCACCGTTATGTGAGCAGTTATCCATCGATACAAGAGCTAAGGGCTTTCCGCATGTTGCCTTCCTCTTAAGGGTAAGTGCGGTTATCATCGACATAAGGTGATGATTCTGCTTACCTGCGGTCATATCACTGATGATATCCTTAGGATCTGTCTTTTTATCGGCATCCACCATCGGGAAGATATTGCCCGATGCATCACGCAGCGCGTAACCTTTTTCGGTGATGGTAAATGAGGCCATCTGAAGTGAATCGGTTGAAAAGATGTCAACTATCCTGTTAAAATCATAAGCAGTGGCAAGTGCTTCTCCTACCGATGCTACCACTTCCTTGGATGTGCTTCCGTCACCGTTAAGTGTTACTGCCACACACAGGTTATCATGGGGCTTAAAACACTCAGTGATGATCTCGGTACCGTGACTTTCCGCAGCAGTGATACCTGAAGTCATAACACCTGTATTAAGCAGTTCCTGAGCTGCGGAGCAAAGGAATGCTCTGAATATGTTGCCCGAACCGAAATGTATCCAGACAGGATTCTGCTTTGTGGTCTCGCACATCTTAGCGATATCAAACTCAGGAAGACTGAAGCCTTTCCAGGCATCTTTATTCTTAATTCCCTCTAATGTAAGTTTCATTTTTTCCATATAACCTTTTACCATTATTTTATATCGTATTTTTCAAGTGCATCCCAAATACCGAGCAGGTACATGATACCGAGTGCTCTGTCATAGAGACCGTAGCCGGGTCTGCACTTTTCACCCCAGATATGTCTGCCGTGGTCGGGTCTGATATATCCCTTAAATCCGCAGTCATGATATGCTTTCATGATCTCTAAGACGCCGGTGTCACCGTCACAGTCACGGTGTGAAGTCTCGGAAAAGTCACCGTTCGGATAATGCTTAACGTTTCTTACATGTGCAAACGCAATCCTGTCGCAGTGCTTTCTTACTATATCTGCCACATTGTTCCTGGGGTTGGAACTCATGGAGCCGGAGCATAATGTAAGACAGTTATAAGGATCGTCCACCATGGTAAGGAATCTGTCTATAGATGCCTCATCCACAAGTAATCTCGGAAGTCCGAAAATATCCCAGGGCGGATCGTCCTGATGGATAGCCATCTTGATATCGGTCTCCTTACATACGGGCATCAGCTGCTCCAAAAAGTATTTTAAGTTCTCCCAGAGTTTTTCCTTGGTCACAGGCTTATAAGCTTCAAAAAGTTCTTTTAACCTGCCCATTCTCTCGGGTTCCCAGCCGGGCATTGTATATCCTTCACACTTCTCTAAGATATAATCAGCCATTTTAACCGGGTCATCTATGATCTTTTCTTTTTCATAATAAAGAGCTGTAGATCCGTCGGGAAGCGGATGGAACAGGTCGGTCCTGGTCCAGTCGAATACCGGCATGAAGTTATAGCAGACAACCTTTACACCGAATTCCTTAAGATTTCTTAAGGTCTGTTTATAGTTCTCTATATACTTATCCCTGGTGGGAAGTCCTATCTTGATATCATCATGTACATTTACGGACTCAACCACGTCCATATTAAAGCCTTTGGCATGAAGCTGATCCGCAACCTTTTGTATCTCATCCTTCTCCCATACTTCACCGGGCATTTTGTCATGAAGTGCCCAGACGATACCCTCTACTCCGGGGATCTGCTTTATCTGATCGAGCGAGATACTGTCGTTACCTTCACCGTACCAGCGAAATGTCATCTGCATATCGTGTTCTCCTTCGTTGACTTAGTCTTCTTTGTATGTAGTCTTACGCATATTGCTCTCAAAGAGTCTCTGGAAACCGAGCCACTCCGCATTCATATCTGCACTTTCCAAAAGTTCCCTCATGGTCTCCATCTTTGCATCAAGATTATCTGCAAAATGAAGTGCTATGGCCTCTGCCAAAGCGGGTTTCTTGGGAGAGCCGAATTCATACTCTCCGTGATGTGCCAGTACACAGTGTCTGAGCATCGATCCCAAAGCATGCGGGAATCCTTCTATGCGGGATATCCTTTCTCCCAGCATTTCATAGCCTATCACTATATGTCCGAGAAGGTTACCGTCATCCGTATAGTCATTTGCAGGCATCTCGGAAAGCTCTTTGGTCTTTCCTATATCATGACATATTGCTGCAGTGATCAAAAGGTCCTTATTAAGATAACTGTACTGTTCAGCAAACTTTACACACAGGCTTGTAACAGAAAGAGTATGCTCGAGCAGGCCTCCTACAAAGCCATGATGAACGGACTTTGCGGCAGAATGCTTTTTGAACTGAGAAACCAGCTCCTCATCATGTATGAACATATCCTCCAGAAGGGCTCTTAAATGCTTCTCTTTAACCAGTCCTATGTAATCAAGCAGCTTTTTATACATGGCCTCGATATCAAACCTTGAATAAGGCAGGTAATCCGAAGGCTCATATTCTCCCTCATGGCACTTTCTTATCCTGCGGCACTTAAGCTGCATGGTCCCCTGGAATATGGTAACTTCACCCTCGACATAGATATAATCAAGGGCATCGAAATCCTCTATACCACCGCTGGTGATATCCCAGACCTTTGCATCCAATGTGCCGGTCTTATCCTGCAGGATTATGGAAAGATAGCTCTTTCCCGTTTTTGCCACAAGAGTCTGAACCTGCTTACAAAGATATATGTCATGCGTGATTTCACCTTCACGCAATTCACTAATATACTTCATCTTTACTCCTTCTGCTACCTATTTATTTCTGTCTTTATAATTAATTATTGCGGTTTATCGGTCTCACTGTTACGGACAGCATATTGTCCGAAGCTTTCGAACTTCTGTAAAGATCAACCTTGATCGGTGTATTTTCCGCAGCCGTCATAAGGAAGTCTGTATACTCCTTTACAGTACTTATCCTGATATCATTTACAGCAATGATAAAATCACCCTTTCTGATACCTGCATCCGAAGCCGGAGAAGATGCCTCCACGCTGTTAACATAGATACCGTTTTCAAGCTCGTTTTCTCTTAATACCCACAAAGGCACATCTTCAAGATTAATGCCGCAATATACCATATTTCCGCCATTGCAGAGTTTTTCGGCTATCTTTATAATGCTGGCTGTTTTCATGCATTTATTGATATCTGCCTTTACCGAAGTACCGAGATGTCTGTTAATGATACCTACGACCTTACCGTCCAGATCGGCCACTATACCTTCCTCACTTCCCGAATGAAGCAGATTTGTGGTAAAGAGCTCTATGGAAGCATCGGTCAGATACTCAACATAGCCGTTACTGGTCACATATCCGTAATCAACCAGTTCTTTTGACCCGTCGATCCTGCCCACACCCACTATAGGCATTCCGGCATATATTTCGTCCGAATCCCCTATCTCAGGTATCAAAACCGCATTCAGGTCATCTACCTTTAATGCCTGTTTAGCTATCGAAAGCACTGCCAGGTTATAATTCTCATCGTGATTATATATGGTCACCACGTTTGTATTTCCGCTGGGGAAGGCTATCTCTATCCTGTCGGCCGAGCTTACCTTGTCATAATATGTAAGGATGAACAGTTCGGTAGGGGTTTCAGCTATAGCCACACCCACGGTTGAATCTGTCTGTTCGATATTATCTCCCATCCAGTTAACCACTCTTGTTATGGAATTGACCGTTACAAGGCATCTGCTTACCATATCTGATACACGGTTTAAGTTCTCAACCGTTGCCAGATACGATTCAGCATTTTTTCCGTCATTCCCCGAAGGGCCGGGATTCTGTCCCTGATTGGAAGGGTTCTGTCCTATTTTCACCTCAAAAGGATCACTGTTAGGATCACCCGACGGATTGCCGGACTTATCGTTTCCTGTAGTCGGCTGAGGCTGCGCCCCATCAGGCGGAAGCCCCTGAACATTATCATACTTTACGCTAAGTCCGAATATCTTACTGATAATACCGTCTGAATATTTAAATACAAATCTTGCCGCTATTCCGAACATGATACCCGCCAGGAGTGACAGACCTATCACGCTCATGACCTTTTTAAATTTTCTTTTATGCCACGGCTTTATCTGTTCCTGGATAACGGAATCCTGTTTTTCAAGATTTTCTTCCAACTCGGGATTATCGATATCTACAATATTTAAGTTTTCAGTTTCTGTCAGCTTTTTATGCTTATCCATAATCTTTACCTTTTATAATATTACGATACTGGCAGGGTGAAGAAGAACTCCGTACCTGCGCCCTCATTGCTCAAAACCTTTATTTCTTCATCGTGAGCGGTAATGATCTCTTTTACTATGGACAATCCGAGACCTGTACCCTTCTTATCTTTTCCTCTCGAAGGATCGCTCTTGTAAAACCTTTCAAATACTCTGTTAATACTCTCCTTAGGTATACCCAGACCGAAGTCCTTTACACTGACAACGGCTTTTGCACCCTTTAATCTTACACTTAGGATGATTTCTGAATTTTTGTTGGAGAACTTGATGGCATTGTCGGTCAGATTGTAGATAACCTGCTCGATCCTCGCCTGGTCCGCGTCAACAAATATCTTAGGCTCATCGAATTTAAGTCTTAAAAGTATCTTCTTTTCCCTGCAGATACCTTCAAATGCATCGGCAATATTTCTTATGGTCGTTGTGATATCAAAGCTCTTGATATCCAGTGAAAGTCCGCCGCTGTCTATACTTGAGAGCTGCAGCAGGCTCGAAGTGAGCTTATGAAGACGCTCTGCTTCAAACTGTATGACATCAAGATATTTATCCTTATTCTCATAAGGGATCGTTCCGTCCTTTATGGCTTCTGCATATCCCTTTATGGAAGTAAGAGGAGATCTGAAGTCGTGTGAGATGTTTGCGATAAATTTCCTCTGCTTTTCCTCGTTCTGCTTCAGTTCCGAAACCATGTATGAAATGGTATCCGAGAGCTCCTTAAACTCGTCACGGCTCTTGATATTCATTTCATGGTCATAATTGCCTTTCGCATACTCCTGTGCAGCAGATTTGATGGTCTTTATAGGGATGACCGTGTAGAAATATATGGCCGCAAATATAATGAATAACGCAAGGAAAATAAATATCATCCCCAGATTCATTATTTCCATGTATCCGGACGCTTCGCTTGTCATCCTGCTCATGGGAGTGAACGCACATATAAAACCTGCGGTCCTGTAATTATGCATGACAGGCTCCGAGCAGACCAGCATAGGCTCTGAAAAATATGAATCGATGATCACATTCTCACTTATGTTCTGCTCTAAGATACTGTTGTCATAATCCTGTCCCTTGATACCCGGCTCGCCATCCGGATCGGACGAATCGGCTATAACATTATGCTCTGCATTGACCAGCCATATCCTTACACCCATGGCTTTTTCCATGGCCCAGAGCTCATGTCTGATCCTAACTATCGTACCTTCGCCTTCATAGTACTCCGATACGGAAGTATCCGACAGATTGGTGACCGTATTTCTGAGCTGGAGCTTTATATTCTGTTCCGCCAAATCGTTGCATTTGCTTTTTCCCCAGAAATTGGCCAGGACAAAAAGCACTGCTATGGCTATAAGATAACTTAATCCTAGTTTATATGATATTCTCATTATTTTGTCTTATCACTTCGAATTTGTAACCTACGCCCCAAACGGTAGCTAAACTCCAGTTTTCAGTATCCTTGATCTTCTCCCTGAGCCTTTTTACATGTACGTCGACCGTTCTGGTATCACCTATATAATCATAACCCCAGATATGGTCCAAAAGCTGCTCACGGGTAAATACCTTATTGGGATTGGTCATAAGGAAGTAAAGAAGCTCAAGCTCCTTAGGAGGCATTTCTATGTTCTTATCCTTATATACCACAGTATAGTTATCCTTGTTGACCACAAGCTCGGGATATCTTACTATATCACCGGTCTCCTCAATTTTAACGGTCGGGATCTTCTCCGGAAGTCCGGAATTCTGCTGACGGCGGAGGACTGCACGTACACGGGCCACAAGCTCCTTTGAATCAAAAGGCTTTACCATATAGTCGTCCGCACCAAGCTCTAAGCCCAGTACCTTATCAAAGGTCTCGCCTTTAGCGGAAAGCATGATGACCGGCACCCTCGAAGTCTTTCTTATCTCCCTGCAGACCTCGTATCCGTCTATGCCGGGAAGCATGAGATCAAGAAGCACAAGATCGGGCTGGAAGCTGTCAAATTTCTCCAGCGCATCCTCTCCGTCCTCTGCTATACATGTATCAAAACACTCCTTCATAAGGTAAAGGGATATCAGCTCGGCTATGTTACCGTCATCATCCACTATAAGTATTTTCTGTTTGTACGCCATTTTCCTCCTCCTATAATGAAACTGTTATATATCAGCTCTCCTTAAATACCACGATAGTTACTCCCTGGTCGCCTTCACCGAAGCTGCCCAGACGGAATTCCTTTACGTGCTTTAATTTCTTTAAATGTGCATGCACTGCCGATTTTAAGGCTCCCGTACCGCGTCCGTGGATAATGGTGCACTGAGGCAGATGTGCGAGGTAAGCATCATCTATATATTTATCCACTATGGGCATGGCCTCGTCCACACGCATGCCTATGATATTGCATTCGGGACTTATGTGCATCTGCTTGTCCCTGGCTATGCTTCCGGCTCCGGTCTTTACTTTAGTTTCCTCTTCCTGCGGCTGTTTTTCGACCAGTTCTATATCCTTAATATTAACAGCGGTACGCATGGCACCTATCATGACATAAAGCTCACCTTTTTGGTTCGGAAGCCCTGCCACCTTTGCATTTACATCAAAGGAAATGACATGGACCACATCTCCTACAGCCAGTTCCTCGGGATCTTTTACAGTATTTCTTTTTTTGCCGCTGGCAGCAGTCTTTATGGAACCGCTCTTTTCAGCCAGAAGGTCTCTTAAAGCCCCTCTTTCATGCTCCATATCACGCATGTTTACTCCGCCCGAGGCCATTTTGTTCAGCTTTCTGATGGTCTCATCGGCATAGTCCTTAGCCTCCTGAAGTATCTGTACAGCCTTCTCGTTAGCTTCGTTCATTACTCTGTCGCGTGCATTATCAAGCTTACGCTGCTTTTCTTCCCACTTGGTCTTTAGGTCAAATGCCTCTTTTTTAAGCTTTTCAGCCTCCTGCAGTGCACTCTCGGTCTCCAGCCTGTTTTTCTCCAGGCCGCCGAGTATATCCTCAAAGCTCTTATCCCTGGTACCTATATAGCTTTCCGCCATGGATATGATCTCTTCCGAGATACCCAGCTTCTTTGATATGGCGAATGCATTACTCTTACCCGGGATGCCTATGAGCAGCCTGTATGTGGGACTTAATGTCTCCACATCAAACTCACAACAGGCATTGGAAACACCCGGTGTGGAAAGTGCATAAAGCTTAAGCTCCGCATAATGCGTGGTCGCCATAACGCGGATATCCCTGTTATGCAGGAAATTAAGTATACTCATGGCCAGTGCCGCACCCTCGGTAGGGTCGGTTCCGGCACCCAGCTCATCAAAGAGCACGAGTGACTTTTCATTTGCCTCTTTTAAGATGGACACAGTGTTCTTCATGTGTGAAGAGAAGGTCGAAAGACTCTGCTCTATGCTCTGCTCATCACCTATATCAGCGTATACTTCGTCAAATACCGAAAGCTCCGAGCCGTCAAACGCCGGGATATGAAGTCCTGCCTGCCCCATGAGTGTAAACAGTCCGACTGTCTTTAAGGATACTGTTTTACCGCCCGTATTGGGACCGGTTATTACCAACATGGAAAAATCCCCGCCCAGAGTAATGTCGATCGGTACTACTTTCCTGGCATCGATCAAAGGATGTCTGGCCCTTTTTACGTTTAAGTAACCTCTGTTGTTAAACTTAGGCTCTGATGCCTTCATACTCTTTGCAAGCGTACCTCTTGCAAAGATGAAATCAAACTCTGCGATGGTATCGATATTGTACTTTAGTTCATTGGTCTCGTTAAAGAGCATCTGCGAAAGAGATTCCAGGACCTTTTCTATCTCTTCCTGCTCTTTTATGGCAAGTTCCTTTAACTCGTTGTTGAGCTTTACGACCGCCATGGGCTCGATAAATACCGTCGAACCGCTCGAGGACTGGTCGTGTATCATACCGGAAAAACTGTTTTTATACTCGGACTTGACCGGTATACAGTATCTTCCGTCCCTCATGGTGATCAGGTTATCCTGAAGGATGAGCTTGTTATCCTGAGAATTGATTATGGAGTTAAGCTGGTCCCTGATCTTATCGTTGGCGATCTTTATACTGCGTCTTACACTTTTCAGTCCGGGGCTCGCATCATCCGCCATCTCATCCTCTGAAAGGATGCAGCGCATGATCTCCCTGTTTATGTTTCTTAACGGCTCTATCAGCCTGAAACGCTCCGATAAAGCATCCTCTTCCTCACCTTCGGATTGCTCTCCGTACTGCTTCACATGCTCGGATGCGGTAAGCACCGAGCTTATATGCATGAGTTCACCCATCCCCAAAGTCGATCTGATCTCCAATCGCTTGATGGATGCTCTGATATCATGGATCCCGGAAAAAGAAAGGCTTCCTTTCCGGTATATCCTGTTTAGAGCTGCTGCCGTTTCGGCCTGGAGTGTCTGTATCTCCTCAAGATCCGAGACAGGCTTTAAGTCCGCACATTTTTCCTTACCTATGGTGGACCCGGCAAGCTCCTTTAATCTGTCGATTATCTTATTAAATTCTAATGTTTTTAATACTTTCTCATTCATCTTTTCTTCTCATCTGTTAAATCCGAGAATCTCACTTACTCTTTCCAGGTAAGACGATGTAAATGACCTACAGGGTTTAATTCGGAAAACCCATTCTGCCTTAAGGCTTCGTATAATACTATCGCAACAGAGTTTCCAAGGTTGAGTGATCTGATATCTCCAACCATGGGGATCCTTATGCAGTTTTCCTCATTATCCACAAGTATCTCTTCGGGTATACCTGCAGTCTCTTTACCAAACATAATATAATCATCCGGTCCAAAACTCACATCGGTATATGTCTTATGAGCCTTGGTGGTGGCATAATATATTTTTGCTCCCGGATTTTTTGCTAAAAAATCTTCGTAGTTCTCGTATATATGGTACTCAAGCTTAGGCCAGTAATCCAGGCCCGCTCTTTTCAAATGTTTATCATCTATCACAAACCCTAAAGGTTTGATCAAATGCAGGACCGAACCTGTTGCTACGCAGGTCCTGCCTATATTTCCGGTATTCTCCGGTATTTCCGGTTCATGAAGTACTATGTTCATTATCCCTTACGCATCCTGTTTCATATATTTCTTTACAAACCGCTCGATCCTCTCAAGCGCTTCCTTGATCTTTTCTATGGAATAAGCGTAAGAAATACGTAAATATCCTTCGCCGCTGTCGCCAAAGGCTGTACCGGGTACTACCGCGATCTTCTCCTCCTGCAGGAGTCTGGTCGCAAACTCCTCAGAGGTCATACCTGTCCCTTTTATGCAGGGGAATACATAGAATGCTCCCCTTGCCTCAAAAGTGGGCAGGCCCATACGCCTTAACTCATGTATAAGCAATCTTCTTCTCTGATCATATGCCTCGGTCATCATCTCCACATCGGCATCGCCGTTCTTAAGAGCCTCTATGGCTGCGTGCTGGCTGAAGCTGGCTGCGCACATGATGGAAAACTGATGGAGCTTTATCATCTGCTTGATGATAACTTCGGGACCTGCTGCATATCCGAGTCTCCATCCGGTCATTGCATAAGCCTTTGAAAAACCGTTGATGACTATGGTCCTCTCCATCATACCAGGTAGGGAAGCGATGGAAGTATGCTTCTCTCCGTAGGTAAGCTCAGCATATATCTCGTCTGAGATGACAAACAGATCCTTTTCTATGATAACATCTACTATCTTTTCCAGTTCGTCCTTCGACATGACCGAACCTGTAGGGTTGTTCGGGAAGGGAAGGATCAGTATCTTTGTCTTCTCCGTGCAGGCATCCAGTATCTCCTGTGCTGTCAGTTTAAAGTCATCTTCACCCTTAAGCTCGATGATCACCGGCTTTCCTCCTGCCATGATAACACACGGCTCGTAGGATACATAACTCGGCTGGGGAAGAAGCACTTCATCGCCCGGTTCAAGCATGACACGGAGTGCCACGTCTATAGCCTCGCTGCCGCCTATGGTCACAAGTATCTGTTTCATCGGATCATAGTTTAATTTAAAACGTCTTGAAAGATAATTGCATATTTCCTGTCTAAGTTCTTTAAGACCTGCATTTGATGTGTAATGGGTCTTTCCTTTTTCAAGTGAGTAGATGCCCTCCTCGCGGATATGCCAGGGAGTCTCAAAATCAGGCTCACCGACACCTAAAGATATAGCATCCTTCATCTCGGAAACTATATCAAAAAACTTTCTTATGCCCGAGGGTTTTATCTCGGTAATTGTCTTATTTAATGGGTTTCTCATTTTTGTCCTCTATTATTCTTTTTATCAGAAATTCATCTGGATCCTCTCGTCATCGCTTTCAAACTGCATGACAAGTCCCTGGTCCTTATACTTTTTTAATACAAAGTGTGTCGCAGTGCTCTGGATGGATTCCATGGGCGCCAGTTTTTCAAATACGAATCTGGATACTTCCTTCATACTCTTTCCGCGGATAATAACGGTAAGGTCAAATCCGCCCGACATAAGGTATACCGACTCTACTTCATCAAACTTGTATATTCTCTCCGCTATCTTATCGAAGCCCTGTCCTCTCTGGGGAGTAACCTTGAGTTCTATAAGCGCGGTAACCTTTTCATCGGATACCTTGTCCCAGTCTATAAGTGTGGGATATCCGCAGATAACCTTATCCGCTTCCATCTCCGCTATGGCTGTGGTGAGTTCTTCCTCACTGCAGCCAAGCCTGATCGCCAGTTCTGATAATTCTATCTTTGAGTCCTTCGCTATCGCTCGTAATATTTTTTCTTTTAATTCGTTCATTTCCTTTTCTCCTTGATTTTATTATGATCTTGGTGTCAGATACCTCTCGGTGTCCGCCGCCACTATTCTTGCATTATTTGTGGAAGTAAAGCCGATGGTATACAGTGCTATACCGTATTTTTCGGATAACTCCAAAGCCTTACCTGCATTCTTTACCGCGAGTATCACGCTTCCCCTGCTGTCCGACTCGTAAGGGTTTATGTCAGTAAGGTCACAGAGTTCTATGGCCGCCTGATCTATCGGTATGCTTTTAAGCTTGACCTTTAACCCGCAGTCCAACTTTTCTCCGAGCATATACAATGCTGCAAATACTCCGTCTTCTTCACATAAACAGAAGGCTTCGGGTGAGATATCTTTTAATAACTCTTCGGTATCCTTATCCGAAAGCATCCCGCTCTTTAGTTTTTCCTCTGCATGTGTGAGATAATTACGGGAGTATCTTTTCTTTAGGCTTTCTTCTTTTGAATATAATATATCAAGGGCCGCCCGGCACGCAGCCGACCCCGCCATCATGATGGTATATTCTTTTGCTTGTGACATATAAGTTTGAAATCCTGTCTGAGTTATGTTATACTGATTTATACCAACGCCGCTACCAATGAGATAACAAGTGCTGCTACAAGTATGATGACGATGGTAACGGTGATTACTCTTCTTGTTTTTTTGCTGTAGAAATTCATGATTATTCTCCGTTTCTGTTATTTATTATATATTTGAAATATATTGAAAGGTTATAAGGTGCCGCTATGAAAATACCCGTATTCGGCCTCGTGATGATATTTGTTATCTGGCTAACTTATGAGCTTAAGAAACATACCAAGGAAGAAGCTAAAACACGTAAGGATTTTTGGGAACGTGAGCGCAAGTCCGGCTTTATCCCCAGAAAAAGCACCAATGACATACATTATATCACTATAACCGAACAATTCCTACCAGAGGATAAAGGTCCCGAGACCGGTGAACTGTACTCCGTATGTGACAGGATCCTCCAGTTTAAGGATAAGCCCGTGGCTGACCTGTCCGAATACTCCAATACCGAATTAAAGGAAAAATACGGTACCGCCAACTTTACATCTTTAAGTGAAGCAGACAGCAACTTTACATTCCTTGTTCCGTATTTCGGTGACCTGTGCAGGCTCCTTTACGAGGACGGACGTCTGGCCGAAGCCGAAAAAGCTGCTCTGTTCTTTACCGAAAACGGTATCTATACTTACCAGATAGTGACCATCCTCGGAGAGATATATTCACTTATAAACGACACCGAAAAACTATCCGCTCTCCTTGATACTGTAAGCAGCAGTCCCAAAACCCAGGAAAGGACTGTCGAATACCTAAAAAGCCTTATCGGTTAAAGTGAGGACAGAGGCTACCCAGCTTACACACCTCACATTTCGGTCTGCCCGAGATGCATATGTTTCTTCCGTGGTCTATCAACTGGAGATTGATCCTTATCCAGTGATCCTTAGGTATTATCTCCATCAGCCTGAATTCGGCCTTTACCGGATCATCCGTATCGGTGAGTCCCAAAAGACGGGATATCCTTTTTACATGTGTGTCGACCACTATGCTCGGCTCATTGTATATATGGCTTCTTATGACATTTGCCGTTTTTCTTCCCACACCCGGCAAAGCTGTCAGTTCTTCTATACTTTTCGGTACTATCCCGTCATGGTTTTTCAAAAGCATCGCAGCACATTCCTTTATATGCTTTGCCTTACTCCTGAAATACCCTGCGGGTCTTACATCTTCTTCAAGCTCCGAAATATCAGCCTCTGCAAAGTCCTTTATGGACTTATATTTTTTATACAGATCCTTTGTTATCAGATTTACCCTGGCGTCCGTGCACTGGGCACTTAAGATGGTAGCAAAAAGCAGCTGCCAGTCGGTCTTATATTCAAGATAACATCTCTCATCCGGATACATTTCATCCAGAATGGTTAAGATGTTTTTGATACGTGTTTTTTCCGATGTTGTTTTTTTCATCATATTAATTTGTGCTGTCAACTGTCATTCTGAGCATAGCGAAGAATCTTGTCAGCTTTTGGGATTTTAAGATCCTTCGCTACGCTCAGGATGACCTATCTGTAAAAAGTTGTTATAAGAGATAATCCGGCAGGTTCTTGATGCATATACCGGAATGTGGCTTAAGCCGGAGTACTATTACACCGTGTTCCGACCTGTATATGACTGCCTCAAAGTTATAGCCCTCATCGGATGTCTCCACCAAACGTACCATAGCCCTCGTATCAAGTGTACCGAGCTCCCATACGGGTATCTCTACCGTCTCCGGAGTATCGTTGTTGTTTATGGCTATAACAAATCTGTGCTCCCTGTCAAAACGTCCATAGCTTATGATACCGTGCCTGCCGGCTAAGAACTTGAGCGAGCCTGTTTTTAAGGTCTCGTACGATCTGTGGATCCCTATCAGTTCCTTGTGGAATCTTAACAGGTCCTTATCCTCATGTCCCCATGGGTATGTACGTCTGCTGTCCGGGTCGGTCCAGCCGGCCAGTCCCGCCTCGTCCCCATAGTAGATGGTCGGTGCTCCGGGCCATGTCATCTGGATAAGCACCGCCTCACGCATCACCGCGGGCTTTATCCCTTCGGATGCTGCAGCACTTCCTGCGCTGGCAAGTCTTCCGCATCTGCCGTTGGTCCTCGTTAAAAACCTTGAATGGTCATGGTTGGAAAGCTCGTTCATCGCAACCTGGAGTGACTGGGTATTCATCCTAGACATATGGTAAAGCATAGCTCCGAAGAAAGCCTCATGGTTATTTAAAAGGTCAGCTCTATAGTGATCGCTGTGCTTTTCAAGTCCTGTAAGGAACCATGTGACAGGCTCCATAAAAGCCTCATAGTTCATTATGGTATCCCACTCACCGCCCTGGAGCCATTTCCAGGAGGCTTCGTAGTTTTCCGCAAGGATTATGGCGTCGGGATTGGCATCCTTTACTTCTTCTCTAAAACGCTTCCAGAACTTATGGTTATACTCTTCGGAAAAACCGAGATCCGCTGCAACGTCGAGTCTCCATCCGTCGGCGCAAAAAGGAGGTGATACCCACTTTCTGCCGATACCTATGATATAGTCCTCTAACGCCTTTGAGCCCTCGTAATTAAGCTTGGGCAGTGTCTTATGTCCCCACCATCCGTCATAGTCCTCATTATCGGGCCAGTTTTCCGAATAGAACTTAAAGAAATCCCTGTAAGGACTGTCAGCCGAGATATATGCTCCGGGAGCATATCCGCGCTCATCGGTGTATATCTTTTGTCTGTCAAGCCACTTATTGTACGAGCCGCAGTGGTTAAACACTCCGTCAAGTATGACCTTCATGCCCCTCGCATGTATCGCCGCCACAAGGGATGAAAAAAAGCTGTTGCTGGCTTCAAGGTTCCTTATATCGGTAACCCTGTTGATATAACGTGAGGCATGTGTGTTGTCCAGATCGCCGTCATTCAGGACGTCTCCCTCGTCATAAGGGATAACCGTAAAATGCGGATCTATATAATCGTAATCCTGGATATCATATTTATGATTTGAAGGAGAAACAAAAAGCGGATTGAAGTAGATAACTTCGACTCCTAAGTTCTGGAGATAATCCAGCTTGCTGAGCACACCGTTTAGGTCGCCTCCGTAAAATCTCCTTATGTCATCTGTTTCGGGCAGTGCATCCCATCTGAACACTCTTTGTACATGCTTACCAAGATAGGCATACTCGTGGTCCGCCACTTCGTTTACCCCGTTACCGTTACAGAAACGGTCGACAAATATCTGGTACATGACCGCACCCTTGGCCCAGTCCGGTGTCTTAAATCCGGGCATGATCTTAAAATCATATGTGGGATCCGGTGCTTCGGTGACTCCTGTCTGGTTATAATAGTAATACTTATCCCCGCTCCATATCAGGAAATAATAACTGATATTTTCTTCCCCTATGGTTAGCGTTGCTTCGTAATAATCAAATAAAGCGTCGGATGAAACGACCGACATCTGTATACGCTGCTCATTTGTGACCAGTACGGCTGCAAAAGCATTACCCCTGGCGGTCCTCAGCCTTATACGTACAGTATCGCCTGCCTCGGGCTCCGGCGGGATACGATAATCCTTCGTCCCGTCAGAAAAAACAGCACGCCTTATAAACTCACGCATCATGAATTCAGTGCTTGAGCCGGTCATGCTTTCAAGAGGAGCGTAACTCTGTTCAGTTTGAATATTATGGCCAAATTCCATAATCCGATATCCGCCTTAACTTTCTAAATTCAACAATCCGAATTCTTTCTGCTTCTGATACTTCTCATACAGAACGTCACATATGATCCTCTCTATGGCATAATCCACCATAAATCTCTCACCATAGTACATCTTGACCTTATCCTGCAGCTCCTGTCCGCTAGCATAGTTAAGCTCTTTTGCCAGTCTGTCATAACATGCGGCCAGCTCCTCAGCAGTAATTGAAACCTTCATATCATAGGCTGCTTTGGCACAGAATACTGTCCTTTTCCTTTTGTAGTCTGACGTTGGACCGACTATCCTGTTTTTTTCGTCCTGATTTCTTTGTGCATTGTTGGCACTATACAGGTCCTGGAGGAAATAAGTACCTTTTGAACTGATGCCGGTATAATAAGTATCTACGGTATTTCCGGTCTCTTCATCAAGAGCGGCATATGCATTGTTGTATATAAGTTCATCAAGATATGCTGACTTTACATCAAATACAGAAGGCTCGGGTTCTGGCTCGGGAAGCTTCTTTTTGGCTTCTTCCTCCAAATAGGCTTCACATGCCTCTAAAGACTCGTACCCAAGTTCTCCCACTATAAACCTTTCGGACCACTCGGGTCCGAATGTCTTTTGTATTTTTGTGACTGTGATCCTGAAGGTTCCGGAATATCCCGCGAAATCCCCGTATCTTTCATCAAGAGTAAGATCTATATCCTTTGTCTGCCCTGCCTGTACGCCGAGTAACTTATCATCTATACCTGCTCCGTATTCATATTTCCCGATGGTAGCGGTATTTCCTGCGTATGCATAACTTTCCATAGGAACGCCAAACATGATCGGAACCGCATCAAACACTATCTTATCTCCCATCTCTATACCCGAACCGGGCTCAGCATCATATGCATAGGTCTGATCAGCATACTGCAAAAAAAGTGTTTTTTTTTCCGTTTCTACATCAGGTTCGACTATCTCGGGCTTTTTAAAGTGATCGTACACCTCAAATGAAAGAGTGTCATATGATATATCAGCATCCTTTAAAATGTCCCATGAATAAACAAATTTCCCGTCTTCCTCCTTGGGAACTTCAGCGGTGCTCGCATAATTATAAGGCTCAGGAAGGCCTAATGCCTTCCTAAGCGCTTTCTTTAAAGTATTATTTGCAACATCCGCAGCACCCGAGTCAACGAGATCCCTTAGCTTTTTAAGATCCAAACCGCTCTTTCCCAGAGCTCTGTCAATGAAATTATTAAGTCCCTGATCGTTTATCTCATCAAGTTTATTAAACAGCTGTTTTCCAAAAAGTGTAACATCGATATAATCAGAATCCGGAACATCGTACAGATCTATGATCTTACCGTTCTTGATATCAACAGGCATATCTGCCTTGCCGTATGTAACACTGCAGTTAACCTCAAGAGAAGCAAGAGCTTCTGTCTTATTGAGTACTGAGATACTGAACTCACAGTCCTCTGTATCTGCATTCTTCTTAGTAGATTTTGTGATAATCGACAGTGAATAATTGCCTATGCCGGGTGCAACAGCTTCGGCTGCCGAAGCTACAAAAGCACCGGGCTTGATAGTAATATTATTGGATACTAAGGTATCTGTCCTTACCATATCATTGGTGATGGTAGCGATAACCAGTCCCTCAAACTGTATATCTGCAGCAAATACAGACTTGGTATCATCCTTCTCGTCGGGAAGTGTCAGCCAGGAGATGGCTACGGGGTATCTGCCCACTGTAACCTTTAAGCTTCCGCCTGCGATATTGCCCTTGTTATCAACATACGCCTTGACATCCACTGTAGCCGCAAGCTTCTCTATAGCCTGGTCCATGCTCTTCTTGATACTGTCAAGTGCTTCCGTTGATATATCGCCCATGGAAGGATCCTTAGCCAGATCCTTGATGCTGCCGTAGAATGCATCTATAAACTTACCCGAATAATCCTTAAGGATATTCTGTACGTCAGTCTTGGTGATCTTTCCGCTTACAACATTAAACTCAGCTTCAAGCTTTCCTACATGTACATTGCTGCCCTTGGTAAGTTCAACATCACTTGTTCTTTCAAGGATTACATTTACCAGGTTATCAAGCTGTTCGCCGCTTACATATTCCCTGTACTGCCGGAATATCTCTGTAAGACTCTCACTGCTTATATTGGCATTTTCAAACTGTTTCTTAAGCTCTTCGATCTTATCCTTGTTGGCTTCGATCAGCTTTTCCAGGCTTATGATCTCCGACTTATATGAAGGAATGGTTACATAAGCATTCTTGTTATTAAGATCAACAGCACCTCCCAGGGAAATGATGTCGACATTTTTATAAAACGGAGTAACGAGCACTCCGGCGGTATTATTCTCTATTGCCAGATCAAACTCAAAACCTGCGTTTTCGATCCCTGTAAAGGTCTTACCGAGTAACATCTGTCCAAGCTCGGATGACAGTGAAAACTTTACGGAACCGCCGGTTGTAAGGGCACTTGGAAACTCCTTGTTCTCTGCCTCATCAAGTTTTAAAAGCATAGCCGACTTGGTATTCTGTGTCTTTTTATCGACTACCCACTTAAAGTACTCTTCATCGCTCTTGGTAAGCAGAGCCCATTTGTTCTGTACATACTCCTTATTGGTAGTATATACGATTGCAAAAGTGACACCTAAGATCACAATGACCGCTGCTATAACTATAAGGGCGATCTTTAATCCCTTATGTTTCTTTTTTACGGGTGTGCCCGGATCGCTGTTACTGTAATCCGCATAGGGAGCAGCTTCGTAAGAGACGCTCTGTTCAACAGGCTGCTGTTCTTGTGTATTGATCATCTCATTGTTATTTTCTTCACTCATAATAGAACCTCATTTCTTTCCTGGCGAACTATGCAAAAGCAACATTCGCCGAAAGTGACAAACATCCACTATCTGTAGTATTATACACTTTTTTCGCCCTATCGTCAATCAATTGTTGGGATTTCGCCCTCTGTTTTAAGCATAACCGTGTTTCCTTCGTGGTCATAAAGCGTCCAGCTGCCGGGAAGGCTGTAATCTTCAGGGTATCCGTCCGCACCCACAGGCACCTTCTTTCCCTTCTCATCATAGAAAAATCTGTTACCGTCATCATCAAAGTACATGGGCTTACCTTCTATGTCATAATCGGCATCCTCTGTGATCTCATCGTTTAAAATGATGCTGCTGCCGTCATCGCCTATATAAAGTATGCGTCCCTTTATACCGTTCCCGTCATCACCGGTATATAATTCTTCCCGATCCGTATCTATGGGCTCATCATCCTCATTCCCGACCGGATCCTTTTCTGCATCGGCCCTGTTATCCTCATACGGCGTAAAATCCTTATCGGGCAGACCCATATGTATCTTATCCATAAAAGACTTCCAGATATAGCCCGGGTATGTGTTACCCATAAGCTCCTTCATTTCCTTAGGATAGTCATAGCCGACCCATATGACCGTCGTATAGTATGCAGTATATCCGGCAAACCATCCGTCCCTCTGATTCTCCGTGGTACCTGTCTTTCCCGCACTTGTGTGTCCGGATAAAGCCAGCCTGCGGCCTGTACCCGAAGTCATGACCGTCTTAAGAGTATCCGTCATCATACGTACCGCATTGGTATCATATATACGCACACGTTCAGCATCTCCGCCTGCCACAGTGTTTCCGTCAGTATCCGATATGCGCTGTATGCATGTGGGAGTCCTAAATACTCCGTCATTACACAAAGTCGCATATGCACTTGCCATCTCCAGCGCCGTCACACCGTATGTAAGTCCTCCTAAGGACGCAGCAGGTACATAGTCTTTGTTTACCAGATAGTTAAAACCCATCCTCTTTAAATACGAAAGACCGACCTTGGGTGTAAGCTCTTCAAAAAGCTGCCATGCCACCGTGTTTTTAGATACGGACACCGCGTATCTTATATCTATCTCTCCCGAGTATACACCGCCCGAGTTACGCGGGCCTCCTTCGAACTTCTCATCTATAACTTTGGAGTCAGGGTACAGACCTCTCTCAAATGCAGGAGTATATACTACAAGCGGCTTGATGGAACTGCCCGGCTGCCTGGGGCTCTGATATGCACGGTTCAGCGTATATCCGTCAAACTCCTGCTCTCTTCCGCCTATCACTGCTACCACATATCCGGTATCATTATCTATGCACACCCCCGATGCCTGAAGAGCATATATTCCGTTCTCATATTTTTCATCGAACTCGGAAAGCTCACTGTCTATCGACTCCTGAAGCATTTCCTGCTTTTCCCGGTTGATGGATGTATATATCCTGTAGCCATGTGTATAAAGGCTTCTCTTTAAGCGGTAGTATTCTTCCTCATAAAGTTCCTCGTATTCCTCTTTATCCGCATCGGAATAAAAGTCATTCCTTATCGAAAATCCTTCCTTTTTCAGCAGCTCAAGTACCGCCGAATGGTAGGTGAATGTCTCCGCGTAGTTGTACTTTTCACGTTTCGGTGATACAGAAAGTACTATTTCTTCCTTAACGGCTGCCTCATACTCTTCCTTCGATATATCCTTATTCTCCAGCATCTGCTTTAATACACTGTTACGCCTCTCGATAGCGTTGTTAAAGCGCTTTAGCGGGTTGTAATCGGCAGGGCTGTTAGGTATACCGCACAAAAAGGCCGCTTCCGAAAGAGTCAGCGCTCCCGCAGGTTTTCCGAAATAACCTTCTGCGGCAGCCTGGATACCGTAGTACCCGTTTGCAAAATATATGTTATTTATGTAAAACTCAAGTATCTCATTCTTGGTATATTTCTTCTCAAGCCCGACCGCAACAAAGATCTCCTTAACCTTTCTCTCTACCGTTTTTTCGTTGGAAAGATATATGGTACGGGCCAGCTGCTGGGTTATGGTACTGCCGCCCTGACGTATCTCCCCTTCATTCTCGATATAGGCCTTGGCCGCACGGAGTATGGCATAAATATCGTAGCCCGAGTGCTCATAAAACTTTCTGTCCTCCGTCGCCAGCATGGCATCTATGCAATACTTTGGGATGGCATCGTATTCCAGATAATATACATCCTTTTCTCCCTTTAGTACTGACATGACACTGCCATCGGAAAAATAGCATATGGAGGTCTCTGCGGCCCTGAAGTCCTCTTTTTTTGACTTTGAAACTATAGTGTTTGCTTCGGCTTTTAGGGCTTTGATCTTTTTGCCGTACTTTGCATATATAACTATAAAACCTACAAGCAAGGCTAAAAAAAACAAAAAGAGCAGACATAGGAGAGACCTTTTAACGATCTTTCCTACTCTGCTCTTATTTTTCTTTTCCTTCCTTACCGAAGCCATAAACTTCAGGCCTTATTTTTCTCAAGGAAGTTGTTGATCTCTGCTACAAGCTCATCTGCATCAAGGCCGTGAACCAGTGCTGCATCTCCGATGGACTCTGCCTGGGATGCGGGACAACCTAAGCAATGCATGCCTGCACTGAGAAGAACGGGAGCTACATCGGGAGCTTCCTTTAAAAGCTCACCTATAGTGATATCCTTTGTGATCATCATAAACACCTGCTTTCTATACATTTAGTCAAACAAATAATACACGAAAGAGAGGTTTATGTCAACCGTCTTATATAATTCTATATAAAAAACCACATTATTTTGAATCATTCTTTAGTATTTTCAATAGTGTGTGTGCATTGATCAAATTAATGATATCAAACTTGGTCTTATTCTTTTCATTGAACACTTTCATAAATTCATCCCAATCATCTTCAGGCTTAAGATCAAGTATATCCGGGCAGATAGAGTTAATAAGATCAAGCGTACACTGGTAAGCATCTTCTCTGGTCATAAGCTCTTTTAATCCGCCAAAGTTGTGATTTAACGCTTCCACGCCCATCTCAAGGGTGTCAAATGCAGTAACATCAGTAAAATAGGGATATGTAACGACTGTTTCAACCAAAGCTTTCGTAGTCATCTTCGCAAGTGTTTCTTCCGGGATCTTACATGCTTCGATTTTTTCCTGAGAAGTACCTTTGCTTCGCCACCCTGTTGCTTCATAATCAAAAGCTTCGGTTATGGTATCTTTACCCGAAGAGCAACCGCTTAAAACTATAACCAAAACGGCCAAACCCGCTAATAAAACCTTTACCTTCATAGTATATTACCTCCTCGAAATAAATATATATATTATTTATCTGGGCTTGTCAAGAAATCGCTTTTCATGTAGTATATCAAGTCGATATATCTTTCGCTGATGAAAATATAGTGATTACCAAAACTTGTTTGCATCATATTACTCAAAAAAGTTCAAGTATTTTTTGAGTAATCGAATAGTAACTGATAACCCCCGTCACTTAATCCAAAGCGACGGGGGTTATTGCTTATTCTTCAAGAACATAAACCGTTTGGTCAGGAATCCATTTCTGTTCTTCATCCGGGTTTTCAACTTGAATATACTGAATTGTTTTTTCATCAATTATCAAAAATCGAAACTTTGTTATTATTAAATAACCATCTTCAATTTTCAACTTTGTTCTTATTATGCTCTGATTCAATCCTATCACACGTGGACCAATTCCACCCCAATCATCTTCCTCAATATCAACATAACTATACCAGACACTCTGTTTTTTTGCAACGTATTTACCGATACGCAACTCGATCGCATCTGTAGATTCTTCATTAATTATTTCATCCGCAGGTTCACTTTCAAAACAATTAATTGACTGTGAAATATTTTGTCCTGGTAAATTTTGGCCGATAAGTACACTTGAAAGAATCAAGTATACCAGAGAAATATATAGCTTTTTAAAATTCATATTAAACAGCACCCCTTTCAAGTAGTTCGTAGCAGATTATCTTTCAATCATACTAATTGTAATAATACTTTGAAATGTTTGTTCCAACAAACGGACAGTCATCAATATCATGCCTAAACAAGCCATTATGTGACCATTTTGAAATTACTTGGGCCGGTGTACTACTTGTCGGCGGAGTAACGATTATGGCTGAATGTTCCATACATGTAAGTACTGTATTTAAATAAACCACTTTAACTCCTGCTGCACGGGAAGGTGTTTGAGAATAACTGCCATCACTGATATATACCCATGGATCATTGATCCAATATTGATTGGAAGTACTCTGGGAATACCAACCATAAGAATGGCAATTATACTTCGGATTAACCGAAGCCACTAATACCGTACTAGGATAAGCAGCTAAATACGTATACATTATTGCCTCTTCTGTTGTCTGATTTGTATTATGATCAGCCCATGTCAGCCCATAAAACCTGTTCTGTTCATAATAACCGGTATAAGGATCCCACCAGGATGTAGGTACCTCTGTACCATTGGGTGTGTATATTGCAGGACCGTAAGATACTCTCATTTGTGAATCCTTTTCGGTTTCACTCCTGACCATACGATATACCGGCAAATAATCAATCAATAGATCCGCATTAAAAAACGAAATATCTGTGGATACCGTTCGCGTTGTTTCTTTAGATGCGTAATCCTCCAAGCAATCCAATGCATCACTTCTTGAGAGCAAAACTTCTACGCCCTTGAAATAATTACCAAGAGCCTGAAACCCTTGAATGATAGAATCATATGCATAGACATCAATGAATAATGGATATTTTACCACTGTTTCTACAAGAGCTTCTGTGGTCATTTTTTCTAACAGTTCTATTGGTACAGCACATGCAATCCGTCTTTCTTCAACACTTTTTAGTTCTTTCCATTCCGAAGAATAGATAGTAATAGGATAATCATATGCAACACTTACCTTTTCATCAGCCTTTACGGACATACTACCGCTAACGATAATACTCATTACTATAATAATAACAAACACTCTTATCATTGTATATATAAGTCTATTTTGCAATAATAATTTTCTATTCATAGCATCCTCCTTCACCAATATACACTCATATCTCAAATTAGCTATATGCCATACTCGATAAACGAGTTGGTCCACAATATCTTACTAATTGCCTAAATACCATGTCATGTTTCCATCCACATTAAACGACTCCGTATTTCCTCCGGATGTTGCACTTACAGACATCCAAACTCTATATATGCCGGCCGCAACCGATGTCGAATCCGTATTGTTTTGGTTTACACCGCTATGTGTCCATGACGTATAGTAGTTCCATTCTCCATTATAGTAACTTTCAACATATACTGTAATGTTGATTGAAGTTGTCCCATTTTTTCCTATTGCTTTTGATATAACAGTAGCTGTTCCGGAAGTAATTGATATAGAGCACCCCACTTCATTTACATATTCATACCTTAAATCATCCGCCTTTATTTTTTCTCCGGTTTCAAGCATAGAAAAAAATAAAATTACACAAACAAATAAAGCTACAGACTTCTGCATTTTTCCTCTCCATATAATCAAGTGTTTTTTTCAGTAAAATCAATACTTTTCGATACCTTATAGTTGAATGAAGCGGTGGTTATGGAGTGATCTATACCTCATACAGGGCAGATATATAGTAATAATGGGTACACCAAATAAAA
>JAFZQN010000152.1 GCA_017620375.1 Lachnospiraceae bacterium
CATGTGAAATCGGCGCATAGTATTTAATACCGCCAATCGATAAAACAACTCCACAAAAAAACTTATCATGAGTCACATAGTCAAGAGTGGGAACTTTTGAATCAAATTTCCTAAGATAATTGACATAATCCTTGTCAACAAAATAAAAAGAAAGCATAAATCAACTCCAAAAATGGCGGAGAAAACCTCCGCCAGAATTAAAAATCGCACTTGCGGTGGCGAAACACCACGAATTAAAACCCAAGTTAAATCGGCCTTGGAACCACGCATTAGAACCCTGAATTAAATCGGCCTCAGGAACCACGTATTACTATTACATGAAAAGAATTATTCTTTTCGCATTTTTATTGTAGCATGTTTTGCTCTAAAAATCAATATGTTTTATTTCTTACTATCCAAAAAATAGGAATCCCCATCCTGGTGGCGGTTACTCATATTCTTATAATATGCCGCAGCAGTCCGTGAGCTGGTCCGGAAATCCCTACCCTTCTGTCTACCCTTGGTTAAATGTACAGAAAGTTTAACCTTGTTTTTCTCTTCAAGTGCCTGAAGTTCTATAGATATGTCAGTCTGTTTCTTGATCAGTGCTTTTGCCTGTGAAATCTCCGTAACATAATCTGTAGGGTTCGCCAACAGATCTGCCTTTACTCTCTCATATGTATCCATAAATCCTTCATCAAGTTTTAACAGTGCATCTATACTTCTCTGCTTTTCATCTATTGTTTTATCAAATTCATCTGCTGCAAACTCTTCTGCATCCAAGATTTCAGATTGTTTCATAGTTATTACTTTTAGATTATTTAACAGTATCTCTTTTTTCTTTAAAGTATCTACTATGTTATTTAAATATGTTACCTTATCATTGTCTCTCATATGCCTTCCCCTTTAGTAATTATCATTTTCCTTCACTTACTTATATTAACTTTATACCATAATCAGCTAATAAAAACAAGCAGAAGAATATTGCTTCCCCTGCTTGTTTTATCATATTATAAAACGCTCTTACGCACCAGCTGACACATATTTTATCTGTCCTTCTCCACCTGACGAACGGCTAAGCTTCATTACTTCTTTCCATGTATCACGCATCTCACGAATAAGACGGGTAGCATCCTCAAGTACCTCAGCATCCTTATGCATATTAGCTTCTACAAGTCTTCTGTATATCCAATCATATACTCTGTCAAAATCCTTCGCTACCGGGTACTTGAAATCAAGTGTTGATCTGAACTCGGTAATGATATTTTCGGTCTTAACTATATTGGTGTGAGCCTTCTGAATATCTCCGTTTTCTATAGCAGCAAGTGCTATATTACAGAACTTAATAGCTCCGTCATAAAGCATAAGTGTAAGCTCTGCGGGTGATGCTGTGTTAATGGAGTTGCTTTTATATACATTTGCCATAGCTGCTGTCATTCTATACCTCTTTCCTCGCTTTGTGTACAAGCGATTGTACTCTTTCTTTTGCCCTACACAAAATATATCGGAGAGGAAGTGACTTTCCTTAACCTCATTTTTTATTTTTTATTTTTTCAACAAAAAATAGAGAGTAGGCAATTCCTACTCTCTACATAGTATTCAACTAGTTTTATTATCCAAAGAATCCAGCCATCTGGCTTTGCTTATTCTGCAACTCAGCCATCATCTTCTCCATAGCGGAGAACTGCTTGTAATACTTGTTTTCAATATTTGTAAGCTTCTCTTCCCAACTCTTGATCTGTTTCTCATATGACTCACTTTCCGTCTTCATCTGCTTGTCATTGTAGAATGTAAGCGCACTGGAAAGCTTGGTGGTCCCCATCTTGTCAAACATCTTATCATAAAACTTTGACATGATACCCGAAAGGGCTTCACTTACCTTATCAGGATCCTCTTCAAGCATTTTCATGAGTTTATTATCCTTAGTTGCATAGGCTGCATCATCAGGATCACCTTCAAGATGAAGTTTACCACGTTCCGTATAAGCACCTGTAACTATACCGAAACTGGATAATGAGAACTTCTCTCCACCAATCTCTATAGTTTCCTGCATAGCAGATCTAAATGTGGACATTAAGTCATTCAGCGTATCATCACGGCGAAGTAAGGAATCCTTTATCTTACCTTCCCATAGCTTAACCTCATCTTCCGACATAGCTTCCTTCTGTTCAGAAGTAAGCATAGCGTAGTTTCTCGAGGAAGCAGCGTTGTACTTGGTATACATTTCCTCCATTAACTCATTATAACCCTTGATGAAGTCCTTAACCCTGTCTACTACAGACTGGGAATCCTTGGTTATGGAAAGTGTTATCTCTTCGCCTTCTACAGTGGTTCCCTGAAGATCAAGCTTCATACCGTTAACATTGATAGTATTGGAGTTTGACTCTATAACCGCACCGTTAAGCTTGATCTTAGAATCCGAAGCCTTAACTATAGCTACTTCACTACTGCTGTTAGCAGTTTTACCAGTGGTAGCTACACTGTCATCAATATTCATAAGACCTAATGCATCCAGTCCCTTACCCTCACCATCAGCTACTGTTGATGTAATGGTAAACTTATTAGCTTCACCGGAGTCCTTTGCTGATATGAAGAATCTGCCGTTGGTCTTATCAAAGCTGGCATTAAGTCCAGCTTCCTTTAACTTATCTACGAAGTCAGAAATCTTTGTCTCAGGTCCTACTGTGAGCTCTATGGGATCTCCGCTGCCCGACTTGATAGTGATGGTCTGACCTTCTGTCATGCCGGCATCAACAAGCTTTGTTTCTCCATCATAGCCTTTTCCCTTAAGGCTGGCACCTGTTACATACTCTGCTGAAGCAAGTTTCTCTACACTAAGTGTATATGAGCCTGCTGTAGCCGTAGTAGCGGATACGCTTACCTTACTTGGATCCGAAGCGGTAGCTTTTCTAGCCTGATAATTACCTCTGGTTTTCATCTTTGAAAGCTTATCAGTATAGAAGGAATACAGCTTGGTGTTCATTTCCTTCCATGCATCCTGCTTCCAGGAAAGTTTTTCTTTCTTACCCTCTAAATTTGTTTTCTTAAGCTTCTGAGCTGACATCAGTTCTTTTACAACGGCATCAACATCTATACCCGAAGCCATTCCTGTCATTCTTATAGGCATATCATAACCTCCTTGTTTTGTGCGCATCCATGCAACTTATCATTTAAAATCCTTCGAGCTTTGCTCTCAGGATGACAAGCAATTCCTTTTGTATCTGTTTATCCTTACCTCTTCTCGTCTACTACGAGTCCGGCAAGTTCCCACATTTTACTGATCATATCAAGGGTTTTCTCCGGAGGTATCTCACGGATGATCTCTTTGGTATCGTTATCCACGATCTTTACCGAGATTCTCTTGGTGGCCTCATGATATGAAAACTGAGCACTGGCATGTCCAAATATTGCTCTCTTATTCGCTTCCTTGATTGCCGACTTGATCTCTTCATCCGACGGTTGCTTCCCATCTTCCGCTTTTACCATGCTTTCATTACCACCCACGGGCTTTATGGCATCCACGGTAACGGTATCCGCTCCGGTCTTAGCTACCGATGAAGAATCAATGGGTGTCGGCTGATAGCCTCCCGTACTGCCTATAGCGTCTATTCCCATATTTTTCTCCTTTCGTTCGGTCTAACCGATCAAACTAAACAGGCGTTGCCTGTTACACCTCCATGTGACGGTCGAGGTACTTAAAAGTACCTGTCTGAATCCTTTCAATAGTTATAGATACACTAATGGGATTCTTCTCTAATCATTTTATCGGAGAGTCGAGAATAAAACTTAACCTCAAAAATAAAAAAATTACAGCTCCTAAAATAGGAGCTGTATAATCTTATTTCTTAAGTAATGTATCCAGAGTCTTTTCTATGGTCTCTCTGTCAGCGGTCTGCTCAGCGGCCTTCTTGTTCTCTTCCTCTATCTGAACGTATATTTCTTTTCTGAAGATGCTTACGTTCTTAGGTGCCTTGATACCTATTTTGACCTGGTCACCCTTGATTTCAAGAACAGTTACCTCTATATCATTACCGAGCATGATCGACTCGTTTACCTTCCTTGATAAAGCCAGCATCGATTATTCCTCCTTTGCTCTGGCTGCCTCAAGTAATTCGTAGATCATATGCTTTACTTCGTACTCAGGATTCTCTGCTACTACCTGGCAGCCCTTCATTGTTGTGGTGTTGATAACGATAGGAGCCTTCAGGTTGATGGACATTTTCTTTATATCCTCAGGTACCGTAACGGTAACGAGCATCGAAACATCCTCTTCCTTCCACTCGCCCAGAGACGCAAGTGTCTCATCCTCTACTACAGGGTTGTAATCCGGAACAACTGTTGTAGGAATCATAACAGGCAGAGCCAGAAGCTCTTCATCCAGACTCTGAAGCCACTGGATATTAGGGATTTCGTCTGAACTGGAGTCATACAGAAGCACATACTTCTTGTAATTTTCAAATCCGAACAGGCCATTATCCATGGTGATAACCTTGCTGTCATCGATTTCAACATCCCCAAAGTGTCTTGTTTTTACATTCATAGTAGAACCTCCTATTTTTATTATACCCCTTTTATTTTATCAAATCCCGGAAATTATCCCGTATTCGATATATACAAAAACATTATACACTTTATTTGTAAATAAATCAACTATTTTCTGAAAATTCCGAAGATTATTTATTGCACCTCATCCGCCCTGCGGGCACCTTCCCCTCAAGGGGAAGGCTATATTACTTAGGATGGCTACAACCATCCTTAATCCTACAGGAAATCAAGCAGTGAATTCTTTACTACTTTTCCGGCTGCCTGAAGTGATGCATTATATACGGTATTAGCTGCATTGTAGTTTACTATGGTATCTACAAGATCTGCATCCTCGTTCTGTGAAAGAAGATCTGTAAATTCAACCTGCTGTGTTGCAAGCCTGTCCTGAGTAAGCTCTAATCGTCTGTATCTGGTACCTATATCACTGGTAGCTGCATTTACAGTATTTTCCTCATTGTCCATGGCGGTAAGTCCGCTTCCGAATGCCTTACGCATTACAGCTTCTGTCATCTTGCGCTCTTCGTCCAGGCTCTTTCTGATATCATTGAGGCTCTTTTTCTGAGTATCTGTAAGTGTGGTATCGGCTAACAGCCTGTCTACAGAAGCGATACGTTTTTCAACGGCATCAGCATCCTCTATAGCTTTTACTATGTCGTCTACCGCTCTTCCGAGTGAATGCTTAAAAGCATCCCTGCCCTGTACGTTGATCTCAAGGCGCTGGTTAAAATTAACCTCATATGCTATCTGCTGATCTTCTACTTTATATGTGATCGCTTTTTCAGCCTGCTCAGCAGGATCCGTTAAAGTAAGGTCCTTAGCTACACATGCGAAATAATGTTCAGGTCTCAGATCATTTTTCTCAAATGAATTCTTTTCATAGCCTACTTCAAATTTGGCATTTCTCCAGTCTTCATACTTGTTCTTTCCAAGTATGATCTCGCCGGTATCCTCTAAGAATATGATCTCGTCATCGCCGGGATTATAAGCATTGGGGTCAGATGAGTCTGTAACTGTCATACTTGATTTATCATATTCTTCAGTGTACTGTCTATCGCCTGTCACGGGATCAAGGTCGTACCCTCCTGTTGCATTGAGCTTCGGGATTTTTAATGATACTTCTCCTCCTGCCTTAAGGTCATCATACGATAAACGGATCCTGTATACGGTGTTCTTCTCAGGCGTAGCGACTGTTAATGACGATGCATTTGCAGGAGTAAGACTGTCGATGTCACTCTGTTCAAAACCGTTTATAACCTTTTCCGATATATCTATAGCAGATGAATCTATGTCCTCTGTGATGGCATACTCTGTCTTTGTTTCGGGCTGTTCAAATACTAAAGGAGTACTTGTCTTATATCCGGTAAATACAAATCTGCCGGCATAATTGGAGTTGCCTTCCGAGTATATCTGATCCTTAAGCGCTACAAGGTTTTTAGCTATGCTGTCACGTTCGGATACCGCAAGTGTATCATTTGCACCCTGATTACAATATGTATGGATCTGGGTGATAAGTTCGGATGTGGTCCTGAGTGCACTCTCGGTTACATCCATCCAGCTCATGGCATCGGGGATGTTCTTCTCGTAGTACTGGTTAAGCTCCGAGAGATTGGTACGGAGCTTCAGTGCACGTACTGCTACGATCGGATCGTCCGAAGGCTTCTGGATGGCCATACCTGAAGCATACTTATTCTCCAGATTGGTCATGTTGTTTTTATTGGTATTTATGTTGTGCAGCATGTTGTTGGTCATCATTTTGTTTGTGATTCGCATGGTTGACCTCCTTGAATTGTGTTGTATCTATTATAATTACGATTGGGTCTTCCTCACGCCCAAGCCATAGATCATCCGCTTCGCGTCTGCCGTGCCTTCGGCACTAACATCTATGGCTGTCCGTTCGGCAGCTGCTTCGCAGCTGATCCGAAAAATCACTCCGCTGCTTCCAAGCGAGCTTGGCGCAGCGTCCTGTTTTTCGTCTCTGCGACCCAATCTACCTTTATACGCCCATGTAGTTAATTAACCTATCGTACATCTCGTTCATCGTGCTGATGACTTTCGCTGCGAGGTTATATGAATTCTGATATCTTACTAAGTTCATGGCTTCTTCGTCCATGTCGACACCGGAGACTGAGAGTCTCTGGTTACTGATGGCGGTTACGATATCCTTGTGGTTCTGGTTAAAGTTGGCTGATTTATGGGTGTCTACACCAAGCTCTGCTACCAGCGACTGCAGGAATCCCTGAGGTGTGCCTTGCAGGAACATGTCTTTATCGTTCTTTAAGTCTATATACTTAAATGCCAGATCGCTGTTTTCACTTCCGTTTACCATATCGGAAGCGGTTACCATCTTTCTGGAATTGTTATATATCTCTTTCGTTACCGAGAAATTCTTCGCGGTCATGAAGTAATAGCTGCCTTTATTCTTATCCGCATCATCATCGGGAAGTGCGTACTCACCGGTCCTGCTGGATACCACAATATCGGCATTTATCTCATCTTCGGTACGTTCGAATACATAATTCTCACCGCTTACAGAATTTTTACCGTTAAAGAAGTCAAGTCCCTTCTTACCGTCTAAGTCATATCCCGAAGTATGGATGTCATTGAACTTCTCTGCGAATGTCCTGGTGAACTCATCAAGCTGCTGCATGTAATATGCTATACCCTTAAAGGAAATGCTCTCGCCTATCCTTACGTCGCTGCCGTCATGGTCGCGGTTGAGTTCCTCATCAAGTGCGAATGTGTACTCAAGGCTCTTATTGCCGTCCACATCCACTACTTCCTTAGCTTCAAATCCGTTATATGTATATTCACGGTTCCTGATGACTATCACACCCTGCTCGGCTATGTGAAGCTTATTTACATCATTGATGGAAGTATCTTTAACGGTGATGCTCTTTTCGCCTGTGATGCCGACGCCTGATCCGTGGAAATATTCCTCGCTGTTACCGTCACGCATCTCATAAAGTGCCTGCATTTTGCCGCCGCAGTGAAGTCCGTTTAACTTAGTCCCGTCCTTCCACTCAAGTTCGTAGAGTCCGTCCAGATCAGACTGATTTGTTTTCTCGGCTCTGGGTACTACAGTCAGTGCATTGTAATTAAATGTATCTACGAGTATCGTATCACCTATACGTACGGTGTATTCGGTCACACCCACTTCATCAGCACCCAGATTTCTTTCGCTTACGGATATATCTACGAGACTTGAAAGCTCATCCACCAGAAGGTTTCTCTGGTCGCGGAGGTCGTTTGCCATGCCGCCCGTTACTTCAAGCTTATTGATCTGCTTGGTGATACCCGATATCTGTATCGCGTAGGAATTGATCCTGTCGGCTGTTGACTTGATCTCGAAGTTTGTATCGTTCTGGAGCTGTGAAAGGCTCTCGTCCAGCGCATTGATATAATCACACAGGTTCTGTGCATAATTTACAGCCTGGGTTCTGGTTGCAATGTTTCCGGGATTCTTGGAAAGCTCCTGCAGTGCATCGTTAAAATAATTGTAATTGCTGTTAAAGCCTTCAAGACGGATCTCATTAAAGTAATTCTCCAATGAGTTCATGTAATAACTCTGAGTCTCATAATATCCCGATATAGTGTTATTACTTCTGTATTTCTCATCGTAATAATTATCCCTGATCTGGGTAACGCTGTATGCCGACAGACCGGTTCCTATCATTCCGTAGGTGCCGTTTGCCTTTAATGCTGTGTCCGCGCGGGTATTGAGTACCTGACGGGTATAGCCTTCAGTTTCGGCATTTGTGATATTATGAGCGGTTGTATTGATACCGAGGTTGGCACCGTACAATCCGGTGGTACCTATGGTCAATCCGAAAAATGTATTAGGCATCCGTTACACCTCCTTTATCCAAGTCTTTCGATCACGTGCTCCAGCATCTCATCTATAACGTTTATATATCTTGCTGATGCATTATATGCCTGCTGGAATTTTATAAGATATGTAAGCTCTTCATCGGAAGAAACTCCGGTGATACCGCTTCTCTTATCCTGTATGGAACCTGCCATAGCCTTCTGGTTGTCGGCCAGTGTCCTGTACTCACTGCCCTTTCCCGCTATGCTTCCGGTAAACTGTGTGTAATACCCTGTAAAGTTATTGAATGTGAGGGTATTGGGCGAAAGCGTTGCAAAAGGCTCCTGCCACTTTTTCATCAAGCCTTCGATCATCTTGATATCGAAGTCCCCTGTCCTGTCCGGAGAAAGGATGGGAAGCTTTGATTTGTCTGAAAGAAGCTCTCTGTTTATCTCTGTCTCACCCATTGTGTAAAGGGTGTAATTATCGTTTGTATCTTCCCAGTTATAAATCCTTGCATCTATTACGGAACCGTCTGCAAGCATTATCGTCTGGGGCTCCATGTATCTGTCCACCGTTTTTCTGGTAAACAGTTCGGTGCCTGCTGTATTGTACTTATCAAGACCGATGGGAGCGTTTTTTTCATCAAATATCTTAATGGTGGTACCGGCTTCAAGGGTGGTCATCTCTCCGTTGGGGAGTTTTACCGTGATGTCATCACCGAGTGTTACCTCTTTATTGGGACAAAGAGCATCATTTATGGTGGTGATGATGCCGTGTACCAGCTGATCGAACTGAGCCTGTGTACGCATTACGATCGAAGACTCTGTGGTCAGATTATACTGAGCTGTATCGGTATCGTACTTCTTTACCGCCAGCTTATATGCGTCCGCATCAAGTACTCCGTACTCGTCGGTAAAATCTTCTTCTCTGGGCTCGATCGGGATATCGGTGTATTTACCTATCTTGGTACCTCTTGCCTGGATAAGTCCTTTAAGACTTCCTATATCTGTGTTGGCGGATGAGGAAGGTACCACGCTCCAGTCAAATACGTCCCTGCCGCCGAGCTGGGGCCATACTACCATGAGCATCTCGGCACTTTCATCGAGCGGCATGTCTATACCGTTTGCAGTACGGTAATCAGCCATCGCCATTGTGCCCATCTTATAGTAGCTTGCATCTGTTACGAAAGGAACACCCTCGACATTGACGGTAACTATTCCGCCGTCCATCTCTTTGTAATCGATCTTGACCATCTGGCCAAGTTCGTCTAAGAGATTATTTCTCTCGTCACGGAGGTCGTTGGCATTCTCCTGTTTACCTGCTTCGTACAGCGCGATCTTTTTATTCAGTTCGCTTATGCTCTTTCCTATCTCGTTGATACGGGATACCTGGTTTTCTATGGTAGTATTTAAGTCACGCTGATAACTTCTTAATTCTTTATATATCTTTTCGGATCTCTCTAAGAAAGCTCCGCAGTTTTCGATAAATGTTGCCTGGGTAACACGGCTGTCGGGCTCTTTTGAAAGCTCCTGCATGGATACCCAAAGGTCATTTAATGTATCCTGAAAAGCCACTCCGTTAAGTTCTCCGAAGAGCTCCTCGATCTCGTTTGCCGCTGCGGACTGTGAATCGTAGTACCCTTGTCTTCCTACTTCTGTACGGTATGCCGCATCAAGAAAAAAATCACGCACCTGTCTGACAGCACGAGGATCTACACCGAGTCCCACCTGCATGGTGTTCGTCCCTGACCAGCCGATGTTGTTAACCATAGCGGTATCAAGCACCACCTGCTGTCTGACGTATCCTTCGGTATCCACGTTTGCCAGATTGTGCGCAACTACGTTCATTCCATATTGACTTACTTTTAATCCCGATGCTCCGACATTTAAGCTTCCAAACAAAGACATAGGCTCACCCCACTGCTCCCCCGCGACTTTGTATGTCACCGGTCTTACCGGTTACTGCTTGGCATCAAACATCCCTGTTCCTGCCTGCCGGATATCACTTTCTCCGGCCGCGCGAGTATAATTATTTACCCCGGGCGCCATCCTTGTGCTTTGAATCAGATTCATGTTAAACTGTATCATCTCCAGGGATTGGTTTATCAGTTCTTTATTTCTGTCATTGATCGTTACAAGCCTTTGTAACGTCTCCTTTAACTCATCATGGACCTTTTCCAGGCGTCTCTGCTCCTGGGGCTGCTTACCCATCACCCTGATGAGTTCCTTCATATTAAGTTCCTTCGGATCACGTGACAGAACCGTGCCGATATTTATAATGACCTCTTCACGCCTGCGTTCGAGAGTATTGATCTTTTCGATGGTCAATTGCTCCCGTTCGGTTATCTTCTGCAGTGCATCGAGGTCATTTTTGATGATTACACGGGTTTTTTCATCCGCTATCGGTATTAACTCCTTATAGATATCATTTTCCATTGTCATGACATCCACAAGCTCGTCTATTAATCCGGCCATTCAAAACCTCCGAATGTGGTAAATCATATTGCAAAGCTCTCTAACAACTTATCTGCAAGGTCATTATCGCTTACAGTGTATCCGCTTTCGAATGCGGCCTTCATTGCAGCTACCTTATCCTCTCTGATATCAGGAGCGGCATTTACTGCCTTCTTTGCTATCTGAATATCCTTTCCGAGCTGCGATATCTCAACCTTATCACTGAAAGATGCCTGATAAGAAGTATTTACCTTACGAACCTTGTTCATGTTATAAACCTGACTTACCTGGTTCATTGAATCTATACGCATAATGCTCACCTCCTTAAAACTTTTCTAAAACCTTTCACATACAGTATCGGAATAAAAACTCATAAACTTAACACCAAATTTAATATTTTTGTCATATTTTTTTATTTTTCAGCAAAATAGCCAATTCATCGGGGGTAAAACGATATGTGGTATTGCAAAAATGACAATTTACTTCTATAGGTTTTGCGTCGGCTATCATTTCCTCAAGGTCCTTTGCGTCTATGCTCATTATGGCTTTTGACACCTTTTCCTTGCTGCAGTCGCATTTAAATGCCGCATTTACGCTGTCGTTTATCTTAAGACCCATGTCAGAGAAAAGTATATTTAATATTTCTTCCGGAGTATTTCCTTTTTTAAGCATCTCGGTGATGGGTTCCATGGTGCTGATCTTTTCTTCGAGCTTTGCAATGACATCATCAGGTGCAAAAGGAAGCAGCTGAACTATAAGACCGCCCGCACACAATACCTGACCACCCTCAGGTGCCATAAGTACGCCCAGTGCCACTGCAGAAGGTGTCTGCTCGGATGTGGCAAAATAATATGTAAGGTCCTCGGCTATCTCTCCGGTGACCAGCTCGGTCTGTCCGGCAAACGGCTCCTTTAAGCCCATATCCTTTATAACATTAAGGAAACCGGCACCAAGTGCTCCTCCCACATCCAGCTTACCGTTTTCCTTTAACGGTATTTCCACATTGGGATTTATCACATAACCCTTGGCGTTTACGCAGCCGTCTTTTTCTCCTCCTACGGTCACGGTCATGCCCTTTATGGGTCCTGCACATTCTATCTGAAGTGTCATGACATCTGTTTCATTCTTGAGCATACTGCCCATGATGACTCCGCCGGTAAGCAGTCTTCCGAGTGCAGCCGTAGCTACATTGGAAGTATTATGTGCATCATGCGCGCTCTGTACCAGGTTGGTGGTGGTGGCCGCAAAAAGACGGATGCTGTCATCCGCTGCGGTAGCTCTGACTATATAGTCGTTCATGATTGGTTCTCCTTTTATGTTTCATTCATGTTACTGTCGGTCAAGCTTCGAAAAATCTTCCTTCGAAACAAAATATACACGTTCCGTAACCGTATCGGGTGCTTCCTTGGTAAATGCCTTATACACCTTTATATCCTTTAGCCCCGCTTTTTTTAAAAGACTCTTTACCTCCGAAACGGTATAAGCCCTTTGAAAATGAGTTTCCTCAAATCTATCATAACAGACAGAATCGTTTTTTTTATCATCAGAGTTTCTTCTTATATATATAGTCATATCAAACTCATTGATCTTTGTATCCGGATCATAGTAGTTCTCCCAGATAAAACTTCCCTCATCACGGTTCTCACAGATGGTCTGTTCTCCGAGTTTCTTCTTATAATAATATGGAGTGTTCATATCAAAGATAAATACTCCGCCGGGATCGAGATAGTTTTTGGCTAGCTTGAAGGTTTTAAGCAGGTCCTCTTTTTCGGTGATATAGTTCATACTGTCACAGACACTCACTACCGCTTTTACCGTGCCGAACAGTTCAAACTCCCGCATATCCTGGTTAAGATACAGTATGTCCGACTTGGCTAAAGCCGCTTCATGCTCCATGGCAATACGCAGCATATCCTGAGAGATATCGACACCTATCATGTCGTAACCCATATCACGCAGTCTTCTTGTCATTTTACCCGTACCGCATCCAAGTTCGCATACTATCCCGTCCTTAGCCCCGTTTTCCTTTAAGAGCTTTTGAAGATATTTTGCCCACTTGTCATACGGCACATTATCCATGAACATATCATAGACAGCCGCAAATCCCGTGTATTCTTTCATGTTTTACCTTTCTGACACCTCATCCACCGCTTACGCGGTCCCCCTTCCCCTCTGAGGGGAAGGCTTTATATAATACGTATTTCCTTATCCAGTGAAAATGAATAGAGCATTTTCTCCTTTACCTTAAGCCCCAGCAGTCTCTCTGCTGCCTGCCCGTAGAGCTCAAGCTGTGTCCTGTACAGCTTAACGAGTCTTTCTTCAGGAGTTTCATTGTCCCCTGTTTCTCCTGCCTTTTGTTTTACGCTGTCAGTTTTATAATCAAGTATGACTATCTCTCCGTCCTCGACAAACATTGCATCGATCACGCCCTGTACCGGGACTTTTGCATCGCTTTCCCCGTATTTATCGGCATTTATGTCCTTAGCGTTAACCAGTATCATGAATTGCTTTTCACGGTAAAACTTACCGTTCTCTTCAGCTTTTCTGATCCTGTCGGCAAGCGGTGAGTTAAGGAATGTTACAAACTTATTCACCGGCATCTTTGCAGCCTCCTCGATAGTCAGCCGCTTTTTAGCCTGCATATTTATAAGGAATTCATTTACTTCACCGGCTTCTTTTAGATTCATCGGCATAAACTGCATGCATTTATGTACCAGCGTACCGTAGTCAGTTCCGCGGGACAGTTTTTCCTCAGTCTTTAAGAAATCGGGCAGGGTCTTATCCCCGGGCAGGAACTCCCTTGTCTCTTCAAATACATTTTCTCCGAACTCTTCCTCTATCATCTGATGCTTTAAGTCAGATACGGAAAGCTTTACCGGAAGCGCCTCCAGGTACTTATATTCATATTCACTATTTCGTGCACGCAGGATCCTGTCTGTAAGAGAATCCTTAGTATTATCCGGAAGTGCATCCATCCCCAGTGACGCTGCGTCACCGTTTTTATCTATGCTGCCTTTATAGTCTCCCTGTTCATCCGCATTTCCGACCGTTCCTGCATCCAAACCGGTCATATTTGATACGGTATCGACTGAATATACGACGGTATCAAAATACTTTTCTTCCGGGATCAGGACCGGATACACAAAATCCATAAAGCAGTTTGCCTTAAATAACGATGCATAATCCGTACCCTGATTAGGCTTATCCAGATACCCTGTCATTATAAGCTTATCCTGTGCACGCGTCATCGCAACGTAGAGCAGACGCATTTCCTCACCTATCACATCCTCGGTCCCGCGCATCCTTATGACAGAATGGTAGAAGGAAGGATACTTTATACGTTTTTCCAGATCCACATATTTTATGCCTATACCGTGATCGGCACTGATAAAGATATCCCCTGAAAAGTCCTTAAGGTTAAACTTTTTGCCCAGTCCTGCCACGATCACAACAGGAAATTCCAGGCCCTTACTCTTATGTATGCTCATGATGTGCACACAATCAGCCGAAGTCTTTAACCCTGCTTCTCCGTAATCAAGCTCATGGTTCTTAAGCTTTTCATAATATCTTATAAATCCGAACAGTCCCGAATAGCTTGTATTTTCAAAGCTTACCGCATACCCGGGCAGCATATCCAGATTTGCCTTACGCCTTTCACCGTCGGGGAGTGCACAGAAATAATCATATAACCCCGTAAGATCATATATCTTATCGATCAGCTCCGATACGGATGAAGTCTCTTTATACTCTTCAAGCTCGCGGTACATCCCAAAGAACTTTATGAGTTTCTGCTTGTATCCGGCTCCCTCTTGTTGATTACCTTCTTCATCACGGTATACTTTTAATGCCGCATCATAAAAACTTTCCGCCTCTTTTGAATATATCCTGATATCGGCGAGTTCATTTTCGTCCATGCCTCCCACACATGAGTGGAGCACTGCGGCAAACGATATATCATGGCGCGGATTATCCAGTATTTTCAAAATATCGATGACCAACGCCACTTCACGCGACTTAAAGAAGCCGTCAGATTCGTCCGAAAATACAGGCACTCCTTCCGCCTCTAACGTTTCGGTAAAAGTCGAAGACCAGTCCTTCATGGTCCTGAGCAGTATCACAATATCTTTAAAACGTATATCCCTCATCTTGCCTTCAGATTCCTCGTCATGGATCTGAAGCTTTTCCTTATATACGAGTTTCTTTATCCTGTTGGCTATAAGACGTGCCTCTAATACACAGTTATCATCCTCAGCCTCTGCAGTCTCGATACCGCCTTCTTCAGTTCCTGCTGTTTCTTCAAGCTGCTTTGAGATAATGTGTACCTCGGTCTTATACGGTGAGTCCTCACCGAGCGAATCCTGTTTTTCCGTACCCTTTTTTAACGAACACTCATCATTGTATTCAATACCGCCCAGGGATTCACGCATCACATGTTTAAACACGGCATTGGTACTGTCCAGTACTTCTTCGCGTGAACGGAAGTTATTGTCAAGTATTACAAGTTTTCCGTTATCTTCCTCTTTGGCATACTTTTTCTGCTTCGATATAAAAAGCTCCGGGCAGGCATTCCTGAATTTGTAAATACTCTGCTTAACATCACCCACCGTAAATATATACGGAGCCTCTTCGCTTTTTCCTGCTATCGCATTTGCTATATATTCCTGGACATTATTACTGTCCTGATACTCATCTATGATTATCTCCGAATACTGTTTCCTGAGCTCCAGCGCCTCCGGAGTTTCACCCCAGAGTATGTTCAATGCAAAATGCTCCGCATCAGAAAAATCGATCACATTCTTTTCCCTTTTGTTAGCCGCAAAAATGGAAAGATAATCCTTGGTCATGTTAACAAGGCATCTGACCGAAGGCAGGGACTTCTTAAGAAGCTCTATGATCTCGTCGGCGGATGCAAAATAATATTTCTTGCCTACGGATTGTATGTCGTCCTTATACTTATCCCTAATGGCTTTGACCTTTTCTTTTATACCCGGATCTCCGGACTTTTTCGTCGAAAGCCTTCCATAACTTATCGCCTTGATCTTTTCTCCGAGTTCACTGTAATCCTTTGCGGAAAGTGCAGCACAGACCAAACTTTTATCATCTTTTATGGTCGCCACATAATCAGGTGCCCCTTCTCCGATACCGCAAAGCTTTTCTGCCGCATCCATCTTAGCGAGTATTCCGTTCAGCAGACTTTTTACATGCTCATATATACTCGTGGCAACCCCAGACTTATTTAACTCTTCGACATTTTCTATCTCGTAATCCTTTACGAGTGCGTCAAGCCAGAGTGTGGGCCAGGGCATGGATTCGGCTTTTGTTACCAGATTGAATATATATTCTGTAAGTGCCTCATCCGATTTATATCCGCAGTAACTCTCCAGTAAATTTATAAACTCCGTTGAAGCTTCTGCATGATACTTTTCCATCAGCTCATCCATGGAGTCACCGGCTATCAGCTTAAGTTCTGTCTCATCAGCGATCCTGAAGGCCGGATCCAGATCAAGCTTTTGGAAATAAGCTCTTACTATATTTAAGCAAAAACTGTCAATGGTACATATGGATGCATTCCCGAGCAGACGGTACTGCCTGCGGTACAGAGCATTTTCCGGTTCGCTTTCTATAAGTTTTTCGAGTGCGTCCGATATCTTCTGTTTCATCTGGGCAGCCGCAGCTCTTGTGAACGTTATAATAACAAGCCTGTCTAAATCGACAGGCTTGTTGCGATCCGTTATCATTTTTATGATACGTGCCACAAGCACAGCTGTTTTACCTGCACCTGCAGCAGCCGAAACCAACAGATTCTTATCCTTGGTCTCTATTACCGTTTTTTGGGCATCCGTCCATTTTCTTTCCATATATAACCCCGTTAAATAAGTGCGGTCGAGAAGTATCTTTCCGCCCTGTCCGGAAGAACAGTGGCTATAACTTTGTCTTTGCCGTATTTTTCAGCCATTTTGAATGCGGTAAAGACATTGGCTCCGGAGCTTGTACCTACAAGTAAGCCCTGAACCTTTGCTAAGTGTCTTGCTGTATTTATAGCATCATCGTCGGATACTTCAACTATATCTGTAATGATCTTGGTATCAAGTATGTCGGGGATAAATCCGTCACCTATACCCTGTATCTGGTGCAGTCCGGGCTCGTCTCCGAGTAATGCGGATACATTCTTGGGTTCAACTGCAACTATCCTTGTATCGGGATTCTGCTCTAAGAGGTATTTTGCCACTCCCTGCAGAGTTCCGCCGGAACCGATACCCGATACATATATATCTATCTTACGTCCTATCTGCTCACACAACTCCACTGCGGTTGTTCTGTAATGGATATCGGGATTGGCAGGATTCTGGAACTGCTGGGGCACAAAGTATTCGTCCGATAATGATGCGATCCTTTCTGCTTCCTTTACCGCTCCGTCTACGCTCAGTTCCTTTGGAGTGAGTACCAGCTCTGCTCCTAAAGCCTTTATTATCTTCTTACGTTCTTCGGACATGTTCTCGGGCATAACAATGATGACCTTATATCCTTTTCTTACACCGCAGAGCGCAAGTCCGATACCGGTATTTCCGCTGGTAGGCTCTATGATAGTCATGCCGGGTTTTAACTTACCGTCCTTTTCGGCTACCTCTATCATGTTTTTGGCTATCCTGTCCTTTATACTTCCGCCGGGATTTAAAAACTCAGCTTTTGCAAAGATATTGTAGCCGGTGCTCTCCTTAAAGGAAAACAGCGGTGTATTTCCGATCATATCGATAACATTTGAGTAGTACATTTTGTCCTCCAAAAATATAGTTTAGTCATATATTGGTTTACCCGCTTAAGTCCCTATTATACCAAAAGCCTGTTTATTAATCAACAGCATTTCAGACCTTTCTGAACCTGTCTCCAAGATGCCTGTCAAACTGACATACCGATCTGTAATCACAGTATTTACAGGCATTTTCCTGCCCATGCTGATATGGGTTAACAGACACATCTCCGGCTAAAATATCCCGTGCCAAAGATTCTGCCTTTTTGGAAGCTATGCTGTTAACCAGGTCAAAATCCTCCGGTGTTACTACAGCCTTCTCAGAGTTTTTGGATATGGATCCGTCCTTATTAAATCCAAGACCGATCACAGTGCTGCTGCCGGGGATACGGCTTCCGTCATCGTTAAACAGGGTGCTGTCAGTAAGAGCCAGCACTTCGTCATCTCCGACAGTAAGCCCGTCTAGTTTCTGCTTTTTTATGATCTCAGCTTCACTATCCGTATCATTCCCGGAGCTTCCCGGCTTTACTTCTATCAAAGGATCATCGATCCTGTAATAGTACATACCTGCAGCTGTAGGAGTGTCCCCCGCTTCAAACAGAGTCGCTGCCGCCTCCGCTGTATATATGGCAAGCTGCAGCTGCAGTCCGGCTTTAACCTTTTCTATATCAAACGAGGTACTTCCTGTCTTATAATCTACGATACGGTAATACGTCTTCCCGTTTTTCTTTACCACATCAACTCTGTCGATCTTGCCGTACAGCTTCATGATGGTGCTTTCATGGTAAAACTCTTTTTCAATAAAGCCCACATCGAATTTTCCGGCCGCAATCTGCCCGGTTACCACATCAACCGTACGTGAGAATACCCTTTTAAGACTTCTTCTTATATATTCATATCTTTTACTGCTTGAGATTATGTCTTCGTAGTTTAAAAGTGCATTATCCAATGCCTTTTCTTCTCTTTCCCTGCGGTCCTCTCCTACGCATTCGGGCCACCGTATCTTATCTTTTTTCAGGTCCTCGGCATATGCTTTAAGAGCATCGTGGCAGATGTTTCCAATCTCAAGGCTTCCCATCGAAAACTCTTTATCATCTTTCAGTTTAAGCCCGTGTTTAACAAAGTGTGCAAATGCACATTCAGCAAACTTCTGCAGCCTGGTGATACTCCCAAGTATTACGGTACCATAAAGTTTTTCGGCTTCTTCCTTATTTAAACTTTCATTCTTGCGGGATCCCGAAGCGGCCTTCTTTAAAAGTGCCATAAGCTCTTCGTTTTCTTTTTCAAATATGCCTTTCAGGATCGAGCGAACTTCATACCCCTCGCCTTCCCGGCTCAGTTCCTTACCGCCTCTTAGCAGTTCTATCACGGCACCAAGTCCCCTGTCGCATCCGAGCATACGGTATATACTGTCTTTTTCATATGAAGAAAGCTTAACCACCTCAAGTCCTGTAAATATCTTCATGATACGTCCGAATATATATGCAGGACGTGCTTCCTTCTCATCCCCTGTTTTTGCTGCATAAGAAAG
>JAFZQN010000014.1 GCA_017620375.1 Lachnospiraceae bacterium
AATTATAAATTTGAGACATTACAGTTACACGTTGGACAGGAACAGGCAGACCCCGCTACAGATTCAAGAGCAGTACCGATCTATCAGACAACCTCTTATGTATTCCATAACAGCAAGCATGCAGCAGACAGATTCGGACTTGCAGATGCAGGTAACATCTACGGAAGACTTACCAATACCACACAGGACGTATTAGAGAAGAGAATAGCAGCCCTTGAAGGCGGATCTGCAGCACTTGCACTTGCATCCGGCGCAGCAGCTATCACTTATACCATAGAAGCACTTGCAGCTAACGGCGGACATATCGTAGCACAGAAGACTATCTACGGCGGAAGCTACAACCTGCTTGCACATACACTTCCCCAGTACGGCATCGAGACAACATTCGTTGATGCACATAACTTAGCAGAAGTTGAAGGCGCTATCAAGGATAACACCAGAGCCATCTACCTTGAGACCTTAGGAAATCCCAACAGCGATATCCCCAACGTAGACGCTATAGCAGAGATCGCTCATAAGTACGGACTTCCCGTAGTAGTAGACAATACCTTCGGTACACCTTATCTTTTCAGAGCTTTCGAGCACGGTGCAGATATCGTAGTTCATTCCGCTACAAAGTTCATCGGCGGACACGGTACTACACTTGGCGGTATCATTGTTGAGTCCGGTAAGTTTAACTGGAAGGCAAGCGGTAAGTATCCGAATATCGCAGCTCCCAACCCCAGCTATCACGGCGTATCCTTCTACGATGTAGTTGGTCCCGCAGCATTTGTTACATTTATCAGAGCCATACTTCTTCGTGATACAGGCGCTACCATCTCTCCTTTCAATGCATTCCTTCTTCTTCAGGGTATTGAGACATTATCACTCAGACTTGACAGACATGCAGAGAATACCAAGAAGGTAGTTGAGTTCTTAAAGAACCATCCTAAGGTAGCTAAGGTTAATCATCCTTCGCTTCCCGATCATCCCGATCATGAGCTTTACAAGAAGTACTTCCCTAACGGCGGCGGCTCGATATTCACATTCGATATCAAGGGCGGAAAGGAAGAGGCTTGGAAGTTCATCGATAACCTTGAGATCTTCTCACTGCTTGCAAATGTTGCAGATGTAAAGAGCCTGGTTATCCATCCCGCTACAACAACACATTCACAGCTTTCAGAGGAAGAGCTCTTAGATCAGGGCATCAACCAGAGCACCATCAGACTTTCAATCGGTACAGAGCATATCGACGATATAATCGCCGACCTTGAGAAAGGATTTGCGGCAGTCTAAAATAGAATTGACTTAAAAAACCAAGTTATATATAATACAAGTGCATATGGCATAAAAAAGACATAATCAAAAAGAATATAAAAAGTTATTTGGAGGAAAACTACTATGGCAAACATTTATAAAGGAACACTCGGACTTATCGGAAATACACCCCTTGTTGAGGTGGTTAACATTGAAAAGGATCTCGGACTTAAGGCAACAGTACTTGTAAAGCTCGAATATTTCAATCCTGCAGGAAGCGTTAAGGATCGTATCGCAAAGGCTATGATCGAGGACGCTGAGGCAAAGGGACTTTTAAAGGAAGGTTCAGTTATCATAGAGCCCACATCAGGTAATACAGGTATCGGACTTGCAGCTATCGCAGCAGCTAAGGGATACAGGGCTATACTTACCATGCCTGAGACCATGAGCGTTGAGAGAAGAAACATCTTAAAGGCTTACGGTGCAGAAATCGTCCTTACCGAAGGTGCAAAGGGTATGAAGGGCGCTATCGCAAAGGCTGAAGAGCTTGCAAATGAGATCCCTAATTCATTTATCCCCGGACAGTTCGTTAACCCTGCCAACCCTGCAGTACATAAGGCAACCACAGGTCCCGAGATCTGGAAGGATACAGACGGAAAAGTTGATCTGTTTATCGCCGGTGTCGGTACAGGCGGAACCATAACAGGTACAGGCGAATATTTAAAAGAGCAGAATGCTAATGTAAAGGTTATAGCAGTAGAGCCTGAAACATCCCCGGTACTTTCCGAAGGTAAAGCCGGTGCACACAAGATCCAGGGTATCGGTGCCGGATTTGTTCCTGACGTCCTTAACACAAAAGTATATGATGAAGTATTCAAGGCTCCTAACGAGAAGGCATTTGAGACAGCTAAGTATTTAGCAAAGAAAGAGGGTATCTCTGTAGGTATTTCTTCAGGTGCTTCCCTTTACGCAGCTCTTGAATATGCAAAGAAACCTGAGAATGCAGGTAAAGTCATAGTAGCACTTCTTCCTGACAGCGGAGACAGATACTATTCAACCGCGTTATTTACAGAATAATTGATAACTAAAAGTATATCAGATTAAAAGAGGACAAGATCATGATAAAATTCGCATCAAATTATAACAGTGTCATGTATAATCGAATGTTTAACTATTCCCGGCCTGAATTGGCAGAGACATTCGATAGTCTTTTGGTGCGATCATAAACCATATTAGGTCACTTCACCGGGAACAAAAACTGTTCCCGGTTTTTTTATGCCTTTTTATAAGATGATTGGTAGAAAGGAATAATATTAATGTCAAGAGGAATAAATACACGATGTCTTCACCTCGAAGAGGATGAAGGAAAGACAGAACATTTTGGAGCAATAAGTTTCCCAATATTTCAGACTGCAACTTACGCACACCCCGGAGTAGGAAAAAGTACGGGGTATGATTATAGCAGGCTGCAGAACCCTACAAGAGCACAGGTTGAAAAGGTAGTGGCCGAGCTTGAAGGCGGAATAGACGCATTTGCACTCAGTTCCGGGATGGCGGCTATAAGCCTTTTATTTGAGCTTTTTTCACCGGGAGACCATATTATAACCGAGGCAGATCTTTATGGGGGAAGTATCAGATTATTCGATAATGTATCAAGGAAAAACGGATATGAACTGACTTATATTGATTGTTCCACAGAGGATGTGGAAAGTAAGATAAAGGAGAATACAAAGGCGATATACCTGGAAACACCGACAAACCCGATGATGAATGTATCCGATATAAAGGAGATCGCCAAGGCCGCCAAAGCACACAACCTGTTACTGATAGTGGATAACACGTTTCTTTCCCCTTATTTCCAGAATCCTTTAAGCTTGGGAGCTGATATTGTGATACACAGCGGTACAAAGTTTTTGGGCGGACACAATGATACCCTTGCCGGCTTTATAGTTACGAACAGAGAGGATATAAGGGACAGGTTAAGGTTTCTTATAAAAACTACAGGGGCTGGATTATCACCTTTTGACAGCTGGCTTATCTTAAGAGGTATCAAAACACTTGGGTTAAGGATGGAAAGAGCTGAAAAGAACGCACTGGGTCTTGCTACGTGGCTTAAGAGTCAAAAAAATGTGACTAAGGTCCTGTATCCCGGACTTCCCGAGCATCCCGGTCATGAGATAATGAAAAAACAATCAAGAGGGTTCGGTTCCATGATAACCTTTAAGGTTGATACAAAGGAGCATGCCCTAAAGATCCTGGAAAATGTAAGGATGATAAAATATGCTGAGAGTCTCGGAGGAGTTGAAACGCTTATCACATATCCGACCACACAGACTCATGCCGATGTGCCTGAGGAGACCAGGTTAAAAAATGGGATCACACCGACTACATTAAGGCTGTCGGTAGGGATAGAGGATATAGAGGATTTAAAAGCAGAATTAAAAAATGTGTTAAACTATAATGACTGATCTTTTTGAAAGGAAATGATACAATGCCTGAAAGAAATCTGGATTTTGATAGAGTGATAGACCGTCGGGGAACGGAATCGCTAAAGTACGATTTTGCATTAAGGAGAGGAAAGCCGGAGGATGTTCTTCCGTTATGGGTAGCGGATATGGATTTTAAAACATCTTCTTATGTGGAGGATGCGGTTATAGAGCGTACAAGGCATGCAATATTCGGTTACACCGAGACCTTGGACGAATATTTTAACGCAGTAGCCGGCTGGATGGAAAGACATCATGACTGGACCGTAAAACGTGAGTGGCTGGTTAAGACTCCGGGTGTTGTTTTTGCTCTGGCTATGGGAGTAAAGGCATATACCGAGCCGGGTGATCCGGTGCTTATACAGCAGCCTGTATACTATCCTTTTTCTGAGGTCATAGAGGATAACGGAAGAAGGATAATAAGCAGCGACCTGTATCTCGGAGATGATAACAGGTACCATATAGATTTTGAGGACTTTGAAAGAAAGATCAGGGAAAATGACATAAAACTATTTATACTGTGTAATCCGCATAATCCTACCGGAAGAGTATTTACATTGGAAGAACTGACAAGATTAGGGGATATATGTGTTAAATACGGAGTTACAGTCATAGCCGATGAGATACATAATGATATCATCCTCGAAGGCAGGCATACTGTTTTTGCTTTGGTAAAAAAGGAATTTGAGGATATTTCGATAATATGTACTTCACCGAGCAAAACCTTTAACCTGGCAGGCATGCTTCTTTCCAATATCTTTATACCAAACAGGGATTTAAGGAAAAAATTTAAGAAACAGGTCGATGCGGCAGGTATCAGCCAGCTTGGGACTCTGGGCATCACAGCTGCAAAAGCGGCATACGAAAAAGGCGATGAATGGTATAATGCAATGCTCGGATATGTTAAAGAAAATGTAAGGTATGTAAGAGAATATACAGAGAAGTATCTGAAGGGTGTAGAGCTTATAAAGAGCGAGGGAACTTATCTGCTATGGCTTGACTTTAGAAAAACCGGTATAAGCCCTAAAGAACTTGATAGAAGGATAACCTATGTTGCAAAGCTATGGCTGGACAGTGGAGAGATATTCGGTACAACAGGAGAAGGGTTCCAGAGAATAAATGTGGCAGCGCCCAGAACTGTGATCGCAGAATGTATGGAAAGGTTAAAGAGTATTATAGAATAGCCTGTTATAAAAAAATCTGATAGATAGTAATAATAATCGTTTATACATAAACCTATTGACACAGTAGGTGAATGGTGATATAATCACATCATCTTGAAAAACACAAGAAAAATCTTTATGGAGGCACGGTCATGATAAACAATACAGTTAACAGTTTATATAATGTCATGTGTTGTCGAATGTATAAAACTTCCCGGTCGGAAATGGTCAATACATTCGATGATAGATCTGTGCGTCTTAAAACCAGAATGTGATAATATGAGTTAAACACTTATAAGCCATTTTCCCGGGAGCGGTTTTTCTGCTACCCGGGATTTTTTATGCTTTAACCCGTTCGCAAGATTCATTTTACATACTTCCTTGAATAACTTTTTAAGGTGTCGTAGCCGCTGGAACGGCATAGGTTTGCAAAACCGAAGTTGACGGTTCGAGTCCGTCCGGCACTTTTCGGATAAAACAAATCCAATTACGGAGGAAAGGAGAGAAGAAATGGGAGATATAGGTACAGTAAACAAAGAACGGATCGTTTCGGAATTTATAAAACTTACATCAATAGATGCGCCTTCATATCATGAAAGCCTGATCGCAGAATACATAAAAGAAAAGCTTAAAAGCCTGGGCTTAAGAGTTGAAGAGGACCATGCAAAAGAAAAACTACTTGAAGAAGATGAAACAAGAGTCGATACGGCATCAAATATATATGCATATCTGGAAGGCAGCACTGAAGATGCCCCGATCCTGTTCTCGGCACACATGGATACGGTATCTCCCGGAATAGGAAAGAAGGCGGTCGTACATGATGACGGGACGATCACTTCGGAGGGGAATACGGTGCTTGGAGCGGATGATGTATCCGGACTGGTTTCGATCATAGAAGCGCTTACGGTTATCAAAGAAAAGAATATACCACACAGACCTTTGGAGATACTTATCACAACCGGTGAAGAACCTTATTGTTCGGGAAGCCGTTTTATAGAATATGAACGTATAAGTTCGAAGGAAGGATATGTACTTGATCTTTCGGGACCTGTGGGGACAGCCGCTGTTTCGGCTCCTTCCATCATATCCTTAAAGGTTGAGATAGTAGGAAAGGCTGCACATGCAGGTTTTACACCTGAAAAAGGGATAAATGCTTTAAGCATCGCATCAGATGCTCTATCCAGCATACGGACCGGAAGAGTATACAACGATCTGACGGTAAACTTCGGAAAGATACACGGAGGAAGCGGGATCAATATAGTTCCCGAATCAATTACCGTAGAGGGCGAGATCAGATGTACGGAGCATGAAAGAGCTCTTTGCGAAGCAGAACTGATAAAACAGATATTTGAAAAAGCAGCAAAGAATCATGGCGGAAGGATAGATTTTAAAGTAAATGAGCATATCAGATCCTATATGATATCTGAAAACAAAAATGTTGTTAAAAGATTTGTCACCGCAGCAAAGGCGGAGATGCGATGTAAAGAGCCGGAATGCATAACAACTTATGGTGGAAGCGATGCAAACCGGCTGAATGCAAACGGGATAGAGACTATAGTCCTGGCCTGCGCAATGGAAAACAGTCACAGTACGGAAGAATATACAACCGTTTCGGAGCTTGAAAGATCCGTAGGACTTACGTTAAGACTGATGACAGAATAAGAACAAAATAAAAAAACAAACTAAATATCGATATGATAAACGGAGGATTAAAAACCATGAGATCAATTAACAGAAAGAAGAAAAATATAAGCACATTAGTATCAGGATTGCTTTTAGCTGTATTATTACTCACAGGCTGTGGAACAGCCGGAGTAGCAGCTGATGCAAAGGATGAAACACAGACACAGACACAAACCCAAACTCAGACACAGAACCAGGATGCAAACACCGCATCGACTACAGGAAATGACGAAATAACAGGAACAGTAGAAGTAAAGAAAGATCTTGAGCCTTTAAGCGTTTCATATCCCGCAGGAAATATACGTGTAACCGTCAACATCCTGGCTCTCCAGAAGGGTTATTTTGAAGAGCAGGGACTTACCGTAAACCCTGTAGCCATAGGCGGAAACGATGCACTTACAGCGATCAATGAGGAAAACGGAGCACTTGATATCCTTACCGCAGGCTTTGTGGCAGATGTGCAGGCAATCGGTGCCGGATATGATCTGGCATTTGTAGCAGGTACCGCTGTAGAGGGCGGAGCTGTTATCGCAAAAAAAGGAAATGCAGCTAATTTTAAGGGAACCGATAAGTTATTAAACATTGATGCGGTAACAAATGCAAAGCTTGGTTTTGCAAGAAATGAAGCAGCATGGATCGTTACCAGACAGTATCTTTTGGATAACGGTGTAAGCGCAGATACAATAAAAGCTATAGAGAACGAAGAAACAGGAAATGTTTTATTCTATGCAGATCAGACAGCTACAGCACAGGCAGTACAGAAGGGTGAGGTGGACCTCGGATTCCTTCCTATGGAATTTGCACTTCTTTACGCAGATGCATATGATCTTGAAGTAGTGGTAGCAGCCGGCGATCTTTCACCCAACTATGTATGCTGCCGTGAAGTAACTTCAAATAAGAGGTTAAATGAAAAATTTGATTCATATGTAGCTTATGAGACAGCAAGGATCAAGGCTTTTGAGTACTATAAGAAGGGTGAGACAGATGCAGCCGTTAAGGCGGACGTAGTAAAGACTGTAGCTGATTACTCAGGTAAGGAACCTGATTATGTAGAGACATACCTCTACGGCGGAGTTACCAAATTTGCCGTAGATCCCAATACCGAAGGCATCAGAAATTATGTAAAGGCAGCTTATAACTCGGGCGTATTTACAGGAAATGCAGTTGATTTCGGAAACTATGATATATCACAGAATGTAAATACAAAGGCTTACAAGCAGGCCCTTGACGGACTTATTGCAGCAAATCCCGATAATGAGTTTTATAAGGGATTACTTGATCTGTTTAATTCCGCTAATGCATAAGAAAATACAGATAAGACGGAATAAGAGCAAAAGTTTCAAAGAACAGGGAAAGGCACAAAAATGGGAAAGATATATGAGAATATCCTGGAACTGGTAGGAAACACACCATTACTTCATCTAAACCGCATAGAGGAAGAAACCGGCATAGATGTAAAACTCTATGCGAAGATAGAAGGCTTTAATCCTGCGGGGAGTGTAAAGGACAGAGCTGCCCTTCATATGATAGAAGCTGCCGAGGAGGAAGGAAAACTGAAACCCGGAGGGGCCATAGTAGAAGGCACATCCGGAAATACCGGTATAGGACTGGCTATGGTTGCTGCTGTTAAGGATTACAAAGCCGTTATCTGTATGGCTGAAGGAGCAAGCAAAGAAAAAATAAAGCTTTTAAAAGCATATGGTGCAGAAGTTGAACTTACACCAAAGACAAACGGCTTTGGCGGCGGTGGAAAGAAGGCCGTAGATCTGGCAGAGTCCATCCCTGGAGCCTTCCGTCCCGCACAGGGTGAAAATCCTCACCATCCGGAAACTCATTATCTTACCACCGGCCCCGAAATATGGAAGGCGATGGACGGAAAAGTAGATATCTTCGTGGCGTCGGTCGGGACCAGCGGTACCTCGGGAGGTATAGGAAGATTCCTGAAAGAGCAAAACGAAAATATAGAGATATACGGAGTAGAGCCTAAAGGCTGTCCGGTACTTAACGGAGGTGAAGCCGGACCGCATAAGATCCAGGGCATAGGCGGAGGTGCGATATGTCCGATAACGGATCTGACACTTTATAAAGAGATACTTCTTTGCAGCGACGAGGATGCGTATAAATACGCAAGGCTCTGTCCGAAGAAAGAAGGAATGCTCATCGGCATAAGTGCCGGAGCGGCACTCTGGGCTGCCGTAGAAGTCGGAAGCCGACCCGAAAACAAGGGAAAGAATATAGTGGTACTGTTCCCGGACAGCGGAAACAAATATCTGTCGAGCGATCTGTACGATACGGAAGAAGCGTCAGCCGACAGATAAAAAAATACTTTTATACAGGAGATTAAACATGAGCGATACAGAGAAGACAATAGATATAGGAAGTGCATGCAGTTTGAGCTTTGGCAGTCATGCAAAAAAAGGGAAAGCTGATTATACGGATGAAGAAGCAGAACTTCATGCAAAGGAAGTAGGTGCAAGACCCAGACCCAAGGAAACAATAAGCGAAATAGATGAAAGAGGTGCATTCATACGTCAGCCCAATGCCTTTATAAAAGGCTTCGGAGCAAAAGACGATGAGTTTAAGGCAGAGGCAAACAGATTTGCCATCTACTGGGCACATGGATGCCACTGGTCAAACAGACCTGTGATCGTCAGGGACATATTAGGACTGGATAAGGTTATTTCAGAGGTGCATACTACTCACAGCGGCGAGACCAATGTATACGGACACGGCTTTGCTGATTATCCCGGACATAAGGATCCTTTGGCAGGAGCATACTTCTTAAGTGAGTTTTATAAGAATGCAGACCCTGAGTACAAAGGCAGGGCTACCACACCCACATTTGTGGATCTGAAGGAAAAGAAAGCAGTAAACAATGATTATCATCGCCTGACAAACTATATCGAGGTACAGTTTAGACCGTTCCAGCCGGTAGATGCCCCCGATCTTTACCCTAAGAAGTACAGAAAAGAGATCGATGAATTTAATGACTGGTTATTCCCTCATATAAATAACGGACACTATCGTATGGCCTTCTGCCAGTCCTGGGAAGCATACGATGAGGCTTACGAAGACTTCTTTGATTCTCTTGAAAAACTTGATAAGCGTCTTTCGGAGAACAGATTTATCTTCGGAGACTATATTACAGATTCGGATGTCCGTCTTTATGTTACCCTGGTACGCTGGGAGACAAGTTACTATCGCAATGTCGGACCTATAAAGAAGAGGATCACGGAATATCCCAATATCTGGGGATATGTTAAGGATCTCTTTAGCCTCGATGTGTTCAGAAAATATACCTTCTTCGAATTCCCTAAGGATGGTGGTCCTGATCTGTTCAGAAGCTATGCTTACCGCATCGCATCACAGGTACCGTATGATACACTTTGGAAGACAGACGGTGAAAGAAAGAAGCTGAGTGCCGATCCCGAGAATGTATACTTAAAGCATCCGGCTGGTGAAACTGCTGAGGATTATCAGTCAGAGATATCGACAACTATCTGGAACTCACCGAGCTGGGAGGACCGTAATCCGAAGAACGGCGTTCTTACTCAGGATGCAAGCATTAACCCGATCGTGAGCAAACTGAGATCTTGATGCTTTAAACGTATTTGATCCGGCTTATTATTAGAAATGTTGGAGGATTATTATGAAAAAGGTTGAAAATGTTACGGAGCTGATCGGAAATACCCCGCTGCTCAGACTAAATAAATATCGAAAGACAAAGGGGCTTAATGCCGATATATTGGCAAAGCTCGAGTGGTTCAGTCTGGCAGGAAGCGTTAAGGACAGAGCGGCATATTATATGATAAAAGATGCCGAAGCTAAAGGTGTGTTAAAAAAAGGCTCCGTGATCATTGAACCTACAAGCGGCAATACCGGTATAGGGCTGGCTGCGGTAGCTGCAGCAAAGGGATACCGTGTGATAATAGTGATGCCCGATACCATGAGTACGGAGAGAAGAAATATCTTAAAAGGCTATGGTGCCGAAATAGTACTCACGGATGGAAAAGGTGGAATGAAGGCTGCTATAGCAAAGGCTAAGGAACTGGCAGAGACTATACCTCACAGTTTTATCCCCGGACAGTTTACAAATGCTTCAAATCCTAAAGCTCACTATGAGACAACAGGACCGGAGATCTGGCGTGACAGTGATCATCATGTTGATATATTTGTAGCAGGAGTAGGAACGGGCGGAACTATTTCCGGAGCCGGCAAATATCTTAAGGAAGTTAATCCCGACATTAAGGTGATAGCGGTAGAACCGAAGGATTCACCGATGCTTTCCGAAGGGCTTGCGGGAGCACATCAGCTGCAGGGCCTTGGGGCCGGTTTTATACCGTATACTCTTGATACCGAAATATATGATGATGTGATAGCTGTAACAACCGAGGAAGCCCTGACGGCAGCAAATACTTTGGCTAAG
>JAFZQN010000015.1 GCA_017620375.1 Lachnospiraceae bacterium
CCGTATGCCGGAAAAATCCGGTGAGATACTGGCTGACGGAAGGTTTTATCCAAAAGACTTAGTGGGTAAGACGATCACCCTGTCGGATAATAACACTTCCGATACTTTAAGCTGTTTTTCACGCACGGAATTTACCGTGGTAGGTCTTGCATATTCCCCCTTATATCTTAACTACGAAAGAGGCAATTCTTCGGTAGGTAACGGAACCGTATCGTACTTTTTCCTGATATTCCCGGAAGACTTTTCGATGCCGGTATATACGGATGTGTATCTGACAGTAAGCAGGAAAAATCATATATACACCGACGAATATAATAACCATATCGAAAGAATTCAGGATAGTCTGGCAGATGCCTTGAGCAATATATCGGATAACCGATATAACCTTTATAAAAACCTGTATGGTATGGAAATGCCGACATTTTCCACCTACATTCTTACCAGGAACGAAAATATCGGATATACCTGCTTTGAAAACGATTCCAAGATAGTACTCGGCATATCGGTCGTATTTCCTGTATTTTTCTTTTTGGTAGCGGCACTCGTCTGCATAACGACCATGAGCAGGATGATAGAGGAGCAGAGGACACAGATCGGTATACTAAAGGCTCTGGGTTACGGTGAGATGACCATCATGGCCAAATATATGATATACTCCGGAAGTGCTGCGGTACTCGGATGTGTGAGCGGATTTTTTGCCGGATGTTATGCATTCCCCACCATTATATGGAAGGTATACGGGCTCATGTACGGGTTCTGCGATATAGACTTTGTATTCAGTACACCGCTCTTTTTGATATCGCTGGCCGTGGCTCTTATATGTTCGGTAGGTACAACGTACATTTCGTGCAAAACTGACCTGTTTAATGTTTCTGCAGAGCTTATACGTCCGAAGGCTCCGAAAAACGGAAAGAGAGTGTTCATAGAGCACATAACCTTCATATGGAAACACCTGCCCTTCCTGCATAAGGTATCCATCAGAAATGTATTCAGATACAAAGGCCGGTTTATAATGATGCTGCTGGGGATCAGCGGCTGTATGGGCCTCCTTATCACGGGATTCGGTATAAGGGATTCCATATCGGAGATAGCTGATGCACAGTATACGCAGATTCTTGTATATGATGAAGCAGTCAACTTCGCGGAGACTATGACACCGGAAACACTGGATGGTTTTAAGGAAGAGCATTCGGATATAATAGATGTCTTTATGCCCATATGCCAGACTCCTGTGGATCCGGTAGATACAGGCTCCATACGCTCGGTGGATCTTATTGCTTTATGCAGTGAAGAAAACTGGAAAAGTGTACTTGACCTGCACAATAAGGAGGGAAATAAGCTGCCCTATCCAAAAGACGGAGAGGTGATCCTGTCTCATAATGTCGCGGATGTAAACAATGTCGGAGTCGGGGATACCATAACCCTGAAAGATACGGATTATAACAACATCACCTTAAAGGTATCCGGTATCTGTGACAACTATTTCCATGCATATGCTTATATAAGTGCCGAGACCTACGAAAAAGGGTTTGACAGGCAGGTACCGTACAGATCGGCTTTTGTAAGCCTGAAGGAGGGAGTGGATCCGCATGAAGCGGCAGCTTCGTTTATGAACGATCATCAAGTTACAAACGTAAGTGTCAACGTGGATACACTGGATATGTTCTCGCAGATGATGCAGGCGATGGACTATATAGTGATACTTGTTCTTGTCTGTGCGGCAGCACTTGCTTTCATAGTCCTCTACAACCTGACCAATATCAATATCACGGAGCGTATACGTGAGATAGCGACCATAAAGGTACTCGGTTTTTATGCCAATGAAACGGCTTCTTATGTATTCCGTGAAAATGTGATACTTACCATACTCGGAGCCATAGCGGGCATACCGGTCGGCATATGGCTTCACAGCTATGTAATGTCAAACATCAAGCTGGATATGGTCACATTTGATGTGCATATCAACGGTATCAGCTATCTGTATTCGTTCCTGTTTACTTTTGCATTTGCGGTGATCGTGGATATAGTAATGTATTTCAAACTGGCCCGCATAAACATGGCGGAATCCTTAAAGTCTATAGAGTGATCGAGGTATATAACATGGAGATAAAACCTTACAAGAAAGATTTTGAATACTCGTATACACTGGGAGCTTTTCCTACCTTTGAACTGATTGATGCAAAACCTGAGGCAGTGAAAGAGGTATACTGCAGCGCATCCTTTACCGATATGGAAAAGCTTGAAGCAAAATGCAGGGAAAAGAATGTTAAGCTTACAGTTAACGATAAGGTGATAAACCGCCTAAGCGACAAGGGAAATGTATATGTGGTGGGAGTGTTTGATAAGTACACTCAAAAGCTTGAAAGTAAGAAACCGCATCTTGTCCTGGTCAATCCTTCCGATATGGGAAACTTGGGCACCATCATAAGGACTGCCGTAGGATTCGGGATCATGGATCTGGCAGTGATAGAGCCTGCAGCGGATATATTTAATCCAAAGACGGTAAGAGCCTCGATGGGAGCTCTGTTCCGTTTAAGACAGCATCGCTTTACTTCATTTGAAGAGTATATGGCATCCGATGAATTCGGAAACGGGAGCGATGAGAAACGAGAGATATTTACCTTTATGCTGAACGGGAAAAAACAACTGACCGTAAGCGACTGCCCCAAGCCGAAGCTATACTCGCTTGTATTCGGAAACGAAGCAACGGGCCTTCCTGACACTTTCCTTGACTACGGTACCAGTATCATTATACCCCAGACACCGTATGTGGATTCGCTTAACCTGACGATAGCCGCCGGGATCGGGATGTACATGTTTGCGAAAGGGTGAATGCTATTTTAACAGTGTTTACCATTCGGCAAAAAAAAGTTCTTGACTTGAAAATGTAATTCACTATAATTTTAATTGTAGCCTGTATTTCAGGGTATAATCTATACTTATGTGAGGTTGAGATTCGGCATGAAGTGTCCATTTTGCGGAAATGAAGATACCAGGGTTATTGATTCCAGGCCTGCTGAGGATGGTTCGTCCATCAGAAGAAGAAGGCAGTGCGATAAGTGTGATAAGAGATTTACCACTTATGAGAAGATTGAGACCATCCCGATGATCATTATCAAAAAGGATAATATCAGGGAGCAGTATAACAGGGACAAAATAGAAAAGGGTATCTGGGCATCATGTCACAAGAGGCCCGTATCTGTTGAGATGGTCAGAAATATGGTGGATGAGATAGAGGCTGAGATATCCTCTTATGAGTCCAAAGAGATACCGAGTTCCGTTATAGGTGAGCTGATCATGGAGAAACTCCAGAAGGTAGATCAGGTTGCTTATGTAAGGTTTGCATCTGTATACAGGGACTTTACCGATGTAGATACGTTCATGAACGAGCTGCAGAAGATCATCAAAAAACACGAATAATATAGCTTTATATAACTCCTTCCGCTCAGCGGGAAGGAAATAATGTACGGAAATGTGAGAAGCGCCTCGGTATACGGTATCGAGGCTATGCTTATCAATGTCGAAGCCGATGTGAGTGACGGCCTGCCGCTTTTTAATATGGTGGGCTACCTGGCTTCCGAGGTCAAGGAAGCCAAGGACAGAGTCAGAACGGCACTCAAAAATTCTAATTTTGCTTTGAGACCAAAGCATATCACGGTTAATCTTTCTCCGGCGGATGTGAGAAAAGCCGGGACTGCATTTGACCTGCCTATAGCGATGGCATGTCTTGCAGCATCTGAAGTATTACCACAGGAAAAATTTGATAATATGCTGATAGTGGGAGAGCTTAGCTTGGACGGTAAAGTGAACCGTATAAGCGGAGTGCTTCCTATTTGTATTGCAGCAAAAGAAGCCGGTATCGATACCGTCATAGTACCTAAAGGCAATGCAAAAGAAGGAGCCGTTGTCGCCGGTATCAGCGTAATAGGAGTAGGGACTTTAAATGAGCTTATCGAGTATATCCTGGAGGTGCGGGAGCTTACGCCCGAAGAAAGCGGGATAGAGGAACAGCTAAAAAACGCATCGGAACGTATAGCCGAGGACTTTTCCGAGATAGCGGGACAGGAGGCAGCCAGGAGAGCGGCCGAGATAGCCGTATGCGGACAGCACAATCTGTTACTGTCGGGACCTCCCGGTTCCGGTAAGACCATGATAGCGAGGCGTATACCCGGTATCATGCCGGATATGAGTTTTGAGGAGTGCCTGGCAGTCTCCAAAATATACAGTGTGGCGGGGTTACTAAGTGATGAGCAGTATCTGATAACAGGACGTCCTTTCCGCTCACCCCACCATACATGTACTGTGACTTCCCTCGTAGGAGGAGGTGTTACTCCTAAACCGGGAGAGATAAGTCTTGCAAATAACGGAGTGCTTTTTTTAGATGAGATGCCGGAATTCGGACGGGAGGCAATAGAGGCCTTGCGTCAGCCCTTAGAGGACAGGGTGGTGACTGTATCCCGTCTAAATGCGTCATATACATATCCGGCAGGGTTTATGCTGGTAGCCTCCATGAATCCCTGTCCCTGCGGACATTTTCCTGACAGGACCAGATGTACATGCTCCGAACGGCAGATACGTATGTATCAGCGAAGGATCAGCCAGCCTGTTATGGACAGGATTGATTTATGCGTAAGCGTGAGTGAGATAAAGTATGAGGAGCTCAGCACTCCCAAAAAGGGTGAAGCAAGTGCCGCCATAAGGGAGAGAGTCATGCGTGCACACGAGATTCAGCTTGAAAGATATAAGAACATGTCTATTAACTTCAATGCAGAGTTGACCGGCAGTATGACGATGGAATTCTGTCCTTTGGGTAGAAGTGAAAAGGAACTGATGGAGAAAGCCTTTGAGAAATATGCGTTAAGTGCCAGAGGCTATCACAGACTGCTTAAGGTGTCACGTACCATAGCCGATATGGC
>JAFZQN010000001.1 GCA_017620375.1 Lachnospiraceae bacterium
TCATGTTTCCGAGTTTAAACTGTCAAGATACTTCTGTGCGTTCATCACGCTGTTGTATACATGTCCGTTTTCCAATGTTACGCCTCTGGCGGCAAACATCTCGCTTACCGAACATATCTGATATCCCTGCTCCACCAGCCAGGGTACTACCTTCTTTACCGCCTCTGCGGTACTTCCGTACAGGTCATGCATAAGGATTATGCTGCCATCCTTCGTGCTCTTCTTTACTTCTTCAAATACCGAGTCGGCATTTCTGGACTTCCAGTCCAAAGTATCCACCGACCAATTTATCATCGGATGCTTGCAAGCCTCACGCACGTTGTCGTTTACATTACCGTACGGAGGACGTACCAGACAACTGATAGTCACTCCGAGCGCTGCATTGATATCCGCCTGATTGTCTTCTATCTCTTTCTTTATTTCCTTTTTTGTAAGATTATTGAGATTTTTATGATTAACCGTATGGTTTCCGACCTCGCATCCGGCATCATATACCATCTTTACACGGTCAGGATGAGCCGTTACATTTTCTCCGACCATGAAAAATGTCGCATGTGCACCGTATTCGTTAAGTGTTTCTAAGATACTTGCGGTGTTTGCACTCGGGCCGTCATCAAATGTAAGAGCTACGATGGGCTTAGCGGGATCTATCTTTGATACATCAACTGTTACCTTGCTGCCCTTTTCATCGGGAGCCACCGTAGGATCCGGAGTCACCGTAAGATCGGAAGTAATGGGTGTATCGGTGGGTGTGACGGCACTCGAAGGATTATCCGTATCCGTCGGTGTGGCTGGATCGGGTGTCACAGCCTGCGTAGCGGGATCTTCGGACACTGTCGGTGTACCGGTGGTATCCTGGGTATCCGTAGCCGGTCCGGGTGATGTCTCCTGTTTCCCTGTAAGGTTAGAGAGCTCATCAATATTTTCCGTATCAGTAGACGCTGTATCCGTCTTACCTTTATCCGCCGGTTCGATGCTGCCCAGTTTTATAAAAAACACTACTACAACCGCCAGTGCAACAACGGCTGTAATATATAGGATTATATTTATGATCTTGTTACTCATTTATAGCTAAAACCTCTATTATAACTTTACAATTCATCAGTCAGCTAAGCAGACAAATCATACAGCCTCGCCGGGACCGGAGAGGCTGTATTTAATAATATTATTTACATTCCGTATCTATCGCTGCGCTCAAGTACTATCCTGGGGGTACCGGGCTGACCGGTATAATTGCTGCCGGGCTTAATGGTATCCTTACTCTCTACGATACAGTTCTCGATATAGGTATTGTCTCCTATATGTACGCCGTTAAGTATGATGGAATTCCTGATGGTACAGTTATTGCCTATATATACCTGCTTAAATATAACGGAATTCTCTATACGACCGTTTACTATGGTACCGCTCGCAATAAGGCTGTTCCTTACCTCTGCGCCTGCATTGTATTTTGCGGGGGGAAGGTCATCCACCTTGGAGTATACATCGGGATACTGTCTGAAGAAGTAATCCCTTATATCACGATCAAGGAAATCCATATTCGCATCATAGTAATCATTTACAGATGCGATGTTACGCCAATACTCCTTATGCTCAAATGCGTATATCTTCTTTACATCCTTGAAACGGATGATGATATCACGCACTAAGTCATAACGCTCTTCTTCGTTTGCACGCTCCAGCATCTCAATAAGCTGACGGCGTCTGATAACGTAGATACCTGCGGATACAAGCGGATCGTCCTCGGAGCCGTTGGGCTTCTCATCAAAGGAAGTGATCCTGCCGTCTTCTGCTGTGGAGATAACACCGTAACGGCTGGTATCGGCATGCTTGCCAAGCCTCTTACATACGATGGTGATATCTGCCTTGTTCTCGATATGCTCCTCGAGTACCTTATTAAAATCAAGCTTATAGATAATGTCACCAGAGGTGATAACTACGTAAGGCTCATGGCTGTTACGTAAGAAATCGATATTCTGGTAGATGGAATCTGCAGTACCTCTGTACCAGAATGAATTGTCAGCCGTAATGGTAGGTGTAAATACATACAATCCGCCCTGTTTACGTCCGAAATCCCACCATTTTGATGAGCTCATATGCTCATTCAGTGAACGGGAATTATACTGGGTAAGAACGGCTACCTTCTGTACACGTGAGTTTGCTAAACTGGAAAGTGCAAAGTCAACTGCTCTGTAGCTTCCTGCGATGGGCATGGCTGCGACCGCACGTTTATTTGTAAGTTCTTTCATCCTTGAAGCGTTTCCGCCTGCAAGTACTATACCTATAGCTCTCATGCGTCTTCACCTGCCTTCTTAAGACTTTCCCCGCCGCCAAGCCAGTTGTTCGGATAATCTTCCGGAGTGGTAACTCCCGAGATCACGGTATTCTTGCCTATACGTACGCCGTCAGGGATAACGGTCTTTTCACCCAAAGTAACAAGTCCGTTGCAATAAATATTCGGGTGCTCTTTATTTTCTACCTCGTCACCGACACCGAGCTCACAGTCACTTCCGACTATGGCACGCTCTGCGATGATGGCCTTATTGATCTTACTGTTCCTGCCGATATGTGTACCCTGCATGATGATGGAATCGGATACGACCGCACCTTCTTCTATCACTACCTCGGGACCTATGACAGAGTTATATACGCTGCCGTATATCTCGGTGCCCTCGCCCACTATACTGCGGGAAAGGACTGCATTCTCACCCAGATACTGAGCGGTACTGACCTCACTCTTGGTATAGATCTTCCAGAACTCTTCATAAAGGTTAAAGTCGGGAACAAGGTCGATAAGCTCCATATTCGACTCCCAGTATGCAGAGAGTGTTCCTACATCCTTCCAATATCCGTTATACTCGAATGCATATACATTTGCGCCGTTCTTATGGCAATAAGGTATGACATGCATACCGAAATCGCAACCCGGCTGATCCTTAAGCTTTATAAGAGCTTCCTTAAGCACCTTCCATGTAAATATATAGATACCCATCGAAGCCAGATTACTTCTGGGCTTTGCGGGTTTTTCTTCAAAATCAAGTACCTTCCTGTTTTCATCAGTGATAACAAGGCCGAAGCGCGAAGCATCCTCCCATGCTACAGGATATGTGGCAAGGGTAATATCAGCATTATTAGACTTATGGAAATCAAGCAGGATCTCATAATCCATCTTATATATATGGTCTCCGCCCAAAATGAGAACATACTCAGGATTATAATGTTCAATGAATTTCAGATTCTGATATATGGCATTGGCAGTACCTGTATACCACTCAGCGTTGTCACTCTTCTCATAAGGAGGAAGGATACTAACGCCACCGATATTACGGTCCAGATCCCACGGTATACCTATACCGATATGAGTGTTCAGCCTCAAAGGCTGATATTGAGTAAGCACACCGACAGTGTCTACTCCGGAATTGATACAATTGCTCAAAGGAAAGTCTATAATTCTGTATTTTCCGCCGTAACTAACAGCCGGCTTAGCCATGTCAGCGGTAAGAATACCAAGTCTAGAACCCTGGCCGCCTGCAAGAAGCATGGCTATCATTTCTTTCCGAATCAAGCACGTCACCTCCATGTTCATTTATATTTGTTTTGCGTGTACCCGTATAGCCAAAAAAGACACCAAAAACGGGTATACACCCCCGAACATAACTATATCACAATTTCAAGACTTTTTCAAGTTAAACTAGCATAAATTCTGTAAATAAAATTCATAGTTTACATGTTCATAAAAGATGGTTATAATCTTATAGGTACAATATAATTTTTTTTGGAGGCAACTCACATGAAATATATTGATTTTTCGCATCCCGGACGCGTACACTTCATAGGTATCGGCGGTATCAGCATGAGCGGCTTTGCAGAACTTTTACACAATAAAGGCTTTAAGGTCTCCGGTTCAGATGCACACAAGAGTAAGATCACAGAACGTTTAGAGACCTTAGGTATAGATATCGTTTATTCAAATACAGCAGAAAATATCCCAACAGAATGCGACGCGGTCGTATATACCGCAGCAGTCCATCCGGACAATCCGGAGCTTATGGAAGCGAAAAAACGCAATATTCCCTGCCTTGACCGTGCAGAGATGGTCGGCGACGTAATGCTTCATTATAAAAGAAACTTCTCCATCGCAGGTACGCACGGAAAGACCACTACCACATCCATGATGAGCCTGGTTCTGCTTAAAGCAGGCCTCGATCCTACAGTATCGGTAGGCGGCGTACTTGACGCTATCGGCGGAAATATGCGAGACGGCGGTCTCGACAATATGGTCATCGA
>JAFZQN010000016.1 GCA_017620375.1 Lachnospiraceae bacterium
ATGCGGTGTGGATGTGTGTTATCCTTCCATGAACAGGGACATATTTGATACACTGTCGGGGAAGAGGGACGAGGAAAAGACAGTGGGTGAAAAGAAAAGCTACGGCGGTATCATATCCGAGTACTACCCGGGAGACAAAGCCCTGCCCTATAATTTCCCGCAGCGTAACCGTATAATATCGGGACTGTGCGATATACTTCTCGTAGTTGAAGCAGGAAAGAAGAGCGGTACTTTTATCACTGTTGACCATGCATTAGAGCAGGGGAGAGAGATATTTGCCATACCCGGACGTATAGGTGATACGGTGAGTGACGGATGTAACAGTCTGATAAAGAACGGAGCCATGATGGCTACCGAACCCGAGGATATAATTGAGGAGCTTAAAAGCCACTATGAGATGCTGTTAAGTGTCGAGAAAAAACGAAAAAAGACCGTAAAAGAAAAGCTCTCTGCAGAGGAAAAAGAGGTATATGACAGGCTTGAACCGGTGCCCATCGGCATCAATGAGATATCGGGACTTACCGGTGTCGGCTACGAAAAACTCACGGGAATACTTATAAGCCTGGAGTTAAAGGGCATTATAAAGGAAGCGGGAAAGAATCTGTATATCAGGCTCTAAAACCTTAAAACTATATTAAATAAGCACGGGATGCTATAAAACCACTTGAAAAATCAAGTGGTTTTTATTATACTTTAAAGTTAGATTATTATAGCATTAAAGAATGATCAATATTACTTTGAGGTGGAAGAAATGTCCGAATATATAGACAGGATCAAGAATTCGATTAAGCTCGTAATCCACGGCAAGGATGAAGTTATAGATATGGTATTGTGTGCGATACTCGCAAAAGGACATATTTTGCTCGAGGATATACCCGGAGTGGGTAAGACCACGCTGGTTACCGCTCTTGCAAAGGTTATGTCACTTGACTATAAGAGAATACAGTTTACTCCCGACGTACTTCCTTCGGACTTAAGCGGATTTACCATGTATGACAAGAATACAGGAGAATTTACGTTCAGGCCCGGTGCGGTATTTACCAACCTGTTTTTGGCTGATGAGATAAACCGTACTTCGCCCAAGACACAGTCTGCGCTTTTGGAGGTTATGGAGGAGCAGAACGTAACCGTGGACGGTGTGACAAGAAACCTTCCGACTCCGTTCTTTGTTATCGCAACACAGAATCCCGTAGGTGCTTCGGGTACACAGAAGCTGCCCGAGTCACAGCTTGACCGTTTTATGATAAGGCTTACCATGGGTTACCCGGATCATAACAGCGCTATAGATATCTTAAGAGGAGATTCCCATGAGATAGTGGGTAATCTTAATCCCTGCATAGACAGGGACGGTCTTCTTTCCATACAGCAGAGCGTTGAGGCTGTACAGACATCTGAAGCGATACTCAATTATATAGTACAGCTTACCGAAGTGACCAGGGACAACGACCTGTATTCACTGGGACTCAGCCCCCGTGCAAGTATAGCACTTTTAAAGATGGCTAAGGCGAGAGCATATACTTTAGACAGGGACTATGTGGTACCCGAGGATGTGAAGGCGGTATACTACTCGATCGCCAACCACAGAGTGGTCCTTTCCACTAAAGCCAAAGCTACGGGGTATTCCTTGGAGATGGCTCTTTCAAAATCCTTTGATGTGGTGAAGCTGCCCGGATGATTCTAAGGGCATTTAACGAAAAAGGACAGTGATCTAAATGAAGATACATGTTTGGTCTGTGATCAGATATCTTTTTATATTCATTTTAATAGTGTTTTTTGTGATCGTGTTTAAGCAGAATTTCCTTGTATTTCTGCTTTTTCCTTATGTCATTCTTCCGGCGGTACTGATACCTGCTTTTATCGTTAATGTCAAAAAGATCGGCATTAACGGAGGCGCGGTGGTATCGGATATCGAGGTCGGAAGCAATATCCTGTTTTTTACTGAGTATTCCAATCCTACATATTACCCGTTTTTAAAATGCATCATCCAGTTTTCGATACACAATATGTATTTCGGTACCGAAAAGGATGATATCCTGAATATCGGTATTATGCCGAAGTCAAAGGATAAGATCAATATCAGTGTACGTACTTCAAAGATCGGTATGGTGGTGTTTGAAGGAAAAAGTATGCAGATCACCGGTTTTATGGGTATGGTAAGTTACAGACAGTATCTTAATTTCAGCGTTCCGGTAGCGGTATTTCCGGGGAAGACGGAGCATGTAGATGTGGCTGAGATACCGTACTCTGAGGGGTATGACGAGTATACCGAGCCGGACTTAAAGGGCAGTCTTTCTTCGGATGTCAAGGAGATAAGAGAGTACAGGCCCGGTGACCGCATGTCGCGTATACATTGGAAGCTGAGTGCCAAGATAGACGAGCTCGCGGTTAAAGAGATGGAACGTACCTCGGTCATGTCGCTTATACTGGTACCCGAACTTGAAAAAAGTCAGATCTCCGATACGGCTGAGAATCTCGATGCATTATGCAGGGAGCTTTCGGAAAAAGGGGAAAGATTTGAAGTATGCCTTTATAACGATGCGGTATGTTCGTTTGATTATTATGTGATAGATGACGAAGAATCCCTGAATAACTGTTACAGGGATATGTATTACCTGCCGCTGTATGATGAGGAGGATAAGGCGAAAAACGCTTATTATTCTTCGGGCCAGAAGTCTTCACTGCTTGTCATGGTATACGGCAAAAAGGTAAGCCTGTTTGAAGACGGGATAGAAGTGGATATAAACAAATAAGATTAAGGGATAAAGATGAAAAAGAGATTATCAAGACAGGAGAAAAAGCTATATAGCGAGCTTGAACTTACAGGCATAGCCATAGAAGATGTATATGGCAGCAAAAAGTCGAGCCCTCTGTTTTTGTGCCTTGCAAAAGCTCTTATCATCTTTATGGTATGTACCGGTACGGTTACCGGTTTCTGCGATGCCTTCCAGCTGAATTACAATAAATCGGCCATAGTACTGTTTACACTTGTAATGAGTGTGCTCATAGCGCTTTTGTATGCAAAAAAGCAAGTTTTTTATCTGGGATATGTTTTATTCCTGATCGTATTTACCGTGGAACTGTTAAGATACTATCTGTATGCAAACAGCGGTTTCCAGGCCATAACCAACAGGGTGCGTGAGGTATATGCGGATTATTTTAGTATGTCCGTTGTAAGAAATGCCGAAGAGCAGTTTACAAACAGATATCTGACCATTACCATAACGCTGTTTTTCATCATAGCTTTCCTTATCATCATGTACAATATCACGGTCTCGAGATATATGAATTTTGCCGAGACCTTCGCGATATCGTTTATCATTCTTGAGATACCCATGTATGTGGGTTATAAGCCGCCCGTGCTTTCTGTGATACTTATAATGGCGGGCTGTATATGTACGGGACTTTTGCAAAAGGGCTCGTTTAACCGTGTGACAATACCGGGTAAAAAGTATCCTGATTATATAAAAGACAGGTTTTTTAAGAGAACATATTATACCACAAGAGGAAACCATAAGGGTATTTTACTGATCCTTGCGGTATCGCTTGTCTTTTCAATCATTATATGTATCATCTCGCTTCCGGTATTTAACAGGGACTTAGGGGAGACACCCGAGGACAGTGCAAAAGCTGCGTTTGATGATACGGTTAAGATAGTGGTACAGAACGGTATACAGGGATTGTTTAACAGATATGACTCCACCAACGGCTTAAACCGCGGCCGATTGGGAGGGGTTTCTTCGGTGAGCCCTGATTTCAAGACTGATATAGCGGTAAGTTTTGTTCCTTACAGCAGGGAGACCTTGTATCTGCCCGGATTTAAGGGACTGCAGTACGACGGCTCGAGCTGGCAGACAAGGGTTGATCTTTTGGATTACGATGATATGCTGCTGTTAAATGTTAACGACAGTGCCTTCACGTATACACAGGATGAAACACGTGACAGTATTAACGTGTATCTTGATGAAAGTTATATAAACGAGATCGATAAAGCTTTTAGCGGATTACTCAGAGGTCAATATCGTATGAAGTCTACGACTGATTCCGGTGAAGATACAGGAGAAAACGAAAGCTTATCGACAGGATTATATAACTATAATTATCCATACGCTGATTACTCTGTAAATGCTAAGGCGGAGATATCATATGTCGATAAAAGTTTTGGTATGAGGGTATTTCCTTATATCACCTATACCGGAGTGTTAAAACAATCGGGTGAGCCGCTGTATCAGTCAAAAGATCCCGAAAAAGAACAGGTTCTGGATACTATGGAGATGACATACTATCCTGAACCCTTGGCTAAGTATACGACACCGGAACTGATGGCAAATAATGCTATGAGAAGCGTGGTGATCAGTGTTCTTCCTGATGAGGACGAATGCAGAGTATATCTGGATACCTATGCATTAAGCAGGAACAATATATCCGGCAATACATATATCAGCCTTACGGCACTTTCGGATAAAGGGGATGCTACCCAAAGATTATACTGGGATTATATCTACAATATCTGCCTGAAGGTACCGGACAGTCTTGAAAAATATCTTAAAACCTTTATTAAGGGACATAAGTATTTTGGTTTAAATGACATAAGAGATTATGCCAATCTTCAGATCACAAGAGATGCTCTGTATATTAATAACGGCTATGAAAAAGAGATGGAACGGATAATCTCGGAATTAAAGGTTATAAAGTATTATCTGCCCGGAGATCCCATTTATTCAGAGACAAATGAATCTGAGCCTTTGGGATATGTGGCAGACGGTAATGCTATACTGATCCTTGATAATGAGGATGAAGTGAACTTTATTTACGAAAAGTTATATCAGGGGATCCTTGAATTTTACACAAAAGAGTTTGAGGATTATGAGGAGATCAATGCATTTAGGCTAAAAGCCTGTGAAGCGGTAAAGGATATGTTTTATGATGAATACCCTTATACTCTTTCGCCGGGCAGGACGCCGCAGGGAACCGATTATGTAAGATATTTCCTGGAAGAACAGAAGAGAGGACTGTGTTCTCATTTTGCTTCATCGGCGGTAATGATCCTCCGCCAGATGGGTATACCCGCCAGATATATGGAGGGATACTGTATACCCTATTCGCTTATGCAGGAGTCTGCAGATAAGCTTGGTATAGACGGAAGTGACTGGTTTGATGCAGAGAATGAATTTAATCCCGATAAAAATGTATTTACCGTAGAGGTCAGCGACTACTATGCACATGCATGGGTAGAGGTATACCTTGAAGGAAAAGGCTTTGTGCCTTTCGAATTTACACCTCCGAACTTCGAATCCGTACCTTCGGCAAGGGATATGTCAGGTATCGGCGGATTCTTCGCCCGACTGTTTGATGTGGATCTGGACGGTTCATCGGAAACACTTTCCATAACGGGAGACGGAGATACCACGACAAGTGCTGTAATAGAGGATGTTTCAAAGCTTGATCTGTCACTTTTGGTTATACCGCTCGCACTGGTTACCGGATCTGTAGCGGCTTTCTGGATCCTGTTCCTTCTTATAAGAAAGGTTATAAAGGAAAGACGGTATGCCTCGTATCTTAAGGAAGGTAAATATGCTCCCGTGATCCTCGCCAGATACGAGGAGTTTGTAAAGAAACTTAAGAAGAAAAAGATCGTGACGGCAAAGAATCCGCTGCCTTTGGAGTTATGTGAGGTTTTATCGGAATATAAGGCTGATACATTGGATAAAGAGATCTCACAGGAAGAGAAAAACGCTGTCAAAGAAAAGGTATACGAGGAATGTTATACATCCTTTACCTATGCTGAAAAGGTACTTTATTCGGATTATAAGACCAATGAGGAGGAGTACAATACATATTACAAGTTTATTACAGGATTCTTAACAAAAAAGCAACAATATAATAAAAAATAAAAAAAACTTGATTTTCTGAATAAAAACGTTTATGCTATGTTTCGTTTGATTTTCTTAAGAGTAAAGAAAGGCGGAAAGAAATGGCTAAGAATCTAGTGATAGTTGAGTCACCTGCAAAGGCCAAGACTATAAAGAAGTTTTTGGGCACCGGCTATGATGTTATCGCTTCCCAGGGTCATGTAAGAGACCTGCCGAAGAGTCAGATGGGTGTCTCTCCCGAAGATGATTTTGAACCCAAGTATATAACTATCAGGGGAAAGGGGGAGATATTGTCCGAGCTCAGGAAAGCAGCTAAGAAGGCGGACAAGATATATCTTGCAACAGACCCTGACCGTGAGGGAGAAGCTATATCCTGGCATTTGCAGAAACTCCTTAAGCTTAATGAGAAGGCAGCCAACAGGATCACCTTTAACGAGATCACAAAGGATGCAATAAAGAATTCACTTAAAAGCCCGAGAAAGATCGATATGGGTCTTGTGGATGCACAGCAGGCAAGACGTGTACTCGACAGGATCGTGGGATATAAGATCAGTCCTCTTTTATGGAAAAAGATCAAGAGCGGACTTTCTGCGGGAAGAGTACAGTCGGTAGCATTAAAGCTCATATGTGAGCGTGAGAAAGAGATAAACGATTTTAAGCCGGAGGAGTACTGGAGCCTGGATGCGGTCATCAAGACCGGAGCTTCGGGTAAGGGGCTTACTGTACATTTTTACGGTAAAAAAGATGAAAAGATCGTACCCGCAACCGGCAAAGAGACCGACGGGTATATCGCTAAAACAGGAAAGAAGATAAAGTGTATAGAGATTAAGGAGGGTGAGAAGCACAGAAAGGCACCGCTGCCTTTTACCACAAGCACACTCCAGCAGGAAGCTTCCAAAGTCCTTAATTTCTCTACCAAGAAGACCATGCAGCTCGCACAGACTCTGTATGAAGGCGTTGAGGTGGAAGGACACGGTACCATAGGTCTTATCACTTACTTAAGGACCGACTCCGTAAGAGTATCCGCAGAGGCAGATGCAGGTGTAAGAAAGTATATCGAGGCTAAGTACGGAAAAGAGTATATCACCACAGAAGAGGTAAACAAGGGTACCGGCAAGAAGATACAGGATGCACATGAAGCGATCAGACCTTCCTATGTGGACATACCGCTTGAGGATGTGAAGAAGTCGCTATCAAGGGACTTATTCAGGTTATACCAGCTTATATGGAAGCGTTTTGTAGCAAGCCGTATGAAGAGTGCGGAGTATAAGACCACCAGAGCCGTATTTGAAGCAAATGATATGAGATATACATGCTCATCTTCAAAGCTCACATTTGCGGGATTTATGTCCGTATATTCAACAGATGAGGATGTATCCGAGGATACAAATGACGGTGATCTTTCAGGTATAAAGGAAGGCACATCTTATACAGTGAGCGAGACAGTAAAGGAACAGCACTTTACACAGCCTCCGGCTCATTTTACAGAAGCTTCCCTGGTAAAGACTCTGGAGGAACTGCGTATAGGACGTCCGAGTACATATGCTCCTACCATTACTACCATACTTGCAAGACATTATATACTTAAGGAAAAGAAGAACCTGTATGTTACAGAGCTCGGTGAGGCTGTAAATGCCATTATGGTAGGTTCATTCCCCGAGATAGTGAACAGCGAGTTCACCGCTCTCATGGAGGATACCCTTGACAGTGTTGAGACAGGTGACGTTGAATGGAAGTCAATTGTCAGAAATTTCTATCCTGATCTGTTAACTGCGGTAGACGAAGCAGAGAAAAATCTGGATAAGGTTAAGGTATCCGATGAAGAGACCGATATAGTCTGTGAACAGTGCGGGCGCAAAATGGTCATCAAATACGGACCTCACGGAAAATTCCTGGCATGTCCGGGCTTCCCTGAATGCAGGAATACCAAATCATACAACGAAAAGACAGAATTCAAATGTCCAAAATGCGGCAGTGATATCGTGATCATGAAGAGCAAGAAGGGCAGAAGATATTACAGCTGTACAAATCATCCTGCTTGTGACTATATGTCATGGCAGAAGCCGGAGCAGGACTAATATATAAAAAGTAGAATGATAATTTTGTCCCTTGTCGGAAAAGTGTTCAAATTTTTAGAAAATTCTATTGATTTTTGAATAAATATGTGTTATTCTATCAAATAGAGTAATTACTTTCAGATGGGGGTAGAATATGAGCGTTCAATTACTGGATAAAACGAGAAAGATTAATAAGCTTCTGCATAACAACAGTTCGCACAAGGTAGTTTTCAACGACATCTGTCAGGTTTTAAGCGATATTCTTGACGCGAATATTCTTGTCATCAGTAAAAAAGGCAAGGTACTTGGCGTTACAAATAAGGAAGAGGTTAAGCCCTTAAGTGAACTCATCATGAATGAGATCGGAGATCATATAGATAACGACCTTAACGAGCGTCTGTTAAACATTCTCTCCACAAAAGAGAATGTTAACCTTGAGACTTTAGGTTTTGAACTTCCCGATATCGATTCGTATGTTGCACTTATCACTCCGATAGATATCGCGGGTGAGAGACTCGGCACCCTGTTCCAGTACAGGAAGCATGACCAGTTCAATATCGATGATATTATCTTAAGCGAATACGGCACCACTGTTGTAGGGCTTGAAATGATGCGCTCGGTAAACGAGGAAAATGCAGAAGAGAGCAGAAAGGTGGCTATCGTAAGATCTGCCATCAGTACACTTTCTTTCTCGGAGCTTGATGCGATCAAGCATATATTTAAAGAGCTCGGTGGCAATGAAGGAATCCTGGTTGCCAGCCGTATAGCCGACAGCGTGGGTATCACAAGGTCGGTTATCGTTAATGCCTTAAGAAAATTCGAAAGTGCCGGTGTAATAGAATCCAGATCTTCCGGTATGAAGGGTACTTATATCAAGGTACTTAACGATGTTGTCTTTGAAGAACTCGAAAAAACTAAATAATCAATGGATTGCCATTATAAAAGGGATTTTGCGTGCAAAATCCTTTTTGTGCTTTTTTGGAGATTTTTTAAATATTGCTTGTGTTTTTTATGCAATTAATTATAATTAGTTATAGTGGGTATTTTTTGGAGGTTTTCGGATGATCGGTTCTAATGCTTTTAACTATGTAAATGTGCTGAATAAGGCTGCTGACGCAAGCTGGATCAGAAATGAAGTCATAGCCAACAATATAGCAAATGTAAGTACTCCCGGATACAAGAGAAAGGATATAAAGTTCGAGGGGTATTTAAAGCGTGAGATTATGAAGGACGGCCTTACCGGCGGCGACTTAAACAAGCGTGTGGCCAATGTTGATCTGGACAGACTCGGCACCAGGATATACACGGACCAGGCAGAGCTTTCCTACCGTAAGGACGGAAACAACGTAGATATCAATACTGAGAATGCAAATCTGGCTGAAAACCAGATCAGATACTATACATTACTGAATTCCATGACACAGGAGTTCAGCAGGATCAAATCGGTACTTTCCAAGGGCTGATGTGAAAGGAGAGGCTTATGGCAATATTTAACGGAATGAATATAAGTGCCAGTGGTATGACCGCCCAGACCATGCGTATGGATACCATCGCACAGAATCTGGCTAATATCGATACCACCCGTGATGAAAACGGAAACGTATACCGCAGGAAGACAGTAGTGTTTGCGGAAAAAGGCAATGATGCGTTCGGTTCGGCACTGGCTATGCAGCAGGCAAGACGCGCGACAGCGATAAACGGCAGCGGCGTTAAGGTAACCGCCATAGCCGAGGATCATGTGACCGCATTAAAGAAGGTATACGATCCCGCACATCCCGATGCAGATGAAGAAGGATATGTAACATATCCCAATGTAGATACAGTCACTGAAATGACCAACCTTATCGATGCCACACGTTCTTATGAGGCAAATGTTACCGCATTTAATGCCACCAAGAACATGCTGCTTAAAGGTCTGGACGTTGGACAATGATAAGAAACACTTTTATTATCTAAATACAGAGTTTAGTTATTAAGAGGAGAAGAGATGGACAATTACAGGGTAATGGGTATAAACGGACTGGATATCCTGAGTACTTCAAGTACCGGAAAGACAGCCAAGCAGGAAAAACTTGATATGTTTGAGCTCATGGCACCCGATGAACTTAACGGTACCAAGAAGTCGGGTTCGTTTGATTCCCTGCTTAAATCGGCTATGGAGATGGTATCGGAGACCAACAGGTATTCCAATGAAGCTCAGGAAGCCGAACTTGCATATGCCATGGGCCTGACAAACAGCACACATGATCTGCAGGTGGCACAGATGAAAGCAAACATCTCATTACAATATACCGTTGCAGTCCGCAACGCAGTCATGGACGCATATAGAGAAATAATGCAAATGCAGTTTTGATAAGAGGTAACTATCCGCGGATATCCGCACAAGACACAAAACGCAAGCTCGCTTGCAGGTTTGTGTTTGTAAGGATATCGGTGGAGGCTGGACTAAATCAACGAGTAAACGTAAGCTGCGAAGCAGCGACCGACGGCGAAGCCGGCGGGTTTATGAGGTGATTAAGGACAGCATCCGCGGATAGTAACGCAAGATTCACGCGGATAGTAAAATGAAATAAAGAGTAAGTACTTCGGGGGAAGGGGAACCATAAATGCCTGAACGTCTAAAGCAGATACCGAAAAAAATACAGGATACATGGAAAAAATACTCGGCCAAACAAAGAGCAGTCATCATCAGTACGGTGGCTGTAGTTGTGTTGGCCTTAATTGTTTTAATAGTCATACTTAACCAGACCACTTTTGTAAAACTCTATACCTTCGAGGACACAGCTACAGCCAAGACAGCAATGGCAGTGCTTGAGACCAATGCGATAGAGTACAGGCTCGGCACTGACGACAAAACAATAGAGGTAAACGAAAAACAGAAGCAGGATGCGGTCCTTGCACTTGCGGACAGCGACATCATGTCGGAGAGTGCATTTACCCTTCAGGACCTTCTTAATACGGACTTAAGTACCACCACCTCCGACAAGCAGAGAAATAACCATCTGTATATACAGAGCAAGCTTGTTACCTGGATCAAGGGCATGGACGGTGTAAATAAGGCGGATGTTATGTATTATCCTTCGGATAATTCACATTCGATACTTAAAGAACAGCGTGATATAGGTGTTACCGTCTCATTAAATGTTAACGATAAGTTTGATAAAGTAAATACACCTCTCTCCATAGCTACAGGTGTTGCATATGCGGTAGGAAACAGTACCACCGATAAGATCACGGTCATAGACCAGCACGGACGTCTTCTTTTCGGCGGAGAGAATGCGGATGCAGAAAGCTACGGAAGAAACGAGACTCTGTCTTATGAAAAGACAGTAGAAAAGTGGTATATTGATAAGCTTTTAGAGCTTGCAGTCATAAACGGATACTATAATGCACAGATATCTCCGAACCTTGATATCAACATGGAAAAAACATCGGAGATGTTTACCGAGTATATAGCTACCGAAGGCCTGCAGAGTGCATATGATTCCTATACCAAGATATCTTCGGAAAATCAGGGTGTCCAGGGTGATGTACCCGGTACGGACTCCAATGACGAACCTGATTATTATATCGAGACATCGGGTTCCGGCAGCAGCTCTTACAACGAGGAAACATACAAGTTTAAGCCCAGTGAGAAAGTAACACAGACCATCAGGAATTCACCCTTTATCGTTCATGAGAATTCTTCACTTGCCATTACTTTAAGAAAAGCGGTAAATATAACCGAGGAAGAACTTGAAGAAAGCGGTGCTCTTGAAGGTACCACATTTGACAGATATGCTGAAACACATCAGGAAATAACCAGGATCGACGATCAGGATACGATCGACGAACTTCGCCAGCTCTTCTCGGATGCGAGCGGAATACCTGTAAACAATATCACTATCACAGCATATTCCGAGCCTTTCTACATTCCGAAGGCTGTGGAAGAAGGCATGAACTTCTCACTTATCCTTGAGATACTGCTTGCAGCTCTTATAGTAGGACTTCTTCTGTTCGTAGTATTCAGAGCTATGAAGCCCGCAGAGGTAGTGGAGACCGAGCCAGAGCTCTCCGTAGAGAGACTGCTTGCCACCACCAGAGAGAACCAGTCATTAGAGGATATCGAATTCGGTGAGAAATCCGAAACCAGAAAGATGATAGAAAAGTATATAGATGAGAACGCTGATGCAGTTGCGGCATTGCTCCGTAACTGGCTCAACGACGATGGATGGAACTGAGTATGAGGAGGGGCTATGCCCGAGTGCGGGGCATAGGTCATACGCTCTGTAAGAGCATATGACGAATGATGCCACGGCTCCGTTCCGCGTAGCGGAATGGAGTACCTAAAGATTGAGGATAGACTTCAAGGAGGAATTATGGCTGCAAAGGCTAGTCTGGCTGATTATAACGGACTTCAGAAGGCGGCGATACTTATGATCGCACTCGGACCGGAGAAGGCTTCAAAGCTTTTTAAACATCTGAAGGACGAAGAGATAGAGGCGCTGACTCTTGAGATAGCAAATACTAAAAGTGTGTCACAGCAGGTAAAAGATGATGTTATGGACGAGTTTTACGAGCTGTGTCTTGCTCAGCAGTATATCGCGGAAGGCGGTATCGGATATGCCAAGGAGCTGCTTGACAATGCTCTCGGTAACGAAAGAGCATCGGAGGTCATCGGAAGACTTACCGCATCCTTACAGGTACGTCCTTTCGAGTTTATCAGAAAGACCGATCCTTCACAGCTACTTAACTTTATCCAGGATGAGCACCCCCAGACTATCGCACTTATATTAAGTTACCTTCCTTCGTCACAGGCGGCACAGGTTATCAGTGCATTACCTCCCGAAAAGCAGGCAGATGTAGCGAAACGTATAGCTATGATGGACAGAACTTCGCCCGATATCATACAGGAGGTGGAGGCAGTGCTCGAGAAGAAACTTGCTTCGCTTGTTAACCAGGATTACACGATCGCCGGCGGTGTGGATTCTATCGTAGAGATCCTCAATTCGGTAGACCGTGCTACAGAGAAGCATATTCTTGAGACTCTCGAGATCGAAGAGCCCGAGCTTACCGACGAGATCAGAAAGAAGATGTTCGTATTCGAGGATATATTGCTGCTTGACGACAAGTCCATCCAGAGAGTACTTCGTGAGGTTGATAACTCCGAGCTTGCCATAGCCATGAAGGCTGCAAATGAGCAGGTACAGAATGCAATATTCAACAACCTTTCAAAGCGTCTGGCTGTTATGATCAAGGAAGACATGGAATATATGGGCCCTGTACGTATGAAGGATGTTGAAGAAGCACAGCAGAAGATCGTTAATATTATCAGAAAGCTTGAGGATTCGGGCGAGATCATTGTATCACGTGGCGGAGGTGACGATATAGTTGTCTAATCTAATAAAGGGATATTCCATCAGTTATGATGAACCCACTAAAAAGCTCGACATGAACGAGAGAGCTGAAAGCTTCCGCAAGCTTTATATTGAGGAACTGGAAAAAAGACAGGCGGGTGCTGAAGAACAGGATGTTGCGACGGATGTTCATCCATCGGCTTCATTTACCGAAGGACTGCCCGGGGAAAGGATAGTCATCGCCGGCAGTGAGGAAGAGACTCTGTCCGAACAGGAAAAGAAGATACTGGAGAACCAGCGCCAGATAAGGGAACTTGAGGCTAAACTTGAGGAACTGAGGGTACAGGCCGGACAGATGCTTGACGAAGCTGAGGAGCAAGCCGAAAAGATCATAGAGGATGCGAAGCAGCAGGCTGAAGTGGAAGCGCAGCAGCTGACTGAGGATTATATCCGTAAGGGATATGAGGAAGGCCATGTTCAGGCAGAGCAGGAATGCAGCGCCCTGAAGGCAGAGCTTGAACAGAAAATAAAACAGACTGAAGAAGATTATGAGAAGCAGGTGAGTGAACTGGAGCCTGCTTTTGTTGAAATTTTGATAAAATATGTTGAAAAACTGACGGGGATATATGCGGGTGAACGTCCTGAGGTTATCATGCATGTGATACATCAGGCGATGACAAAGCAGACCACCTGCAGAAATTTCATCATAAGAGTGTCACCCCAGGATTACGGTAACGTTATAAACCAGAAGCCCGAGATAAACCTCTGGCTTCCGGAAGGTTCTCAGGTTGAGGTGGTAGAGGACAAGATGTTACAGGAAGGCGGATGTCTTATAGAGACGGATACCAGGATATTTGACTGTAGTATCGAGACACAGCTGAGGAGCTTAAAGGAAGACTTAAGACTTCTGGCGTTTGATCCTGAATCTGCGGAATGAACATATCTATCGGTGGATAATAAACGGAGCTTGATATGGATGTAAAAAAGTATGAGGCTTTTCTGGACAAAAGATATATAAAGGAGCTTGGAAGTGTAAAGAAAGTAGTCGGACTGACCATGGAGTCCTTCGGACCGGATGTCGTGCTGGATGATGTATGCCGCGTGACATCGATCGACCATAAGGTTGAGACGAGGGCTGAGGTTATAGGATTTAAGGACGACTACGTACTTCTTATGCCTTACGAAGAGATAGGCGGTATAGGTGTAGGAAGCTATGTGGAAAACTTGGGAGTAAAGTTTTCCGTACGAGTGGGCGATGAGTTACTCGGGAAAAAACTTAACGGTTTAGGGGAATCCATGGACGGTACTCCGATCAGGACCAGTAAGACCTACCCGGCAGAGGCGGCTCCTCCCGATCCGTTAAAACGTGAAATGATAAAAGAGACACTTACACTGGGTGTTAAAGCGGTGGACGGTCTTCTTACGATAGGCAAAGGACAGCGTATCGGAATATTTGCCGGCAGCGGTGTAGGTAAAAGTACACTGCTCGGTATGTTTGCAAGAAATACCAGAGCTGATATAAATGTTATAGCTCTTATCGGAGAGCGTGGAAGAGAGGTACGTGAGTTCATAGAACGAGACCTCGGTGAAGAGGGTATGAGACGTTCCGTAGTAGTCATAGCTACATCGGATAAGCCTGCCCTTGCCAGAAAAAAAGCGGCCAAGACAGCTACTGCCATAGCTGAGTATTTCCGTGACCAGGGTAAGGATGTGCTACTTATGATGGACTCCCTTACACGTTTTTCCATGGCACAGCGTGAGATAGGACTTGCCGCAGGCGAGCCTCCCGTATCGCGTGGATATCCTCCGAGTGTGTACTCTGAGATGCCTAAACTCTTAGAGCGCGCCGGAAAGGGTGCCGTAGGTTCGATCACAGGCCTCTATACCGTACTTGTAGACGGTGATGATTTCAATGAACCTATAACGGATACGGCACGTGGTATCTTAGACGGACATATCGTTCTTTCAAGAAAGATAGCTGCTAAAGGACATTATCCTGCGATCGATGTACTCTCAAGCATATCCCGTGTTATGAGTTCCATAGTGACCAAGGAACAGAAGAAGCTTGCAGCAGAGCTTAAAATGGTAATGGCAACATATAATGAATCCGAAGACTTGATAAATATCGGTGCGTATAAACCCGGGGCAAACAAAAACATCGACTATGCGATTGAGAAGATCGATGCCGTAAATGCATTCTTATGTCAGGGCACCGATGAAAAGTTTACCTTTGATGAGACTCTTGCCGAACTTAAGGCGATTTTTGAATGAGGTGAATAGGAGTAATGACAAAATTTACTTTCCGCCTGGAAAGTATCCTGTCCATTAAGATGAAGCTTGAAGAGCAGGCAAAGATGGAATTCGGCGCCGCCAAGATGAAACTTAACGAAGAACAGGAAAAGCTTGAAGGGCTGTATGAGAAAAAGAACGGATACGAGGAAGAATTAAAAAGGCTTTACAGCGATGACCTTGATGTAAGGCTTATAAACGGGACTGCCCGGGCCATAGATATTGTGGAAGATCAGATAAAACTGCAGAAATACGCCGTAAAGCGTGCGGAAAAGCAGGTTGATCTGGCTACACAGAAACTCAACACCGTCATGCAGGAAAGAAAGAGCATGGAAAAACTCAAGGAAAACAGGTTTGCCGAGTATATGAGGGAATACAACGAGGAAGAGAGCAAACAGACGGATGAGCTGATAAGCTATCAGTACGGCAGGGTTGAAGAATAATTGTTAAGAGGTTGAAATGGCTAAAAAAGATAAAACAGGCGAAAACATGGAAGAAAAAGGGGAAGGCATAGGCAGTAAGATAGGTACCATAGTGCTTATTATCATTATTGTCGTGGTATGGCTTGCTATTTTTGCACTCCTCATAAAGATGGATGTCGGAGGCATGGGAACGAAGCTGAGACCTCTTATAAAGGATGTACCGGTACTTAACATGATACTTCCGGAGGTGGATGACGAAACGCTTATATCCGAGAAAAATTATCCGTATAAAAACATCGATGAAGCAGTCGAAGTGATAAAGAGGCTGGAGACCGAGCTTGATGAGATGAAGAATAATGCGGATGCCTCGGCAAAAAGGATAATAGAGCTCCAGAATGAGGTGGCAAGGCTTAAAAAGTTTGAGGATGATCAGGCTGCCTTTGAGGAAAGGGTAAAAAGGTTTGACGAACAGGTGGTATTTAATTCTAATGCCCCGGACATAGAAGAGTATAAGAAGTTCTATGAGGAGATCAATCCGGAAAACGCCGAGGAGATCTACAGACAGGTTATAGAACAGCTGGCATATGACAACATGATAAAGGAAAAGGCCGACCTTATAAAGAACATGAAGCCTGCACAGGCTGCATCGGCCTTAGAAGAGATGACGGCCGACTTGGAGTATACCTGTAAGATACTTCTTAGTATGAAACCGACCGAAGCTACACCTATCCTTGACAAGATGGATCCTCTGTTTGTGGCACGTTTGCTCCAGACCATGCATGACATGGACGAGGCATATTATAAAAAGATCTCGAAAAATTTCTCTGATAATTAAAAAAATACAATTTTTTCGGCAGGAGAGGTTATGAAAACGACCGATCCTGCCGAAAAATATATAGAGTGTATTATATGTTTTCGATACACCTAAAAAACTGAAGAAAGGAGGAAAAAGATGACAGCAGTTAACTTGAACGCTTTAGGAAGTGTTCAGCAGATCGTCCAGCCTGCTACCAATGCTGTTAGTCCTCGTGATAATTCTTCACTTAAGGATGATTTCGCAAAGGTCATGAACGGCAAAGTCAGCGAGCGCGGTGCTTCGGCTAAGGTTAACGCAGAGGAAGGAGTAAAGACAGCAAATACTTCGACCCGCAAGGAAGTTAACACACCTGACAAGACAAAGGCAAAGGCTTTTTCAAAGCAGGAAAAGAAACCGATCACAGACAAACAGGAAACAGCTCCCGAGACTGCTAACGAGATGATGGCCGGTGCGGCACAGATCCTTAACATCACCCCTGAGGAGTTAAAGGAAGCATTAGACTCCATGGGACTTAACATCGGTGATCTTACCGACAGGAATAACGTAGCCCAGCTGATCCTCATGCTCAACGGCTCACAGGATATTTCCGATATGCTTGTTGACAACGGAATGCTTGAAGCATTTAACGAGCTGAATGATTTCATAGCTGACACACTTAACGGATCGGGACTTAATGCAGATGAGTTTAAGGAGGCACTTCTTAACTTTACAAAGCCCGGTGAGAACGAAGCATTGGCAGAGGCTAACGAAGCAAAGATCCCCGTAGAGGAGGAACCCAAGGGTAACACAGCTTCGGATATGGCAGCAGCAAATACGACAAACGAAGAAGCTATTGAGTTTACGGTAACAAAGACGGGCGAGGAGTCCGGAAGCGGAAGCCTTTCAGGCAGGTCCGGAAGAGATACGGATCATACGGAGCTTAGAATGGCAAATGCAGTCGAAGGTTTTGTAAGAAATCTTGAGATGACCGTTCAGCAGACCGGTGAGGTGACCACGGAACAGGTAAGCATCAGGGATATCGTTTATCAGGTAGTACAAAAGATAAGGGTTGATTTAAACCCCGACCATACGAGCCTGGAGATGAGACTTAATCCCGAAAACCTGGGCAGGGTTTCCATCAGTATCACCAATAACGGCGGCGTAATGACGGCCAGGATCGATACCGAAAACGCAAAGGCAAGAGAAGCGATCGAAAGCCAGCTTCAGATACTTAAGGAAAACATCGAAGCAAAGGGTATCAGGGTTGAAGCAGTGGAAGTCAGAATATCCGACTTTAACATGGCTGACAATACCGAGACCGGAAACAATCAGCAGAGCGCAAACGGCGAAGAGTCACGCGGCAGCAGAAGAAATCAGGGCGGTATCCCGATGAATACCGATGAAGAGATCGCGGAAGCTGAAAGAGTAGCACAGGAAGTACTTGCAGATACAGGAAGTACCGTAAGCTACAGAGCATAAAGCTTAATTGAAAGGAGTACAGATGGCAGATAACAATGTAGGAATGGGATACAGCTCAAAGGTTGATACATTTGAGTACACAAGAAAAGCCACAGGCACCGAAAAAGCCGATACAAAGGGTACCACAGATCTCGGTAAGGACGCCTTCTTACAACTTCTTGTATGTCAGATGCAGAACCAGGATCCCATGAATCCCAACAGTGATACCGAATACGTAGCACAGCTTGCACAGTTCTCACAGCTTGAACAGCTCCAGAACTTAAGCAGCGAATCGGAAAAGGCACAGGCATTCTCACTGGTTGGCAAGTATTGCACATTCCAGGTTAAGGATTCCGGCGGGGTTGTTTCATATCCTGAAGGAACCGTCAGTTCAGTCAATATCTCGGGAAAGAATGTTACACTTACAGTCGGCGATCAGACTTACAAGTATGAAGAGCTGTACACAGTAATGAACAATGCACCCGTGACCGAGGAGGAAGAGCCCGAAGCCTGAACTTTAGAGAGGTGACGAAATGGCGATTGATGTTTTAAACAGATTTCCTTCTGTCCCGATTATCACAGGTACGAAGGAAAAAATATCCGTATCAGACTTTAAAGCAAAGAAACAGGAGATAGACGGACTTTCTTTTGAAGGTATCTTAAGACAAAAAACATCGGGCAACGGAGATCTTAAGATTTCAAAGCATGCGGGAGAGCGCTTGAGACAAAGAAATATAGATCTATCGGATAATCAGTGGCAGAGACTTGAGACCGGAGTTAAAAAAGCAGAACTTAAAGGTATCAGGGAATCGCTTATAATGGTCGATGATGTAGCTTTTATAGTAAATGTAAACAGTAACACGGTGATAACGGCAGTCGATGATAATGACGACAAGGTTTTCACCAATATAGATGGAGCAGTTATAGCCTAAATAATGCGCTGGACCTATCAGGAGAGCGCAGACAGTCGAATGCCAGAGACTGTCAGATTTAGCAGTTTTACAGCAATCTTTGATTGCAGATTGGAGTTTATTATGATGCGTTCATTATATTCCGGTGTTTCCGGACTTAAGGTTCATCAGACAAAGATGGACGTTATAGGTAACAATATTTCTAACGTTAACACAATAGGTTTTAAGAGCAGCCAGGTTAATTTCTCGGATATCCTTTACCAGACATCAAGTGATGCTACCGGTCCCAATGCGGAAGCACGTACCGCCGGTATCAACGCTAAGAAGATCGGTCTCGGTGCCAGCGTATCATCGATCTCGACCGTTATCACATCGGGCGGATCTCAGAGGACTGACAATGCTCTCGATATCATGATAGAAGGAAATCAGTTCTTTATCGTTGATAAAGGCGGCCAGAATTACTTTACAAAGGCCGGAGATTTCACGATCGATGCAAGCGGACTTCTTTGTAATACAAGCGGATGCAAGGTTATGGGATGGCTTCCCGACCCCAATGATCCCTCAAAGTGTGTACACGACCGTGTAACGGATCTTCGTGTTAAGTCCGAAGCAAATATGTATGTTCCCCCTGAGGCTACAGAAAATGTATACTTCTCAGGCAACATAGACTATAAGGATACACAGCTTTCTACAGACACAGGTAAGACCACTACCTTGTCATTTTATGACAAGCTCGGTCAGAATTATATGGCAGTGGTAAATCTTAAGCAGCCTGCGGACGGCGAGGCAGGTACCTTTAAGGTTGCTATTACCGATATCCTTGATGCCAACAGAGAGTCCATCTTTGTAAAGAAGACCGTGGATGAGAACAATAACGTAACCTACGGACCTTCCGAGATCACAAGCTTTTCATTCGGCGGTGAAGAGATCACCGTAGGCGATATAGATGAGGAAACAGGAAAGGTTACCATCGACGGCGAAGGTATCGATCTTAAGTTCAATGCTGCAAACGGCAAGTTTATAAGCGTTGGCTCGGATGATTCCGCAAAATCGGTAGCATTGACCATCAACGGCGGAGAAAATTCACCGTTTACAGATATAGACTGTGATTTCTCGGCTATGACCATGTTTGCAAGCAGCGGTTCTTCCACATTCCTTGCTCAGCGCGGTTCTTTAGAGGACGGTACCGGTGCAGGTAAGCCCCAGGGTAATATGACCGGTATCTCGGTAGATGCTTCGGGAAGAATATACGGATCTTACGATAACGGCGACAAGAAGCTTCTGTGCCAGATAGCAGTAGCACAGTTTTCAAATCCTGCAGGTCTTGAGGCAGTGGGCAGCAGCTTATTCGCAGCAACCATGAACTCCGGTGCGTTTAACGGTATCGGAGAGGATATCTCAGCAGTCGGCGGCAAGATGAACACCGGCGTACTTGAGATGTCAAACGTAGACCTTTCCACAGAGTTTACATCGATCATTACAACCCAGCGTGGTTTCCAGGCAAATTCAAGGATCATTACCACATCCGATACACTGCTTGAGGAACTTATCAATCTTAAGCGTTAATATTATGTCATGTTTTATGGCCGGCAGCGGGTGACCGCCGCCGGCATATTTTGTTATAAAATAACTGTGATCTTGGGCTTAAAAAGCCTGTTTTTGGGACGGTATCCCCGGTTTCGAATGAAATTTTTAAAAAAATTCAAAAAAAATGAAAAAAAAACCAAAAAAATGTGCTGAAAGTCTTTACAGAATCGCACAAATTAAGTATTATATAGAGTAGGGATTTTATAGTATGTCGAATGCTGCGTAAGCAGCGTTTGACAGTCGGTCCGCGCGACGCTTGGCGCGGTTAATAAAAAAGAAACCCGTAGCATAGCGGAGGGTTTCTGTCATACGTCGAATGCTGCGTAAGCAGCGTTTGACAGTCGGCCCGCGAAAAAAGGATGATCACATATGATAGATATAACCAAGATAGACGGCAGGGCGGTTACGATCAATGCAGAGCTGATAGAGCTCATAGAAGAGATACCGGAGACCGTCATAACTTTGACTACAGGCAGGAAGCTGATAGTTAAAGAAAGTAGACAGAAGGTCAAAAATTTAGTAAAATCGTATAAGCAGGATATATTCAGACAGTACTTAATGGAAGAACAGATAGAGTAATACAAAATCTTACGGTTAAGGTGGTGTTATTTTGGATTTAGCGACGTTGATAGGTCTTGTGGCGGCCTTTTTACTTATGATATTCGGTATGGTATTCGATGCCACTGCCATGAGTGTAAACTTTGCGGCAGTTAAGGCGTTCATCGATATACCTTCACTGCTTATTACCTTCGGTGGTGCGTTCATGGCGACCATGGCCATGTCGGAGAGCCCCGGAGAGTTTGTTAAGAGTCTTAAGACGTTTACACTGAATCTTAAGAAGGTTCCTTCCAACGAAGAAGAGACCATCAAATCCATAATCAATCTTTCCAATATTGCCCGTAAGGAAGGTCTGCTCGCACTCGAGGAGGCAGCGGGCAGCATAGAAGATGAGTTTATGAAGAAGGGTGTACTGCTCATAGTAGACGGTACCGACCCTGAACTTGTCCGCTCCATTATGGAGACAGAACTTGCATGTATAGAGACCAGACATAAGGGAAACGTAGGTTTCTGGGAGAACCTGGGATCCATGGGTCCTGCATGGGGTATGATCGGTACCCTGATCGGACTTATCAACATGCTTGGTAACCTTGAAGATGTTAGTACCGTAGGTCCTTCCATGGCGGTCGCCCTGGTTACGACTTTCTACGGTTCGGTCCTTGCCAACTGGATATGCGCACCTACCGCTGCAAAGCTTAAAGCAACCAATGACAAGGAAATACAGATGAAGGAAGTTATGGTAGAAGGACTTCTTTCAATACAGGCCGGTGAGAATCCCAGAGTTATCGAGGAAAAGCTTAAGTCCTTCTTAGCACCTGAAGCAAGGGCAAGCTTCTCTTCTGAAGAAGGTGGTGAAGAGAATGGCTAAAAAGAAGCAGGACGATCCGCCTAAAGGGTCACCCGCGTGGATGGCGACTTTCTCGGATCTGATGAACCTCCTGCTCTGCTTTTTCGTCCTTTTGTTCTCGATGTCAAGCGTTGATGCCAATAAATGGGAAGAGGTCGTGGCTTCCATGACCAGTGCCTTCAGCGTATTCAATGAAGGCAGCACATCCATAGGAGACGGTACTCTGGTAGGAATGGGTACTACACAGTTATCCAATCTTGACGAATACTATTCTTCGATGGGTCAGACGGCGGAAGAGACCGGAGATGACATCAAGCACAGTACCGATCCCGAATCGGGCGACGGTACAAAACCCGATCCCGAGTCAGGTGACGGTACGGTCACCGATCCGAAGGACGGAGAGGGAAGTCTTGAAAAGCAGCTCGAGGAAGCAAACAGAAAAGAGACCGAAACCATGCTGGATCAGGTTTCGGAGCTTACCGAGATATATAATATCAGCGGGCTTTTGGAAGTTGGTATGGATCCCAACGGAAAGTATATAGAGCTTACGATCAACGGTTCGGTACTGTTTGAATCGGGTAAGGCAGATCTGAAGAAGGAATGCCTGCCGCTCCTTTCCAAGGTAGGAGACATACTTAAGGTTTATGCCGGACATGATGTTGAAGTAATAGGTCATACGGACAATATCCCTATGAAATCATCACAGTATCCGAGCAACGATCTGTTATCATCAGCACGTGCGATCAGTGCAGCCCATTATCTGATAGATGAAAAGGGCGTAAGTGTTGAACACATATCCTGGACGGGACGAGGAGAATATGATCCGATCGATACCAATACCACTGCAGAGGGCAGAGCCCGTAACAGAAGAGTGGAGATAAGGATCTACAATTCGCTTAATTCTACCCGTACAAAGCAATAATGAATGAAAGGCAGATAAAAACATGAAGAAAAATATGTTAACGGTGCTTGTACTGATACTCTGCATCGTAAATCTGACACTCAGTGCTTATATTGTTTTTACCGTTGTACCCAATGCACAGAGAACCGATCAGCTGATCACCAAGATACTTCAGATAATCGACTTGGAGCTTGAGTCTCCCAATGTAGAGGATACAGAAGCACCTACATACGATATCGCAAATATCGAGAATTACACGATCGATGAGAGCAAGCTCACCACCAATCTTGCTATCGGACCTGACGGTAAAACTCATTATGCGAAGATAACAGCATCACTTTCCATAAACAATGCGGATGAGGATTATAAGACACTCAATCCTAAGGTAGAGACCATGGAAAGCAAGATCGTTTCCATCATAAAGACAAATGTATCGAAGTATAACAACGAGGAACTGACCAGTCCCGAGACCAAGGAGGCCATCAGGGCTCAGGTACTCGAAGAGGTTCAGACTCTGTTTAATTCAAAGTTTATTGTTGAAGTTATCGTAGATTACCTGATTCAGTAGGAGGTAATGCAATGGGTGATGTTTTATCCCAAAGCGAGATTGATAATCTGCTTGCGGCATTGTCAAGCGGTGAGATCGATGCGAACGAGATCCCGGACGCCGGTGAAAAGCTCATAAAGAATTATGACTTTAACCGCCCTGCCAAGTTATCCAAGGATCATTTAAGAACCCTGGAGATAATATTTGAGCATTACGGAAGGCTTCTGTCGACATCACTCCCTGCTTACTTAAGAAAAAACGTCCAGATAGAAGTGATAAGTGCTGAAGCTACCATTTATCAGGAGTTCACCAATTCGCTTACCAATCCGGTATTGCTCGGTATAGTAGATTTTTCACCGCTTACAGGCAACATCGTCATAGAGATGGCGGAAAAACTCGGTTATACCATAGTGGACAGGATGCTCGGAGGTCTGGGAGCTCCGTTGGAGAAAGCAAGAGAGTTTTCAGAGATAGAACTTGCCATTATAGAAAAGATATTTACCGTATGCGTGAACCTGCTTACGGAACCTTGGGCAAACGTAGTCAAGCTGGAAGCCAGGCTTCAGAGGATAGAGACTAATTCACAGTTTGCACAGATCATCTCACCGAGTGAGACTTCGGCGATAGTAACCATGAACATGAGGATAGGAAATGTTGAGGGTATGATAAATGTCTGCCTGCCTTATGAGGTGATCGAGCCGGTTATAGATAAACTGAATACCAAGTATTGGTATTCGACTATAAAGGATATGGACAAAACTGCCAGCAGGGCGCTTTTGGAAGTGGCCATAGCAAGAGCGAGGATACCGGTTAAGGCTGAGCTCGGCAGGAGTACGATATCCGTACAGGATTTTATGAATATCCAGAAGGGTGATATCATCAAGCTCAACACCAGAGTAAACGACGAGCTGTGTGTATATGTGGGAAACCTGAGAAAGTTTTTTGCACTGCCCGGTACTTCAGAAGAATCCTATGCAGTTAAAATTTCAAGGGTCATTAATGAGGAGGAATAAGAGCTAATGGATGGCATGCTTTCACAGGAAGAGATAAATGCGCTGTTAAATGGTGCAAATATGCCTTCGGCAGATCCTGCAACCCCGGCTGAACCGTCGGAAACACTTACGGATGCAGAAAAAGATGCTATAGGTGAAGTATCCAATATCAGTATGGGTACAGCCGCTACAACTCTTTCCGCACTTATTAACCGTAAAGTGAGCATAACGACTCCCAATGTCACATATTCCACATGGGACAACCTTATGGCTGAGGTTCAGACACCGTGTGTATGTATCCAGATCTATTATACATCGGGACTGGAGGGCAATAACATACTCATCCTTAAAGAGGATGACGTAAAGATCATTACCGACCTCATGATGGGAGGAGACGGAAACGGCAGCCCGGGAGATCTTAACGAGCTTCAGCTGAGTGCCATCGGGGAGGCTATGAACCAGATGATGGGTTCCGCTTCGACTTCGATGTCCTCCATGCTTAATAAGAAGATCGATATCAGTCCTCCCACAGCAAGCCTGGTAAAGCTTACCGAGGTCATTAACGCGACAGACATAGCTGATTTCCTTACAGGCGACTTTGTAAAAGTTACCTTTAAGATGGAGATCGACAATCTGATAAACAGCGAGATCATGCAGATGTACTCATTTGATTTCGCAAGAAGCATCTACAATCAATTTGTAGATATGAGTGGGGAAGCAGGAAGCCCCGCACCTAAGCAGGCCCCGGCTCCCGAACCGAAACAGGCTCCCGTACAGGCACAGCCGGTTTCAACAACACCAAGACAGGAGGAACAAGGAATGTTTGCACAGCAACCGTACGCATATCCCAACGGAATGTATGCATCGCAGACACCGTCTGCACCATATCAGGCTGCACCGGTTCAGAATGTTAACATAGCACCGGTTCAGTTCCAGCCTTTTACCGAGGTGAACAATCCTCTGCTTAAGACGGAGAATATAGATCTGCTCCTGGATGTTCCGCTTGAGGTTACCGCGGAACTCGGAAGAACGAGCAAATCCATTAAGGAAGTACTTGATTTCGCTCCGGGTACCATTATAGAGCTTAACCGTCTTGCGGGCGAACCGGTAGATGTACTGGTCAATGGCAAATATGTAGCAAAAGGCGAAGTAGTCGTAATAGAGGAGACCTTTGGCATAAAGGTTACAGAGGTTATAAAGTAAATGCCGTATTTTTTGTATGTGATCACTGAGATTACGGGAAAAGCTGCTACAGAGGCTTCAAAGGTTCCTTTGGAAGGCGGAGGAATAAAAAGTATCCTGAAGCTTATAGGTCTGATCATCCTGTGTATCCTGATAATAGCTGCCAGCTATTTTACCACGAAGTTCGTCGGGAAAAAGCAGATACAGAGCGGATCAAAGTCAAACTTTAAGAGTGTCGATGTATTCAGGATCACTCCGAATAAATATCTCCAGATCGTAGAAGTCGGAAAGAGATATTTCTGTATAGCAGTTACAAAAGAAAGCGTTACGCTCATTTCCGAATTGAGCGAGGATGACCTTAAAGTACTTCCGGCCGAGATGAAGCCAAAGAGCTTTAAAGAGCAGATGAATGAACTGATGCATCGTAAGAACGCATCAGGTACCGGAAGCAGCGAGCTTGGAGAGATCGCTAAGCTCACATTAAAGTCCGAGGATGAGACAGTATCTGACGCAGAAGATACTCCGGAAGATACTTTAACCACGGATGACAACACAGACGTTAAGTGATATTCACTTAAGCACATAGATAAAAAGATCGAATAAAAAAATAAAGATAAAGGTTGATAGCATGATAGAAGCAGTTGGCAGGAGAAAACTTTTGAAAGCATTGGTGTTTGGAGTTCTCCTGGTGCTGATGTGCGTATTAACCTCTATTTGTCGTGCAGAAATTAAGGTCGGCGCATCCGAAGTGAAGGATGAACCGGCCGTTACGCGTTCCAATGAAGACACGGATACGACAAAGGATTATCTTGAAGGAGACTTGGGAGGGCTTACGTTCCGTTTTGACGGGGACAATACGAGCTCTCTTTCGGCTACTCTTCAGATACTCCTGATACTTACAGTCATATCCCTGGCACCGTCCATACTGATAATGCTTACGTCGTTTACACGAATAGTGATAGTACTCCATTTCGTGAGGACCGCCGTGGGCACACAGACGACACCTCCAAACCAGGTACTTATCGGACTGGCACTTTTCCTTACATTTTTCATAATGTCTCCGACACTTACCAAGATATACGATGCGGCCATCACACCTCTTAATAACGGCGAGATCTCCACAGAGGAAGCTATCGAAAAGGGGATGGAGCCTATCAGGGACTTCATGTTTGAGCAGATGGACGGCGGAGAAAAGGATCTTCGGCTGTTCCTTGATATAGCAGGGATAGATGAAGTCGAGACAAGGGCTGACGTTCCCAATTCCGTGCTTATACCCGCATTTATACTGAATGAACTCCGTATTGCATTTATCATCGGATTTTTGATATATATCCCGTTCCTGATCATAGATATGGTTGTAGCATCGACGCTTATGTCAATGGGTATGATGATGTTACCGCCCACCACCATTTCAATGCCGTTTAAGATATTGCTCTTTGTAGTAGCTGACGGCTGGGACCTCATAATAGGTCAGGTAGTAAAGACATTCTACTAACGTACCGTACGGAATCCTGTAAGACAGTCCGCCACGGATACCAACAGAAAGGAAGTGCTTGAATTGAGTGAAGAAATGGTAGTAACCCTGCTCAGGGAAACGCTCTATCTTATCATAAAGGTCTCGGCTCCGATGCTTCTGGTATCGCTGATAGTCGGTCTTGTTATAAGTATACTGCAGACCGTTACATCCATACAGGAGCAGACATTAAGCTTTGTACCTAAGCTCATCAGTATATTCCTGGTGATAATGATAGCCGGTAACTGGATACTTACAAGTATAGTAGAGTACATGGAGTATTTATTTGAGAATTTTAATACGTTTATAAGATGAATGAGATGGTATTTTCCTTACAACAACTGGAGTTTTTCCTGATCATACTGATAAGGCTTTCCGGATTTGTATTTACCGCTCCGTTTTTCAGTCTGAAAAACTCACCCAGAAGCATCAAGATAGGTTTTACCCTGATGCTTTCACTGGTGGTATTCTCGACCATACCTTATGAACCTCTGGAGTATGCGGGAGTGATAGGGTATGCGGGAATGATACTGGAAAACCTGTTATGCGGACTGATCCTTGGATTCTTAGCCAATGTATGTTATCAGATAATAGGACTTGCGGGACATTTGATAGACATGGAGATCGGTTTTTCCATGGTAAATGAATTCGACCCCGTAACAAGTGCTCAGGTAACCGTATCGGGTAC